>JADLKK010000140.1 GCA_016839025.1 Proteiniphilum sp.
TTCGTGACACAGAAGTTTACCCATTTCTTCAAGGTGAAAGCAAACAATGCAGAGGCAGACTTGCGTATTACGGTGAAGGATGAATTCGGGAACAGTTGGACTGAGGAGATGGAGCGGCCAAAACCCTTCTCAATTGAGGAGTACAAAAGAAAATAAACATGTTGATAACCATAAATATTTCTAATTTTAAAACATTGATTGTATGAGAATATGTAGACTATTTGTTTTATTGCTACTGCTGATAGCTGGGGGAGGGATCTCCTTGTCGGCTCAGAATAGGGTAATCTCCGGGAAGGTCTTTGACGCTGAGCAGCAACCCATGGTGGGAGTAACGGTGCAGCTCGAGGGTACGACCAGGGGCACAATTTCCGACATGGATGGAAGTTTTGCGCTTGAAGTCCCATCTGGAGAAGCGGTTCTGAATGTTTCATTTGTAGGGTATCTCACCCAAAATGTGACGGTTTCGGCAATCCAAACGGATGTCACCATTTATATGGAAGAAGATGCCGTTCTTCTTGAAGAAGCGGTTGTCGTTGGTTACGGCACACAGAAACGAGTCAACCTGACCGGTTCTGTGTCGGTTGTAGGGGGCAAAGAGCTTGAAGACCGCGTGGCACACTCTGTGACCCATATGCTACAGGGTTCCGTTCCGGGCCTGAACATCACCACCTCTTCGGGCAGACCCGGCAGTACACCCGCCATCAATGTGCGCGGGATAACCTCCATCAATGGAGCCGAACCGCTCGTGTTGATCGATGGTGCCGTGGGTGATCTCAATCGCGTCAATCCAAACGATGTGGAATCTATTTCTGTGATCAAGGATGCTGCCGCTGCTGCTGTGTATGGAGCACGAGCCGCTTTTGGCGTAATTCTTGTCACGACCAAATCGGGTACCGCCAGGGATGGAAAAGCCATGGTGCGTTACAGCAGTCGTTTGGGATGGGAAGAATCAACCACATCAACCGATTACGAGAACAGAGGATACTGGTCCGTGTATACGGTCAACAAGTTTTGGAAAGCAGATTCGGGAACGTTGTACTTCAATTACACCGACCAGGATATGCAGCAGCTCCTGGCTCGCGTGAACGATAAGACAGAGCACCCCGATCGTCCGTGGGTTGTGGAGGATGTGAGAAACGGAAGAAACCAATGGGTATACTATGGCAACAATGACTGGTGGGACATGATGTACCGCTCAAAACGCCCGGTACAAAAACACAGCGTATCATTCAATGGCGGATCAAAAGATGTGAAATATCTTGTTTCCGGGGCGTACGACAAACAGGAGGGCATACAGAGGCAGCATCCCGACCTCTTTGAAAAGTACAACCTGCGTTCGAAAATTGACTTCAACATCAACCCGTGGGCTACCCTGTCAAACAACACGTCATTCTATACTTCCAAATACACCTCATTGGGAGACGGAAGCGTCGACAACACCATCGGCTACAGTGCCAGGCACGCGTTGGCCAACATCCCCATGCAGAACCCGGATGGTTCGTGGGTTTATGATACTCCTTATTATGGTGGCTCATATAAGACAGCCAATGGACGTCATATCATACTGGGTGAAGGTTCGCACCGCAATACAAATATTGCAACCGACTTCGCCAATACCAGCCGGCTTGTCATCAAGCCGATAAGTGCGTTGAGCGTTACAGCCGATTTTACATATCGTCTGTATCAAGCACGCAACATGAGCCGTTCCAACCATATACCGTACAGAATCTATCCCGATGGGCCAATGGAGTATTACAGTTCTGGTGCCGGTGCGAATCAGCTGGATGAAGCGGTGAATACCCGCAATTATTATTCTACCAATATTTTCGCCACCTACAACGAAACATTCAACGAGGTGCACAACCTGACGGGAGTGGCCGGACTCAATTACGAGACACTGAAATTGAAAAACGTATCAGCGTGGGGACAAAACCTCGCCTCCACCGAGTTGGACGACCTGGATCTTGTCGGACCGGATTCGGATGGGAATACCCTCACCGGAGTAGGAGGTGGTCAGAATGAATATGCGCTGATGGGATACTTTGGTCGCATCAATTATGATTACGAAGGCCGCTACCTGTTTGAAGTCAGTGGCCGTTACGATGGCACCTCCCGTTTTGCGGCAGGACACCGCTGGGGCTGGTTCCCCTCCGCTTCAGTGGGATGGAGAATCTCCGAAGAGTCATTCTTCGAACCTGCACGTGAATATGTGGATAACCTCAAGCTGAGAGGCTCCTACGGCACCCTGGGCAACCAGAACGTCTCTTCCTACTATGCCTATCTACGTCTTATTTCTATCAGTGAATTTGCCGGATATTCCTTCGGTGAGGGGAGTACAATGGGCAAATACTCTACCATTGGGGCACCTGTAGCTTCCGACCTGACATGGGAGACCTCCAAGCAATGGAACGTGGGTCTGGATATGACCTTCCTGAACAACCGGCTCAATTTTGTCGGTGACGCCTACATCCGCGATACCGAAGACATGCTGACCGATGGAGTTGCTCTTCCCGGTGTCTATGGCGCCACTCCTCCACAAATGAACACAGCTGACCTGCGGACCAAAGGGTATGAATTTTCCATCAACTGGAGAGATAAAGGCACTTTTGCCAATAAACCGTTGGAGTATGGTTTTGGATTCAACCTCAGCGATTACAGCAGTGTGATCACCAAATACGACAACCCGGAAAAATCGTTTGCCAAGGATTATTACGAAGGAATGAGAATTGGGGAAATCTGGGGCTTTGTGACCGATGGACTTTTCCAAAGCAGGGAAGAAGCACAGGCGTATGCACAGGAAGTGGATCTGAGTTACATCAACAACCGTATCACCGGAGGGTGGCAGGGAGGTGACCTCAAGTTTCTCGACACCGACGGCAACAAGATTCTGGGAATAGGCAGCAACACAGTAGATGATCCCGGAGATCGCAAGATCCTGGGGAATTCACTTCCCAGCCTTTCCTATGGGTTCAATGCCAATGTGAGGTGGCAAGGCATCGACATCTCCGCGTTCTTCCAGGGAACAGGCAACCACTATTGGTATCCCCATGGACAGATGATGAACTTCTGGGGACCCTACTCCTATCCCTATCTCTCCTTCCTGCCGAAGAATTTCCTCGAGAAGGTATGGGCGGAGGACAATCCGGACGCCTATTTCACCAGACCGATGGCTTACTCGGCCACATCAGGGCCCATGAGCAAGGTGAATGACCGCTACCTTCAGAACCTGCGCTATTTGAGATTCAAAAACCTGACGGTCGGATACACCATACCGGAAAATTTGACCAGAAAGATCAAACTGGATATGGTTCGTCTCTATTTCTCGGGTGAAAATCTCTGCTACTGGGCTCCCATCAAGAAGAACTCGGAGTATGTCGACCCGGAAGCAGTGATCGACAGATCAAATGTCGTGTACCAGAACGCCTATTATCCTTGGGCCAAGACGTATATGTTTGGTATAGATCTTACATTTTAATCAACAATAAGGAATCATCACTATGAAGCGATATATTATAATAGCGATTGCTCTGATAACCGGTTTGACAGCATGCGATGATCTGCTTGATACCAAACCGCTGAGCCAAATCTCGCCGGCAGCTTATTTCAAGACGGAAACCGACCTCCAGATGTTCAGTAACACGTTTTACAACAACCTGTTGGATAAATCCCCCTATGACGACCAGAGCGACCTCTACGTCCAACAAAACCTCTCTGCCGAGATGATTGGAGGAAACAGGAGAACAGTCCCCAATTCAGGGGGAGGATGGTCTTGGGGAGACCTGAGGAAAATGAATACACTGCTGGTCTATATTGACCAGTGTGAAGATGAAGCAGCCATTGTGAAATACACAGCCCTGACGCGATTCTTCAGAGCCTACTTCTATTTCGAGAAGGTGAAGCGGTTCGGGGATGTACCCTGGTACGACAAGGAGCTGGGATCGGCTGATGAGGATCTGTACAAGCCGCGGGATTCACGCGAACTGGTAATGACCAAGATGATCGAAGACATTGACTATGCCATTGAGCACCTACCCGCCCAGGTAAGTACCTATCGTGTCAACAAGTGGGCTGCCCTGGCGCTGAAAGCACGTTTCTGCCTTTACGAAGGAACCTACCGGAAATACCACAACCTCAACCTTGAGGGTAATGACTACCAATACTATCTCCAACAGTCGGCTGCTGCGGCTGAAAAACTGATCAAAGAAGGCCCCTATAAGCTGTACAGTACAGGCAATCCAAACAAGGACTACCTGACACTTTTCGCACAGGAAGATGCCAGCATTGATGAGTATATCCTTGCCATGAAGTTCGATTTAAGTCTCGAAATTTATCACAATGCCACGGCACACACCTTGGTTCCCACTCAGGGACGTCCCGGTTTGACGAGAAAATTTGTGAATAGCTATTTGAAATCGGACGGTACTGCCTTTACCAATCAAGAAGGATGGCAGGAAACTTCGTTCATTGAGGAGATGAAGAATCGTGA
>JADLKK010000141.1 GCA_016839025.1 Proteiniphilum sp.
AAGTTCGGTCTGGGTGGCAAACAGGATTTCACTCCTGCCGAGCTGATGGACTACAACCTGATCAACGACCTCAACAGCCAGATCAACAGACTGCGTGCCGAGAACGAAGAGCTGAGACTCAGACCAGAGTCCTGCCCCGAATGCCCTGAGGTAGAACCGACTGTAGTGAACGAAGCTGTATATGTACCCAACGTGGTGTTCTTCCGCATCAACTCTGCCAAGATCGACAAGGGTCAGCAGATCAGCGTCCACAACACTGCCGAATACATGAAGGCCAACCCCAACGCTAAGGTAAACATTGTTGCTTATGCCGATGCACAGACCGGTACGCCTGAATACAACTTCGCACTCTCTGAAAGGCGTGCAAGAGCCGTAGCCGATGCCCTGACCAATGACTATGGCATCAGCAGCGATCGCATCTCTATCGACTGGAAGGGTGATACCGAACAGCCCTATGCAGAAAATGACTGGAACCGTGTTGCTATCTTCTTTGTAGACTAAGCAGACGCGCTACAGACACACAAAAAAAGCAACCCGATCGAACGATCGGGTTGTTTTTTTTGTGCTGACACGAAAGAGCAAGGGAAGAGGAACCACGGGAAAGGCGTTATTCTTTCAGATAAATTCGTTTCACGCGAGGTGAGAGCGAGGTGAGGATCTCATAGGGAATGGTTCCGATCGATTCGGCCTGCTCGATAACAGAAAGTCCCTCACCGAAAAGAATCACCGTATCACCCTCTTCGGCAGGGAGGTCGGTCACATCCACCATGCAGAGATCCATGCACACATTCCCTACGATTGGGGCAAGCATGCCGTTGATCAGCACCTTCCCCTTACGATTGCCGAATTGACGATTGAGGCCGTCCGCATAGCCGAAGCGAATCGTGGCGATGCGGGCATCACGTTGCAGCTTTTCCTTTCTTCCGTAACCGATTGTCTCATTGGCAGACACCTGTTTGATCTGCAGGATGGTGGTTTTCAGCGTGCAGACATTCTTCAATCCCTGCAGGCCACTGGCGCTGATGCCGTAGAGACCGATCCCGAGCCGTACCATGTCCCATTCCCCAGTGGGAAAGCGTTCCATGCCGGCAGAGTTGAGAATATGCTTCCATATACGGTATTGCAATGCCTGTTCGATATCATGGGCAGCCTGCCGGAAGGTCTCCATCTGCTGCCGGGTGAAATCGTCGAAAATCCAACTCTCACTGGCAGAGAGGTGGGAGAATACCGAAAGCACTTTCAGCCCTTTCTGAGCGGCCAGCCGGGAGGCAAGCTCCGGAATCTGTTCGGGAAGAAACCCCAGACGGTGCATGCCACTGTCGATTTTCAGATGGATCGGGTAACCGGTTACTCCCCGTCTTTCCGCCTCTTTGATGTATACCTCCAAAATACGAAAGTTATACACTTCCGGCTCAAGGTCATGTGTGAACAGCTCTTCGAATCCATTCACCTCGGGATTGAGCACCATCACCGGCAGGGTAATTCCCTCCTTTCTGAGCTGCATCCCCTCCTCGGCAACTGCCACCGCCAGGTAATCGCAACGATGGTACTGTAGCGTCTTGGCAATCTCGGCAGCACCCGTGCCATAGCCATTGGCCTTAACCATACAAACCAGTCTACCGGGAGAATGCAGTCTCGATTTATAAAAGTTGAAGTTGTGTACCACCGCGTCGAGATCTACTTCCAGCTGTGTCTCATGTATCCGCTCCTCGAGCAGCGTACTGATCCTTTCAAAATGAAAACGGCGTGCTCCCTTTAGCAGGATCAGCTCCCCGCGGAATGATTTCCAGATGCCCGATCGGATAAACTCATCCGTGGAGGGATAAAACTGTCTTTCAGGAATGGCAAAGAGCTCCCCGTTAGCCGAAATCTCAGGACCGATGCCAATCAGCTTCCGGATACCGCTTTGCTCTGCCAGTTCGGCCACCCTCCTGTAGAGTGACCGGGGGGACAATCCGCTTTGAAGGATATCGGAGAGGATCACTGTCTTCTGCAGTGCAGGTTCCAGACGACGCTGCTGCTGAAAGTCGAATGCAATCCTGATGGAGTTGATATCGGAATTGTAGGTATCGTTGATGATCAGACACTCCTGCTTCCCTTTCCTCAGCTCCAACCGCATCGCGACCGGTTCGAGCTGCATCATCCTCTCTGAAATCTCAGTTGGTGCAACATGCAGATAGAGCGCTACCGCCAGACAGTTGATGGCATTCTCTATCGAAGCCTCATCGGAGAACGGAATCCGAAACGAATAGTCAAAACTAAGGAAGGAGTAGCTGATCACAGTCTGATCCTCTTTTCTTTCCACTGCAGAGATAAAGAGCGGAGCCTCCCGGTTTTTTCTTGACCAGGAGAATGTCTTCTGGGAGAGCACCATCAGATCGACGCAGCGTGAAACCAGTTCATTGTCTTCGTCAAAAATAAAAACATCACAATTGACAAAGAGCTCCAGCTTCTCCATACATTTCTGCTGGAGAGAGGTAAAGTTCTCCTGATGTGCCTCCCCTATCTTTGTGAGCACACCAATAGTAGGCCTGATCACCGGTTCCAGACACTCCATTTCATCAGGCATTGAGATCCCGGCTTCAAAAATACCCAACTCTGACTTCTCATCCAGCTGCCAGACGGAAAGGGGCACTCCAATCTGCGAATTGTAGCTACGGGGAGAGCGGGTGATGTTGTAATCCTTTTCCAGTAGCTGATAGAGCCATTCCTTAACGATCGTCTTACCGTTGCTACCGGTGATCCCGATAACCGGTATCTCAAATTGTGACCGATGCCAGGAGGCAACTTTCTGCAGTGCCAGGAGGCAACTCTTCACCCTGAGAAAATTGGCATCGTTAAGGGAACTCCACTCCGGGAGCATCTTTGTCACGACAAAATTGCGTACCCCTTCCTCATAGAGATCGGAAACAAACGCATGCGCATCATTGCTGCGTGTCTCCAGTGCAAAAAAGAGAGTTGTCTCCGGAACGGAGAGCCGTCTGCTGTCGGTAAGCAACTGCTCAATCTCTGCCGGTCTCAGGTTCTTATGCGGCAATTGCAACTGAGATGCGATCTGTTGAATAGTTCTCTTCATAATCTATTATCACGCAAGGTTAGCTGTATTCTCTCTTCGTCCAATGTGATGCCCGGATACCGCCTGGCAAATGCTTCCAGCCGCTCAGCTGTCTGGCGACGGAACTGTTGAAATGCCTCACTGCCGGGATGTAGGGGTCGGTGTTCCAATGCCTGTCGAAGCAAGCTCCACTCCCTGTTCACCTTTTGAGTCTCCCTGCTGAAGAAGGCCAGGGAAAATCGATCCCAGATGTAGTCTACGGCAAGAGAGGATGGGTGCAGCATATCCTCTCCATAGAAACGATAATCCCGCAGCTCATCCATCAGCAGTTCGTATGCGGGGAAATAGGCAACCTGTTGTGGAAAAAGGCGTTGCAGTGCGTCGATCGCCAGATGAAGAATCGATTTGCTAAGCTGGTTTTCATGCGCTCCATCCCCCCAATGACGTACGGGGCTCACCGTGAAAAGCAGCTGCATCTCCGGATTCAGCAGCAATAGCCGAGAAAGGAGTCCCTCCCACTCCCGGGTGATCTCCCCGGGGGTCAGACGAACCCGGTGGAACTGTTGCGGTGGCAGCTTGTGGCAGTTGGCAACAACTTGGTCATTCTCTTTCCACCGATAAACCCAGGCTGTTCCAAAAGTGATCACCAGAAGAGTGGCGTGCGGCAGCAATGCCACAGCCTGTTCAAAACGGTCATTCATCCGCTGCAACGCATCCTCCCTTTGGGGTGATGAAAAGGATCCGTGGTGTTGCAGGCTGTGATACAAACCGTTGTGGAAAAACAGATCGTCACTCGTGAAAGGTACTCCGGAGATCAGTCTCTCAATGGCAAACAACACCGAAAGAGGATTGTAAAGAATACCAAAAGGATTGATCTCTACCCGAAACTTGTGCTCCGTCAGCTTCCTGCCAATTTCCCCGGAAAAACAGGAACCAAACAGCATCATCTGCCTGTGGTGATCAATCGATATATCTGATCTGGGAATTTCTATGTGTGTACGTAACTCCATTTCTGCTGTCAAACTATTGCCACACAAAAATAACAATAAACCAGCCACAAAGACAAAGGGTAACGTTTATAAATTGTGAAAATAAAAAAGGGAGGGGTATAAAAAAGGAAAGGTTGTCTCACGACAACCAATCTTCATTGTTAACCTTAAATCTAATACCATGAAAAACACATTGCAAAGATAAGCGATTTTGTGTTATAAAACATAACTATTGAACAGAAATATCCCCAATTTTGCACAGTTTAACCAAAAACGACAGGATCGGGCGATTTTAAACCTGTTTTTCACACTTTATTCCACCTCAAGCA
>JADLKK010000017.1 GCA_016839025.1 Proteiniphilum sp.
ATTTCCTGTCTACATAAAGGTATCTACCACTTTGTTGAAATAATCGATCGATTCCTGTATCTCGGGGAGGTTGTTTTCCCAGTTCGCTTCATACTCAATGGTGAAGTAACCCTCGAACTGCTGTCTTTTCAGTTCCTTCAGTATCTGGTCTACCTGCAGGAGACCCGTTCCCCAGACCACGTCTTCCAGCGTTCCCTCGCTACCCTGGGGAGCGATGTCCTTGAAGTGGAAAGAGATAATCTTTCCTTCCAGTTGCTTGACACACTCCAGGGGGTCAAGTCCCATCCTCTTGTAATGACCGATATCAGCCGATGAACCCAGTAGTTCGGACCTGCCATCGATCGCCTGGAGCAGTATTTCCGGCTTCCAGTAGGAGTTCTCGCTGGGGTGGTTGTGCACCGCCACCTTGATGGCGTGTTCCCTGGAGAGCTCCTCCACCAGGTCCCAGTCATCCAGCGCCGGTTCTGCACTGATGAACTCGAGCTCCATGCTCCTGGCGAAACGGAAGATCTTTTCCCATTCCTCCCGCTTGGCGGTCCACACCCCAGAAGAGATGATCCTGATCCCCCTTGAGGCGGCCATATCCTTGAGCTTCGCCTGGTCGCTTTCAGTGAGGGAGTAACCGAAGACCGCATCCCCAAATTCTGCACCCATCTTCTGACCGGGATAAATCTCGATGAACTTCAACCCCAATTGTTGTGTCTTGTCCAACGCTTCCACTGCCGTGAAACGATGCAGGGTGTATGATTGCATGGAGAGCTTCCAGCCCGCCTTTTCGGCCTTGGTCTGACCTGGTACTGAACCACAGGCACTGTGCAGCATCAACAATGCCAGAGAGATGAACAATAATGTTGGTATCTTTTTCATAATCTTCTTGAATATATAAAGGAGAGGTGTCCACAGGTAAGAAGACACCTCTTCCGAATGATTGGTTACTTCTTGGGCATCGCGGGCAACGTGAACCCATTGTGATAGGTGTGGTTGATCCACTCGTTGGCCATCTCCAGCGCGTTGAACTCGGCAAAGCGCCGGTCGAACCTGGGATCACCATCGATGACCGCATACTCATCCACGGTGACGATCTTGATCTTGTCGCTGGGCGAGATATTGGTAAACTTCATCTCTTCACCGTCCCATTGCAGCTCACGGTGCAATCCCTGCAGACCCGAGAGACGCGTGGCAAGAACACCCATCACCACCATCTCATTGAAGGGACCGGAGAACTGGAAGTTGGAAGAGGCTTCCTTTCTGCTCCCTGCGGACTCCTTGGCTGCCCTGATCCAATCCTGCTCGTGTGCGTTGGTCGACCAGATGTCACCGTTGCCACCTTTCACCCTCGGAAGAGTGGGATCCGGTTCGGTGAAGTCGGCCATCAGGGAAGTGGGCAACAGTGTGGGATTCATGCCGTAACAACCGGTCATGATCTTGCCCTTTGTGCCAACCAGGATAATGCCACCGTTAGAATCACCCATCATCTCACCATCTTTCAGCTCTTCCGGTCGATCGGGCAGTAGTCCTCCATCATACCAATACACCTTCACCTCCGGCATGTTAACCTTCCCTTTCGGGGCACGCGCCGGAAACCTGTAGGTGACCACCTGTGCCTGAGGGGGTGAGTAGAGATTCGAGAGTGTAGAGCTGGCTGAAACGCTCACCGGATACTTCAGGTCGAGGGCCCAGTAGAGTGGGTCCATGATGTGACAGGCCATGTCACCGAGGGCACCGGTACCGAAATCCCAGAATCCCCTCCAGTTCCAGGGGGTGTAGGCCGGGTTGTAAGGCCGCTTTGCAGCAGGCCCGATGAAAAGGTCCCAGTCAAGTGTGCCAGGTACGGCATGATCCCCCTTGGGTTCAGAAAGTCCCTGGGGCCATATGGGACGATCGGTCCAGCAGTGCGCTTCGTACACCTCTCCTATCACCCCCGATTCAACCCACTCGGCAATACGACGACACCAGTCGAACGAGTTACCCTGATTGCCCATCTGAGTGGCCACCTGGTGCTTCTTTGCCAGCCGCGTGAGCAACCTCGACTCGTATACGCTGTGGGTAAGAGGTTTCTGCACGTAGGCATGCTTACCCAAGGTGATGGCATGGGCCGCCACACCGGCGTGCGTATGGTCGGGCGTGGCAACCATGACGGCATCGATCGACTTGCCCATCGTGTCGAACATCTCCCGCCAGTCCTTGAATTGCCTGGCCTTGGGGTAGTCCTTGAATGTCTTGGCGGCATACTTCCAGTCCACATCGCACAGCGCCACGATGTTCTCGCTCTTCATGTTGGCCAGGTTGCGCCGGCCCATCCCCCCCACACCAATACCGGCTATGTTCAGCTTGTCGCCGGGTGAGGTGTGGCCGTGGGCTTTCCCAAGGATCGTATTGGGAACAATCGTAATACCGGCAGCTCCTATTGCTGCTTTCTTTAGAAATGATCTGCGTGAAGAATCCATATAATAATATTTTTAAAAGAGTTTGGCCATAAAAAAAGAAAAAAACCTGCATAAAAACCCTTTGACTTGGGTAACTCATGTTTTATGACAGCAATAATACAAATAATTTAATAAATAACCCCCATGTTATTAGAAATATATAAAAAAAAGTCCCATTTCAGTTGTCTCACTCCTCCTGTGGTGAAAGACTTCCCCCAAAAAAAGTGAAAGTTTGAGAAAAAAGTGATACCTTTGACAAAATGGTAATTTAACAAAAGGGTGCGTATCACCGGATTATCACATCATATGAAACGGATAACTGTGGAAATTTTCTTTCTCCTATTTCTATCTCTATTTCACGTGCCATCAAATGCTCAATCTGTGTTTATTGAAGCTGAAAGTTTCGAGAACAGGGGGGGATGGGTGGTTGACCAACAGTTCATGGACCTGATGGGGTCATCCTATCTGATGGCCCATGGTTTGGGGAAACCGGTGAGTGATGCAACCACAAGGGTCCATTTCCCGAAATTGGGAGAATACAATGTTTATGTCAGAACCTACGACTGGACATCTCCCTGGACTTCAGCTGAAGGCCCCGGAAAGTTCCAGGTAACAATCAACGACAGACCATTGAACGCCCACATATTGGGTGTGCAAAGTGATACCTGGGAATGGCAGAAGGCAGGGAAAATAAATATCACGCAACCAATCGTCAAGATAGGATTGAGGGATCTTACAGGATTCAACGGCCGTTGTGATGCCATCTATTTCACCATGGATGACCTTCCTCCCCCCAATGAGCTGGAATCATTGGATGCATTCAGGAAAGAGCAACGGGGATTACCGAAAACAATACCTGAAGCAGGTGAGTTTGATTTTGTGGTAATAGGAGGAGGTGTTGCCGGCACAGCCGCAGCAATCACCGCATCCCGAATGGGTTTACAGGTTGCCCTGATTCAGGACAGGCCTGTGCTAGGGGGAAACAATAGTTCTGAAGTGAGGGTTCATCTGGGAGGCAGGATAAAAGTCGATCCTTACCCGAAACTGGGGGATGTTGTCAACGAGATCGCTCCCCTGAGGGGAGGTAACGCGCAACCAGGAGATTATTACGAGGATGAGAAGAAGCTTGAAATGGTCAATGCCGAAAGGAACATTCGTCTGTTTCTGAATTTCAGGGCTTTCAGTGTTGAAAAAGATGGCAGCAATATCCGAAGGGTGATTGCCAGGAATATTGAAACGGCGGAAGAATTGGGCTTTTCAGCACCTCTGTTTGCAGATTGCACAGGAGATGGGACTATCGGATATCTGGCCGGAGCTGATTTTGCGATGGGCAGAGAAAGCAAGGCTGATTTCAATGAGACCACGGCGCCGGAAACTCCCGATAAAATGACGATGGGTGCATCTGTACAGTGGTACGCTAGAGAGGGAGACGATGCATCTTCTTTCCCTGAGTTTGCTTATGGGCTGGATTTTAACGATGACAACGTTCAAAAAGTAACCATGGGAGAGTGGACTTGGGAAACAGGAATGAATTTTGATCAAATATCCGACTTCGAAAGAATTAGAGACTATGGCATGCTGGTGGTATATTCCAACTGGTCCTACCTGAAGAACAGAAGCGCATACACGGAAGAGTACAAAAAAAGAGAGCTGGAATGGATTGCCTATATTGCCGGTAAGAGAGAGTCCCGCAGATTGTTGGGAGATCTGATCCTCACAGAACAGGACATCACCAACTTCGTCGTCTATCCCGATGCGTCTGTCCCCACAACCTGGACCATCGATCTCCACTATCCGGATCCAAAGAACAAGGAGCATTTTCCCGGTGCCGAATTTAAGTCAATCGCAGTGCATAAACCCATCCACCCCTATCCTGTTCCCTATCGTTGCTTTTATTCCCGCAATGTGGACAACCTGTTCATGGCAGGAAGAAACATAAGTGTGACCCATGTAGCGTTAGGAACCGTGAGGGTGATGCGTACAACGGGAATGATGGGAGAAGTGGTGGGAATGGCTGCATCCATTGCGACAAAAAACAACACCAATCCCAGGGGCGTCTATCAAAACCATCTGGATCAGTTACACCAACTGATGTCGCTCGGAGCCGGCAGGTACAACATGGAGAACCTGCAGATTTACAACCTGGGGCGCACACTGGGACCCAAAAAGATGGATATCCGGATCCCTCCTTATGATAAGGAGTAAAAGCCATCACAAGGGGTCGGCATCACCGGAATATCCAGTCCTGAAATCTATCGTGAGTACTTCGTCAAGGGGTAAGGAGGATTTTCATTCAATACTAAAAGTAACACCAATCAATGACAAATTGTCGCAAAGATATAATCAATAAAAGATGACAATGATGAATAAAAGAAAAGCAACCCAAATTATCAGGGGAGAGCATGCCATTGATGGAGCCGGAGTACATTTGCGCCGTGTACTGGGACCAGGCAACATTGTTGATTTTGATCCGTTTTTAATGCTTGACGGATTTGATTCTACCGACCCGGGAGACTACATTAAGGGGTTTCCCTGGCATCCCCACAGAGGTATTGAAACCATCACCTATTTAATTAAAGGCAAGCTTGAACACGGGGATAGTCTGGGAAACAGGGGAACCATCCATGACCTGGAATGCCAATGGATGACAGCCGGTTCCGGCATTATACATCAGGAAATGCCCAAAGAATCTGACAGAATGCTGGGATGTCAGCTTTGGGTGAATTTACCCGCAAGAGACAAAATGACCCCTCCGGCATATGGCGATATTACACAGGAGAAAGTCACCCTTGTGGAAGAAGAAAATGCGGCAGTGAGAATTCTTGCCGGCACTTACAAGGGTAAAACGGGTGTTTTTGAAAGCAAATACGTAACAGTCAAATATATTGATGTAAATCTGGCTTCCCACAGCACATGGCGCTACACCGAAACACCCAATGACGAAACGCTGTTTATCTATTTGCTGGACGGAACACTTGCCGTTGATGAGACCCTGTCGCAGTTTGAAAATAAGTCCTGCGCCGTTTTATTTGGTTCACTGGATAAAAACAGCAGCACAAACGATGCGGTTGTAGTCCGTTCAGGGGATCAGGGTGCCAGGTTTGTCCTGTTGGCGGCCAAGCCGTTGAAAGAACCGGTTGCATGGGGTGGTCCAATTGTCATGAATACAAATGAAGAACTGGATCAGGCTTTTAATGAATTGGATAATGGCACGTTTATCAAGCATCGCCTGTAATCAGCTCCATTTCCCATTCAGTTTACACTATCAGATCATGCGATTGATCTCCCGGTCGCCTGCACCGTTTCCCTTGTATCGGTTCCTGGCCGTGTTGAACTTGTACCGCACGGTGAGTTCCAGCTCGCGGCTGTCCCATTTGGAGTACTGAAAGATGTCGAGCCGGTCGTTGAAGGCGAAGATGCCCATCTTGCGGCCGTGGAAGAGGTCGTGTCCCTTGAGGGTGAGCGATAGCTTGTCTTCTAAGAAGGATTTGGTGATGCCGGCATCGACCACGAACTGGTTCCGTGTGGTACGAAAATTCTGATGAAACCCCTTGCCCTGAAAGCGGGAATCGAGGTTGACCAGAAACCCCTTGGCCAATGAAAAAGAGTTGTTGAACGATGCGATGGGCATGGGCCGGTTCATCCGCACCTGTTCACCCCGTATCTCCATCTCCAGCCATTGGGCGGTGAGGCCGATGCTTGCCTGGGGACCCCAGATCCCGAATTTGGGCGACGCCGTGAGGAAAGCAGAGAGGCTGGGTATCTGATTGATGTTGATGTTCGACAAGAGGGTGACCGCCGGGTTCTCCTCCAGTTGTTCGGCCCACTGTATGATGGCATTCTTCTGCTGCTTCCAGGATACCGCCAGCTGCAAGAACCTCCAGGAGCCCATCATTGAGACATCGTGCAGGGTCGTGGGTTTCAGAAAGGGGTTACCGGTCTGCATGGTGAAGCGATTGGCGTAAAAGATATTGCTGCCCATCTGCCAATAGGCGGGACGAACCGTCTTCACCGAATAGCCCATCTGCAGTTGCAGGTTGCCGAATTGGTTGCTGTAGGTGAGCGCGGGGAACCACTGGCTGTAGCTCCTGCTCAGCTCATCGTTCCGCACCCCGTCACGGAAATAGTCCCAGTAGAGATCCTCGTAACGAAGACCGGCGGTAATCTGTCCGATGGGCGTAGCGCGGTTGTACTCAGCATAGAAGGAGAGGTTCTGGTCTTGAATCTCAGTTCCGGAGGAAGGGATCATCGGGTTACTGGTCCGGTAGTCATCCTTCCGATGTGTACGGGTGAACTCGTTCCCCACCGAGAGGGTACCCCCCAGCAGCGGATGGGTGAGGATGGTACGGGCAGCGATCAGCCGGTTGTAGATATGGTTCTCGGAGCGTATGGCGCGGTCATCCTGCTCCTCACTGCTCTCGGTGATGCTCGACCGGGTGGTCTGGCTGCTGCGGTAAAAGTCACCGTTGAAATCGACCGTCAGCTTGCCGAAGGTGCCGCTGTAATAGCTGTTGAGCCGGTGGCGGGGCTGCAGATCCTGTTGCTGGTCGTCACGGCTCACCAGCCGGTCGTAAAACTGACCGTCGGCATACACATCACTGCTGGTGGAGGCCATGTCCTGGTTCTTGCCGGGAAAAGTGGTGAGGGTGTACTTCATCCCCAACTGCTGCTTGGGTGAGAACTCGTAGTTGATGCCGGCCACGACGGTGAGGGGATTGGAGAGTCCATCTACACGTAGCTGATTCTCCTGCGTCCAGAGGGTATCCACATAGGTGGACTGCCGGATGATGCTCTCCTGGAAGTAGGCATGCCGTTCATACTTGAGGGTGCCGAAGAGATCCCAGCCGTTGTTGCGGTAGTTCACGTTGAGCTGTTGCCGTAGGTCGGTGTTCTCGGTCTGCAGGTAAGTGGAGCGCAGGTCGAAGCCGAAGCCGTCACCTACCTTCCGCACGGTGTGGATGCGGATCACCGCCTTCACCGAGGCATCGTAGCGTGCACCGGGATTGTAGACGATCTCCACATGCGGTCGAGCTCCGAAGGGTCGCGCATCTCCCGGTTATTGATGTAGATCTTGGCAGCCCCCTTGCCGAAGATCTCATAAGCACCGTCGTCGCCCGTCACTGCCGGCAACCGTTTCAACAGATCATCGGCAGTGCCCGCCTTACTCAGCACCGTGTTCTCGACCGTTGTCACCAGGGCATCGTTCCGCACCCGGATCCGGGGCAAGTCACCGTTGACCACCAGCTCTCCCAGCTCGGTGGTCTCGGGCTTCAACGCGATGCGCTGACCAATGGCAGCCTCCACCACCTTTGTCTCATACCCGATAAAGGATATCCGGAGAAAAGCATCGCTCTTGTAGTCGCTGTTGAGGGAAAAGTGACCCTCCTGGTTGGTGATGGTGCCGGCGATCAGCGTGGAGTCGGGCACGGTATAAAGAGCCACGTTGGCAAATTCAATGGGATTGCTGTCGGTATCGAGTACCGTGCCGTGTATTTGTGCATGCATGGGCAAAAGAATGCCTCCAAGAAGAAAAAATAGAACTATTTTCTGTATCATACCACTGTTTGTTGTTGATTGGAAAACCATTGAGCAATCAGCGAGGGACTCCTTTTGCGCGCCATCGGGACACCCCGCATCGGTTGCTTTTGTTTTTTATGGTGATATGACATCCTCCAGGTTCAATCGGTTACAAAAAAATATGGATGAGCAGGTATTTCGCTGATACTTCGCCGGATCTTGGCAGGTGCTTCCTTGTTACAACCTTATTCAATCGATGTATCCACTCCCTGTTATATAGAGGAGAGCATAAAGTTCAGAAATGAAAAGAATGTAAACGCAGACATTAGGAGCCAACGAAGGAGGGGCCCAAAACGCTGCATGGTGGGGTGGTACGATGCGGAAGAAGATACTGAGCAGGTCACTCCCCATCAAGCGCAGCAGTCCGGAGAGTCTGCGGCATCAAAGCAAATCGAGCGGGCTTTTGATTTTTGATTGGGCAATATCGGTGACATGCGTCGCAAAGCTATGCCGCAGGGTGATATTCCTTGTAATAGCGTCTGAGGGAATCCAGCAACCGGTGGGAAAGCATCACCACAGGGTCCTTCCCTCCCTTGGCATTTCTAATCAGGATGATTCTGTTTTTCGAATCCACATCATGCAGCTTCAGCTGAAGCAGTTCGTTCAGGCGCAACCCGCATCCGTATAAGAGCTGAACGAAGCACCTGTGTTTCAGGTTGGTCACGCCATCCATCAATCGGCTCATCTCCCGGGTAATCAGGTAGACCGGCAGACTTTTGTTTTTCGCGTGGAGATAGAGCTGTTTGATGTTGAGTTGGAACTATATCGTTGAACTAAACCTGTCGGTAAATTAGAATAGTGATAATTTTGAAGCGTAATAACTTCAATTAATAATCATTATGAATCTAAACAAGCCTATCAGTGCTTTCAAGATTTTTTGTGTAGACGTTTGCCATCGCAAATAGGAAGAGTTCCACGTAAGACGGCCTCGCAAGGAGAAAAAACTCCCCATAGTTTTGTCATTGCAGGAAGTGCAACACATGATCACGGTAACAAACAACATAAAGCACAGAGCCATTCCAATGCTTACCTATTCTGTCGGACTTCGCAGAATGGAAATATTACAAATCAAAGCATGCGACATTGATTCACAGCGTATGCAAGTTAAGTTGCAATCATTGTGGTCACAAGGTTCAATCCTACAACTCGTGTCGTCATCGAAATTGTCCCAATTGAATCAATCTTTGTGAAAATTTGTGAATCAACTTCTTTTCAATAACTTTGGTGGGTAATTACGGCGAATAAAACACCAAGATGTTAGCGGGCAATATAAATAACAGCTACCCAAAATACAAGCACACAGTAAAATAATAAACAGTGACAATGGAGCAAAACAACAACGGGCTGAAATCAAACAGACAAGGAGCAACACCTTTCACACAAACATATTTTCACGGGACAAAGGCAGACTTGAAAGTAGGCGACCTGATTGAAGTTGGCTATAACTCAAATTACGGACAAAAGAAGAACGCCAAGTATATTTTCTTGACAGGGACATTAGACGCTGCAATTTGGGGGGCTGAACTTGCATCTGGTGACGGACGAGAAAGAATTTATTTGGTAGAACCAACAGGGGAAATTGAAAATGATCCAGACTTGACCGACAAGAAATTCCCTGGAAATCCAACACAATCTTTCCGCTCAACTCAACCTTTCAGAGTTATTGGAGAAGTAACAATTTGGCAAGGACACCCGGCAGAACAAGTAAAGACAATGAAAGAACACCTTGAAAGATTGAAAGACCAAGGTATAAATTCATTAAATGACTAATCAAATGAGAAAAATAGTTTTAGACTTAGCGGTAACTCTTGACGGATTTATTGAAGGTCCTAATGGAGAAATAGATTGGTGCATAATGGACGATGATATGGAGTTTGACAGTTTTCTATCAACCATTGACTCCATATTTTATGGCAGAGTAAGTTATGATACGTGGGGTAACTTTCAACCTGAAATAACCGCAGGTGAAAAGGAATTGAAACTTTGGGAAGGAGTTCACTCAAAGAGAAAATATGTATTTTCAAAACAAAACAGACAAAACCAAGACGCAATATTTATCAGTTCAGGAATTTCAGATGAAGTAACAAATATCAAAAACCAAGAAGGTAAGGACATTTGGCTTTATGGTGGAGCAAGTCTGATTAAAACATTTATACAACTTGGACTTATTGACATTTACCGAATATCCGTTCATCCGATAGTATTAGGAAGTGGTAAACCTCTATTTGAAGACTTGAAAGAACGAATAAATTTAACTTTGATTAGAACAAATAAATTTAAATCAGGCGTTGTGCAACTGATATATGAAACGAAGAAATGAACAACGACCCGACGAATAAATAGGACTCTGAGCGGTCGGCACGACCTGGTGATGAGTCGTTATGGGCAATAGTAAAAACAGACAACGACATGAACTACGACAAGAAGAAATACATAATTTGGGATTGGAAAAATCCAGTGATTTCGCATTGGATAATTAATCCAGGTTTGGTTGTTAATGAGTTACTTCTGGGACAAACAGTTCCGAAAGTAATGTTGATAGAACGAAAAGGGAATAAACCTTTTTATCAACGTTCATTCATACCTTGTCCACATTGCGGAGAACTACATTCGGGATTGAAATTTTCTGCCCGAAACAAGACAGCGTTTAAAAACTGGTTTGGTTTTTACTGCGACAACTGTAAAGAAATTATTCCAGTGCAGAGAAACCTGACCTCATTATTAATTCTTATTTTGACTTTTCCGATTTGGGGTTGGTTTAGAAAATCAATGCAAAAAAGCTGGTTAGACAAACAACCAGAAAGATATAGAAACATAAATCTTGAAATTCCTGAAAAGAAAAACACAACAAGGGATTATTTAAAATCAGGACTTTACTTTGGAATATTTATGTTGGTGAGTATGGGAATTATTTATCCATTGATTTATGGGAAAGAAATAACATTAAAAAGTATAGTGATTGGAGTTCCTTTGTGGATAATCGGGGGAGTTGCATCGGAATATACAATGAAACTTTGGATGAATAAGAAAGGGAAAACACAGTAAGCCCATGATCGTGCGCTACTTTTCGCTGCAGGTAGCGGGCTGCTTGGCAAATACATTTTGGGGACAGCGTACCATTCGTTTCTACGATCCCGACGGGCACCTGATTGAAGCAAGTGAAGCCATGCCCCTCTTTCTTCAACGGATTTACAACGAAGAAGGGGAAAATCTAGAAGCAACTTCCAAGCGAACCTTTGTCCCTGTAGAAAGCCTTAAACAGATCTTGGGAATATGACAAAATGGAGAAACAATCCGCTCTCCTCTCAGTTTATCTCAAACGAAGAGGGAGAGCGGATGAATGATGAGTAAAATAGGTTGACGGAGGTTACTCCTCCATCAGGATGTGCATGATGTCGCAGGCCGATTTGGTCACTGAGCTGCCGGGACCGAATATGGCTGCCACACCTGCCTTGTAGAGGAAGTCATAGTCCTGTGCGGGGATCACCCCCCCGGCAATCACCACGATGTCGGGACGACCGAGCCGTTGCAGCTCTGCCACCACCTGCGGTACGAGGGTCTTGTGCCCTGCAGCCAGCGAGGAGACGCCCAGCACGTGCACGTCGTTCTCCACCGCCTGGCGGGCTGCCTCGGCGGGTGTCTGGAACAGGGGTCCCATGTCCACGTCGAAACCGCAGTCGGCATAGCCGGTAGCTACCACCTTGGCACCGCGGTCGTGGCCGTCCTGGCCCATCTTGGCCACCATGATTCGGGGTCTGCGCCCTTCCTTGCGGGCGAACTGGTCGGTCAGCGCACGCGCCTGTTCGAGCGTGGCATCTGATTTTGATTCTGATGAATACACTCCTTTGTAACGTCCTACCACCTTCTCGCAGGCATCGGAGATCTCACCCAGCGTGGCGCGCACGCGGGCGGCCTCCACCGAGAGCTCCAGCAGGTTGCCTTTGCCGCTCTCCACACAACGGGTGATGGCTTCGAGTGCCTTCTCTACCGCCGCATTGTCACGGGTCGCGCGCAGACTGCTGAGACGCTCCACCTGCTGCTTGCGTACTTCTGTGTTGTCGATGTCGAGGATATCGATCGGATCCTCCTTGTCGAGACGATAGCGGTTCACCCCGATGATGGCCTGCACACCCGAGTCGATGCGTGCCTGTGTGCGGGCTGCCGCCTCTTCTATACGCATCTTGGGAATACCGGTCTCGATAGCCTTGGCCATACCACCCAGCTTCTCAATCTCCTGGATATGCTCCCACGCCTTGTCCACCAGCTCCTGGGTGAGCGACTCCACGTAGTAGGAACCGGCCCAGGGATCTACCTGGCGGGTGATCTGTGTCTCCTCCTGGATATAGATCTGGGTGTTGCGGGCAATGCGTGCCGAGAAATCGGTCGGCAACGCGATCGCCTCATCCAGCGCGTTGGTGTGAAGCGACTGGGTGTGTCCCAGTGCCGCTGCCATCGCCTCCACGCAGGTACGCCCCACGTTGTTGAAGGGATCCTGCTCGGTGAGCGACCAGCCGGAGGTCTGCGAATGGGTGCGCAGCGCCATCGATTTAGGATTCTTCGCACCGAAACTCTTCACGATCTTCGCCCATAAGAGACGGGCGGCACGCATCTTGGCGATCTCCATGAAGTGGTTCATGCCGATGGCCCAGAAAAAGGAGAGACGGGGTGCAAAGGCATCCACGTCGATGCCGGCATCGATACCGGCACGCAGGTATTCAATACCATCAGCCAGCGTGTAGGCCAGCTCAATGTCGGCGGTGGCACCCGCCTCCTGCATGTGGTAGCCGGAGATGGAGATGGAGTTGAACTTGGGCATCTTCTGCGAGGTGAACTCGAAGATGTCGGCGATGATCTTCATCGAGAACTTGGGCGGATAGATGTAGGTGTTGCGCACCATGAACTCCTTGAGGATGTCGTTCTGGATGGTTCCGGCCATCTCTTCAAGTTTCGCTCCCTGTTCCTGGGCTGCTACGATGTAGAAAGCCAGGATGGGCAACACGGCACCGTTCATGGTCATCGATACCGACATCTTGTTGAGGGGGATGCCGTCGAAGAGGATCTTCATATCCTCCACCGAGCAGATGGAGACACCGGCCTTGCCGACGTCACCCACCACCCGTTCGTTGTCGGCATCATAGCCGCGGTGCGTGGGCAGGTCGAAGGCTACCGAGAGCCCTTTCTGGCCGGCCGCCAGATTGCGGCGATAGAAAGCGTTCGACTCCTCGGCGGTGGAGAAGCCGGCATACTGCCGGATGGTCCAGGGACGCATCACGTACATGGTGGAATAGGGTCCACGCAGATAGGGAGCCACACCGGCCGCATAATTGAGATGCTCCATGCCTTCGAGGTCCTCCTTCGTGTAGACCGGCTTCACCGGAATCTGTTCGGGTGTCAGCCAATCGGCCTTGATCTCATTCTGTTCGGCCCATTCCTTCACGTCGACAGAGCTGAATCCGTCCGATTGAATGTTTATTTCTTTAAAATTTGGTTGCATATTCTGTATCGTTGTTTGTTCTGATTCTTTTATAAAAAGGGAGCGACAAAATTGGCAGTGGCGAGCAGCAGGCTGAAGATCAGCACCAGCTTGGCGGTATCGGTATCGAGAAAGCGGATGATGCCCAGATCCTCAAGTGTTACTTTCTTCATCAGTCGTATACCCTTCATTGCCAAAGGAAAGCTCAGAAAGACCGCGAATGCGAGTGGGGTGAGTAACTGCATCCAGACCGCCACGGCAATTAACAAGTAAGCCAGCAACAGAATGGTCTGATAGACTACCTGCGAGCCCTCCACTCCCAGGCGCATGGCCTGTGTGCGGATGCCGGCTGCTTTGTCCTGCAGCATATCGCGGGTATTGTTGGCATGAAGGATCGCCACCACCAGCAGTCCGGTAGGTGTCACCACCAACAGGACCGGCCAGATGAGCAGTCCGGTCATCACGTAAGCCACACCCAGGGCAATTGCCAGTCCATAGCTGATGAAGATGATCAGGTCACCCAGTGCCATATACTTGAAGCGATAGTAGAGGGTGGAGCTGATGATTCCAATAAACCCGAACGCCAGCATGGGCAGACCGGTATGCACCAACAGATAAATGCCCAGGATGATGCCCGCCAGCAGCACCGAATAGCCATAATAGAGTACCGTTTTGGGTTTGAAGAGTCCCTGCACGATCAGTCGCTCGGGACCGGTCTTCTCCTTGATATCCACACCGCTCATGTAATCGTGGTACTCACTGATCAGGTTACCGGACAGGTGGAAGATGATGGCACCCAGGAGCGCCAGCGCCCCGAAGCTCCAGTTCACACCGGTGAGCACTCCTGTGTTGTTGAGATAAAACACATAGGAGAAGCCAACCAGTGCGGGAGAAGCAGATGCCGGGATAGCCCAGGGGTGGGCCACCTTGATCCAGTTCATCAGTTTTCCTTGTCCGTCCATTGCGTGAGATGTCGCTTTCTAATTCAAAGAATCATATCTGATTTATAATAGTTTGTCATTGAACGAATTGAGTGTCTCCAGCACGTTGCTGCGCACGTGGATAAAATGTTCAATGCCATGGGCCTTCAGGTCATCCATGCAGGCGGGGGCACCCGCTACCACGAACAGCTCACTGCCGTCCCTGAGCAGGTCGTACGCTTCCGGAGCATAGGTCACATATTCATCATCGCTTGAGCAGAGCACCACCACATCGGCTTTCTGCTCACGGGCTGCCTGTACCCCCTCGGCCACGGTCTTGAAACCAAGATTGTCGATCAGCTTATAACCGGCACAGGCGAAGAAGTTGCCCGAGAACTGTGAACGGGCCAGCCGCATGGCGAGGTTGCCAATGGTGAGCATAAATACCGTCGGTGTTTTCCCGCTCCGTTCGGTGGCGAGACGCAGCTCATTGAAGGGGTCGGCCAGACGACGTGTGTTCAGCTTCTTCAGCGGAGTGGCTTCCTGGTGGTGGCTGCAGCCGCAACCATGCTGTTCCATCTCTTCTATCTTCTCCCCCATGGTCTCCCGGGCATTGGGATACTGGTTGGTGCCCAGCAGGATCTCCTTGCGACTGGCAACAGCGTTAAACCGGCTGTCGGCAGAGGCGTTGATCGCATCCTGCACGCTGCCGGCTCTGAGCGCTTCGTAGAAGCCGGTCTCGTCTGTTTCCAGAAACAGCTTCCAGGCCTGCTCCGCGAGCGAGGTGGTGAGCGTCTCAATGTAATAGGAGCCGGATGAAGGATCGGTCACCTTGTCAAAGTGCGACTCCTCCCTGAGCAGCAGCTGCTGGTTCACGGCAATGCGTTCGGCAAAGGCGGTAGGCGTCTCAAACGCTTCGTCGAAAGGACGTACGGTGAGTGAGTCCACTGCCCCGATAGTGGCCGACATGGCTTCTGTCTGCGTACGCAGCAGGTTCACATAGGGATCGTAGAGTGATTGGTTGAAGCGTGAAGTGATGGCATGTATGTTCATCTTGGCGGCACAACGGCAGGTACCGTCGGGAGCCTTGTTGTCACAATCGTGGGGACAGGGGGGCCGGTAGGCGTTGACGATCTCGGCCCATAGCCAGCGGGCGGCACGGAACTTGGCGATCTCCATGAAATAGTTGGATCCTACTCCCAGGTCGAACTTGATCTTCTTGGCAGCCAACGAGGGATCCACACCCTTTTCAATCAGCTTCGCCAACACCTGGTTGCCGTAGGAAAGGCTGTAGCCCAACTCCTGGTAGGCAAAGGCACCGGCATCATTCATCCTGTTTCCGGTGACGGTGATAGCTTTATAGCGGGGTAGCGGCGCGGTGATCTGTACCATCTCCACTGCTTTCTCCACCCAGGCAGGCTCGTCGATCCCTTTCTTGAGGATCTTCCGGAAAGGATCAAACTCGATGGAACCGAAACATTTCATCGGGTCGAGGTTGCAACCCTTCACATAACCGACCACCAGCTTTGCAAGTTCGATGGTGCGTGAGATGCAGGTGCTGAAGTTCAACTCCACCTTGTCCGGCGCAATGCCATTGAGCAGCAATGCCAGGTTCTCTGCCGAAAGTGCTTGCTTCGGCAGGCGGAATCCCAGAGAAGTCACTCCCCTGCTGATCAGCGTCACGGCCTTTCTGTTTGCCTCCGCAAAATCCTTCACATCAATATCCTGACGTACATACCACACATTCTCCTTTTTCGTGCCCCGCACGTAGGGAAACTGACCCGGCAGGTTTTCCAGCGTGGGCTTACCCTCCACATCCTCTGCACGATAAAAGGGATTCACTTGAAACCCTTCATTGGTCTTCCAAACCAGTCTCTTCTGGAAGTCGGCACCCTTCAGGTCTTTGGTGACGACATCCATCCACTCCTGGGCGGAAACGGGAGGAAAATCGTTGAAAAGTTTTTCTCTCTGTTTGCTCATACTTTACTACTTAATTGTTATTTTGAGGTTTTTTCTGCGTACCCGTCATAAACCCGGAGAGACAATCTCGTCACTCCGGGAACCAGTGTACAAAAATAGGATAAATTGCGCTCTTTTAAAAGCAATTGCCTGCTTTATTGATGCATGATCAGCTACTTCCGGCTATCTTTCCTTCTTCAGGTCGACCAACAGGGAGGAGATCTTCTCCACCACCGCTTCCACGTAACGGGTTCCCTTTTCAGCTGTCGATTTCTTCGGGTTACCGATACCGGTATCCCCAGACACCTCATCCCAGTTTCTCGGCATCCAGCCCGTTTTGTTATCCACACCTGCAATCCGGCAGGGAGCCACCTCTCCGTCACCCGCCTTATCCATCGCCACCAGTTCGGGATGGTAATGCAGCATCACCGAGGTCTCCTGTTCACCCGCATGGTCATCGGGCAACTCCTCGAAATAACCTGCTTTCGGTACCGTGTTCCACCAATCCACCACCATCAGTGTAAAGTCCGGAAACCTCATGGCCAGGTCGCGTACAAAGGGTTTGAAGCTGTTGCCTCCGTGTCCGTTGAGGATCACCATCTTGCGGAATCCCTGACCATGCAACGAGGTAACGATATCGGTGAGGATCGCTTGCTGTGTCTCACTGCGGGTATGGATACAAAAGGGCTTGTTCCATTGACCCGGATTCTGGGAGCCGAGCCACACCGGTGGCATCACCATACAGGTGACATTCTGCACCATCGCTTTCCGGGCAGAATCAACGGCAATTTCATAGGCAAGGATAGAGTCGGTAAGATAGGGAAGGTGATAATTGTGCGGTTCAACAGCTCCCCAGGGAAGAATGGCAATCTCATAGACATGTTCCAGCACTTCGCCATAATGGGTTTCCGGAAGACGGAAAAAGGTAGGATGTGACATAGTGATTGTATTTAGACGAGAATCATTACAATGAAATCAGTCCGTTTCTGATACAGTAGAAGGTGAGACCGGAGACCGTTTTGATTCCGGTTTTGGCAATGATATTCTTCCGGTGGGTCAGCACCGTGTTGTGACTGATCACCAGCTCTTCGGCAATCTCCCTGTTGGTGTGCCCCTGCACGATCAGGCGCAGGATCTCGGTCTCACGGTTGGTGAGTGACCGGCTCTGGACACCGTTGCGGGGATGGTGGTGATCATCATGAATCGCTTGACGTAGCTCACGGATCCCGCTATGATCCAACTCATTGAGTTTGGGACGGAGCACCTTGTTACGCAACCGGTTGTGTGCCGACAGATCTTTTTCCAGAGAGTGGACTGAAAAGATGGTGGCATAGGCCAGATTCTGGTTGTATTCCGGTGAGAGATGCTTGATCAGGATGTTTTTCAGATCATGCAGCAGGTCGTCGGGCAGGTCATCCTCCTCATCATCCGCCATACGCTGCAGGTAACCGGCCATCCGCTCGCTAAAGCGCAGGAAGAGCTGACGCAGCATCCCCAGCTCCCTGCTCTCGGTACCGCTCAGGGCGATGAAGGCGTTGAGGTGCTTCTCGATATTGGGGACCAGCACATCGATATAGTTCTCTACCGTACGATGGAAGTAGTCGGCAATCAGTCCGGTATCAAACAGGGGGAGAGCGGTATCGGGCAGGTACGATTCATCCAGATAGACATTGAGTACAGTCAGGATGAAATCAGGGTTCAGTTCATGCTCCCCGCACAGCTCGAGCAATGTCCGGTTGCCCACACCCAGACGGATACCGAACCGGTTGAGGACAGGGATCAGCTCATTGTGTGTTGCCAGTACATCGGCCATGATGCTATCGTGATCAAGCTGTTTCACCTCTCTTTTTTATTTTGATTTCACCTCTTTTGTGTATCTGCGGTCTCTCTGGCGCTCCCTGTAGAAATGGCGCAGGGTATCGATCGGATGCAACAGGAGCATGCGGGGACCTGCCATGCGCATCACCGCTCTGATCTGTTGTCGCATATCACTTTTGTAACAATGAACAGGGCATGACTCACATGTGGGTTTCTGCTCACCGAAAGGGCAACGTTCCAGCCGTTGTTCCGCATACCGGAGCAACGCTCCACATTCCCCACATATCTGCCCGGTAGATGCATGCCGACCACGGCAGTAGATGGTGATCATCTTTCCAACAACCCTCTTTTCAGCTTCATTCATAGATATCCCGGAATGGAACCGTAAAAATAGCCTAATTCTTCCTCATAGCCAAACGGATTGAGGCAAAACGGTTTCACCGACAGTTGAATTACTTTTCCGTAGTCTCTTTTCCGAGACGAATGGTCTGCATCTGCCGGAGAATATGGAGCTCTCTTTTCCGGACGTAGGGACCGGGGTGTAGAGAACTGTATTGCAGGGGATTGGGAAGGGTTGCGGCAATCCGTGCCGCCTGTTGCGGTGTAAGCTCTCCCGCAGAAGTATTGAAATGGCTTCGGGCTACTGCCTCAGCACCATAGAGATCCTTTCCGGTTTCCATGACATTCAGATATACCTCCAGAATGCGCTCTTTTGACCAGATCAGTTCGATCAATAGCGTAAACCAGGCTTCCAATCCTTTTCTGACCCAGGAGGATCGTGGCCAGAGAAAGAGATTCTTGGCCGTCTGCTGGGAGATGGTGCTGGCACCACGCGCTTTTTTTCTTGTTTTGTTTTCTCTGATGGCTTTCTCGATCTCGACCCGGTCAAACCCGTGATGGGTGTAGAAGCGCTGATCCTCAGAAGCTATCACCGCCCGCTTGAGATGATCGGAGATCTGTTCGTAAGAGACCCAGTGGTAGTTGATGAGGGGGCGTTCACCCTTGCTGAGCGCTTCCACTGAGCGGATAAGCATCAGAGGGGTTCCGATGACCGGCAGAAAACGAAACAGAAGAACCACCGTAACCGAAAGGATCACAAACCAGCAGATCAGTTTCCAAAAAAATCGCGTCAGTTGTTTCATTGCATAGCATGCTGTTCCAGCTACAAAAGTAGCAAAAAATAATGTTACTGCTTCCGGGTGACCAGGTAGTTTCCATCGCGACTCTCCTCTACCCTATACCCCTCATTCAACTGGAGGCTCCATCCCTCACCGGTGACATGGTTGCCCTCAACCAGCAACGGTTGGGAAACAATCACCCACCGCCAGTCCATGCGCATCAGGGCACCACTTCCGTCGACACGCAGGGTTCCCCAATGATCACCGATCTCTATGGAGAGATAGACGACCCCCTCATCCTCATCAAGCGGAATCACGCCATGCAGGTCAAAAGAGAGCCCTATCTCCCCGAGTTGTATTTCCAGATGCGGTTTCTCCAGAAACTTCTCCCGGTAAATATCCAACCGGGCATTGTGGGATATCTCTCTTCGAAGTTCCTCATCGGCAATCCTGCGACCATCATATTCCTCAGCTGCCTGTTTGATGAAACGTGGCAGAATGATGCGTTGATCCATTCCGAATGCTTCGGAAAAAAGTTCTGTCAGATCGGTATCAACCGTAACCCGTTTGTTCCAATCGTTCTCCTTATGATAGAGAAAGAAGCCATAGACAGGTATCGTCTCATAGGCGAATGTGCGCACAAACGAGTGTGCAGGATCATACATCCCCAGTCGGTACTGCAGATAATTCCGCCACTGCCATTTGTCACGACCACTCATCATCTGGCCGGTATAGGTTGCCAGCCCCTCAAGCAACTCAAGCTGGTTCTCTGCACCCTCCGATCCGCGATAAAGCTGGTGGCGGTATCTGCGGAAAAGCAGTGCATTCTGAAGATGTTCCAGCGACCGGGTAAACCTGCCGGCCAGCAGCGCCTGTCGCAACGCCTCCAGTTCCAGTCGGAGAAAGACACGCCCCTCTCTCCGATCCAGGTGACCATTCACCTCCTGCCGGAAATGGTACCCAAATGCGGGTTGGGCAGCGTGAAACAGTTCATGGGTAATCAGTTCCAGCTGATCAAACCTGTTTTTCGGAAGCGGTAGCCTGATCATCGCCCAGTGAAGGCCACCCCACTCCAGATCGGTATTGGATATCGGAATCTGTTTGGGCAACAACCCCGTATACATCTCTCCGGCAGGTCTTAGCATCCCTTCGTTGTCAGGCATGTTGGCATACAGTTCACGACTTTCGGGATCGACCAGCATGATGGGGCCATATATATCCTTATCCCAAAGAGAGATATGGGCACGGGTAATGGCTGCTGTCAGTGAAAACAACGAACGCATACTGTCCACGGGCATCTGTGGATGCTGGGCACTGAGAGCTTGCAGGCATAAGCTCATCAGCCATACGCCGGTGAGGCTTTTCATTCGGATCGATGACATGATGGCAACATTTATTCTGTTATCAGTCAACCACTTCCACCACTGTCAGTACCCCGTCAGAGACAGTAAACCGCACATCCTGCCCGGCAAATGTGAATCCGTAGACCCTGTCAGGATCCCCCTGATAAGAGGGTCTCGGATCATTTGCCAGCACCTCCCTGAGCGCCTGTAGCTTCGCGGGGAAAACCTTTCCAAGCAACTCCGCCGGTATCACCACCCCAAGTGGGGTGGTGACAATATCGTCGGTAAAACCACCCGATGCCTCTGCATGAGAGTCGGTATAGGGAATATAGGGTTTGATATCGAGAATAGGTGTCCCATCCATCAGATCGACACCCGCCACATGCAGTACCGGCCCCTCATCTGTATGCCACTCGATCCGCTCCAGCCTGACCGAGGAGAGTCCAATGGGATTGGGACGGAAGGGGGAACGGGTAGCGAAGAGACCCATCCGTTTGTTGCCACCCAGTCGTGGGGGACGCACGGTGGGAGACCACCCCTCCTGCTTCGATGCAGAAAACTCCCAGATAAGCCAGATGTGCGAGTACTCGTTCAGTCCACGCAGTGCATCAGGGTTCCGGAATCCCGGTTCAAACAGGACCTTCCCTTTTAGTTCGTTCACCATGCCACTTTGACGCGGGATGCCAAACTTGGTCGGGAAATCGGTTCGTATGCGGGCGACAGGTTTCATCCGACTACCCTATTTTTTCATCACCCAGGCTGCCATACGCGTTACCCATCTCCTGGGCATGAAGCGAATGGCAAAAGGAGCCACTTTGTTCATGGCACCATGCAGCACCACCGGTTTGCCTTTCATCATGGCATGAAACCCCAACAGTGCTACTGAATGTGCATCGGCAATCTGAACGTTTTTCACCAGCTGAGAGGCATTCATCTTCGACTCGGCACCAAACTGGGTGGCGGTAGGTCCGGGACAGAGGGCGGTGATGGTGATCTCCTCCCTTCTCAGTTCATTGTCTACCGCTTCCGAGAGACTCAACACGAATGCCTTCGTGGCGAAATAGACCGCCATCATCGGCCCGGGCTGGAAGGCAGCGGTTGAAGAGACATTCAGAATCCTCCCTGCTTTGCGTCCCCGCCAGTCGGCAACAAAGAGATGGGTGAGCTGGGTGAGTGTGGTCACATTGAGCTGTATCATCTTTTGATAGCGCTCCCATGAGGTATCGGCAAAGGCACCATAATCGCCGAATCCGGCATTGTTCACCAGGTAATCCACCTCCCGTCCGGTTTCTTTGACTGCTTCAAACAATCGCATTGCCGCATCCGGCAACGACAGGTCGGAGACAAATATTTCTGCGATGATGTCATATTGCTCTTGCAGCAAATCTTTCAATTGCATCAGTTCCTGCTCGCTGCGGGCAGCCAACAACAGGTTACAACCCTCCTCGGCAAAAATGAAAGCCAGCTCCCTGCCGATACCCTTGGAAGCGCCGGTAATCAGCGCTGTTTTTGTTGTCATAGGGGACTCTTTTGGGACAAAAATAGCCTTTTTTCCTGAGCGATAACAGAGAATAGCCGGTTTTTTTGCCTCAGGTCCGTTTTCGGGATTTGTCGATGCGCAGCAAAATAAAAAGCAGAATGGTGAAGCCCCATAGTGATGAGCCCCCATAACTGAAAAAGGGAAGAGGGATACCAATCACCGGCATGATACCGATCACCATTCCCACATTGATGACCAGGTGAAAGAGGAAAATGCTCATCACCCCATAGCCATACACCCTCCCGAAGGGAGTGGTTTGTCGTTCAGCCAGGCGTAGCAGCCGCAGGATAAAAACAAGAAAGAGAATCAGGATGATGGCTGATCCTATAAAACCATGCTCTTCACCGATGGTACAGAAGATAAAATCGGTATCCTGCTCCGGCACATACTTCAGCTTGGTCTGGGTACCATTCAGAAACCCTTTCCCTGTCAATCCCCCTGAGCCGATGGCAATCTTGGACTGCCCCACATGATAGCCTGCACCACTCAGGTCCTGTTCCATACCGAGGGTCACCTTGATACGCATCTGCTGGTGGGGTTGCAACACATCCTGAAACACATATTCAACCGATTCGAGAAAAAGAAATGACCCCAGGAGAAAGAGAAGAATGTAGAGATAGCTCTTTTGCCGGTAACGAAAAAACAGGAATATCAGATAGAAGGCTGATGCTGCGAGCGCCACCAACGCGGTACCCCCCCAGTCGAGTTTCATCCCGAATAGGGAGAGGAGATACACCGAAACAAAGATGCCGGCTGACAGGAGAAGCATCCCCCAAAAGGGTTCACTTCTGTGGAGGTAGTTCCGGATGAGTGATGCCGTGAAGAGGATGATCAACAGGATGGTGATGAACTCACCCTGTGAAATGAAACCAATCATTGTATCGGAGAACTTGATACCCAGCACAAAATAGATGACAAGGGCTATACCCATAAAGAGAAAACCACCCGGCAGTCCTTCGCGGTAGAGCATCAGGATGAGGCTGAGATAGACCAGCGCCGTGCCAGTCTCGCTCTGGGCGATCACCAGTATCACCGGCAAGAGAATGATAGCCGTCACCAAGATCAGGTTACGTCTTTCCATGAGGCGAAAACCGTAGGAATTGAACACCTTGGCCAGCGAGAGGGAGGTGAGGAATTTCATGAATTCGGCAGGTTGCAACCGTACCGGCCCGATAATCAACCATGAGCGGGATCCGTTGATCTCTTTGGCAACCAGTAACGTGACGAGTAACAAAAAGATACCGGAAAGGTAGAAAATAAAGGCATAGGTTTCGTAAAAACGAACATCAATCTTGATCAGTGCAAAAGCCAGGAGCAACGAGGTTCCAATCCACAGGAGCTGCATACCGGCCCTGCCGGAGAGGTCGAACAGTCCGGTAGTATTCTCCAGGTCGTAGCTGGCGGCATAAATATTGAGCCAGCCAAGCACGACAAACAGCAGGTAAAACCCAACTGTCAACCAGTCGATCCTGCCCTTTTCCACCCATTCCTTGCTTCCCTGATAAACCATTGCCCCTCTTCTCAGTTATTTGTTTCAGAATCGGACTGCCTAACCGGCAGGTTACGTGTGTAGACATAGGGGAGGATCTCCCGGTTGATCAGGGAACTCTCCAGCCAGCGGTCACTTTCCGGTATCTCTCCCCTGAAATAGTGCTGCATCATGAGCCGTGCAATGGGTACGGCATTGGTTGCACCAAAACGCCCATTCTCCACCACTACGGCAATGGCCACCTGGGGATCATCCTTGGGTGCAAACCCCATAAAGAGGGAATGGTCGTCACCGTGCGGGTTCTCCGCCGTACCGGTCTTGCCACATACCTCCAGGAAAGGCTGCAGGTTGATGCCCCGGCAGGTACCCATCGTTACCGCATCGGACATCCCCGCAACGGTCACATCAAAATATTCTCTGTCGATTCCCGATTCATGACGCCTGGTATAACGTTCATCCAGAACCCCTCCCGTTATCTCCTTCACCACATGAGGAGCATAGTAATGCCCTCTGTTGGCAATCAGCGCCGAGAGGTTGGCGATCTGTAGCGGGGTTGCCAGTATCTCTCCCTGCCCGATGGCAATGGAGATGATGTTGTGTGCGTTCCAGCGTTCGGTTTTGAATACGTTGGAATAAAATTTGCTGTTAGGGATAAAGCCTCTCTTCTCGGAGGGAAGGTCAACCCCCAGGGGGTATCCAAAACCCATCTTCACCATGTGGTCTCTCCAGATATCAAATGCTGCTCCCGTAGAAGGATATTTGCTCCTGTTGCCAAGCATCCCGTTGAGGCCATAGCAGAAAAATGCGTTACAGGAGGTGGACAGCGCATACTGAATGGCCAACGGCGAAGCATGCCCGTGACAGGCGGGGCGCCCCCCCAGGGGCGGGTAACCGCCGAAGCAGGCGTAACGGCTTTCGGGCGTTATGATTCCTTCCTGAAGGAAAATCAGTCCCTGGGTAGGCTTGAAGGTTGATCCGGGCGGATAGGTTCCGGCGATGGCCCTGTTGATGAGCGGTTTGTAGGGATTGTTCTCCAGCGACCGGTAATTTGTGCTGAACGATTTACCGGTGAGCAGTGCCGGGTCGTAGGTTGGCGCAGAGACCATGCAAAGGATCTCCCCCGTTTCGGGTTCAATCATCACGATGCTGCCCACCTTGTTGTGCATCAACAGCTCTCCGTATGCCTGCAGTTCCATATCGATGCTCAGGGTGAGGTTCTTACCCGAAACGGGGGCTTTATCATTCCTCCCCTCTTCATAGCGGCCCTGCACCCTGCCATGTGCATCCCGCAAAAGCACCTCCACTCCTTTCTCACCCCGCAGATCCTCCTCATGTGAGAGCTCAACGCCTGACTTTCCGACATAGTCGCCCCGCACATAATAGGGATCGGCGGCGATCTTGTTCTTGTCTACCTCCGCCACATACCCCAGGATCAGGCCCATTCCCGAATAGTTGTATTGTCTTTCCGTGCGGCTCTGGATATAGATCCCGGGGAATTTATACAGTTTCTCCTGCAACAGTCCATACTCCTCCACGCTGAGTTGCGAAAGAAACAACTGAGGGGTATAGGAGGAATATCCCGGGTTTCTGCGTCGATCTCTCATATCGGCATCAAGCTGACGAAACCTACCGATATCGATGTTCAGCGTACGACAAAAGTCAAGCGTATCGAACTGCTCCATCTCCCGTACCACCATCATCACATCATAGGTAGGCCGGTTGTAGACCAACAGATTCCCTTTCCTGTCGTAGATGGCTCCCCTGGCAGGATAAAGCGTTCTGCGGAGAAAGGCATTGCTGTCGGCATACTCCCGGTATTCCGGACTTAACAGCTGCAGATGAAAGAGTTGCAGCAGATAGATCAGTGCCATGATCACCGCAGCTGCAGCAATGATATTTTTTCTGTTGGCCAAAAGGTTATGACTGCTCACCACTCTTCCTCCTATAGATTATGCTGTCGATGGCAATGATCAGCAGGATGGAGCTCACTCCTGAGGTGATGATCCGCAAAAGCGTGTTACCCAGGTTGAAGAGCGTGAACGATTCGATAAAATAGAGCAGGGTAAGATGCAGGAAGATGGTAAAGAGGGCAAATCTGACAAAAGGAGCGGCAGCATTGTTCATTCCTGGAACAAAGCCTGCAAACTCCTCCTTTTCAAAAAAAAGCTCCATCAGTGGTTTCCTGAACATCGCCACCAGTGTGGTAGCTGCCGCATTCATTCCAGGGGTATTGAGAAAGATATCGATGATCAGTCCCAGGAGAAATGCAGAAAAGATCACAAAAAAAAGATTCCTGCCCATGGGCAGTTTCAGCAGGAAGTAGCCATACAAGACCGGTGTAGCCAGACCAAAGAGGCTGATCCGGCTCAACAGCAATACCTGCAGCAGAATCAACAGCAGAAAAAGCAAGAGCTCATGGAGATAACTGATCTTCATCGTTGCATCATTGTTTCCAGTGCCTTCTGTTCTTCAAAAAAACGGTCTTCAATGACCAGTACATCCTGAAGTGTATAAAAATCGGTGGCCAGCTGCAGGTTGAAGGAGACAAAGTTATCATCTGCGGACTCACCCCTTCCACTCACGGTCCCAATGATGAGGTTCTTGGGAAAGATGCGCGAGAAGCTGGTCATCACGGTATCCCCCTCGCGGAAGGATTCATGCCGTGGCAGCTCCTGCACCTGCGCCTCGCGGATGTTCCTGCCATCCCATGAGAGGGATCCGTTGTTCTCCGAATGTTTCAGCCGGGCACTCAACCGGAACTTGGGGTTGATCACCGGGATCACTACTGCGAAATTGGCAGAGACGTGGGAGACCACCCCCACGACACCCCGGTGGGAGATAACCCCCATATCGGGTTTGACACGCTGTTTACTGCCTTTGTTGATGGTGATGAAATTGTTCACACCCGAGAAGCTGAGGTTGACCACCTCGGCAGGGATAAACCCAAACTGAGGGAGAAAGAGTGAGTCGGCCACAAAAGCCTCCAGGGAGGGGGTGTCAGCACGGTCAAGGCTGTCGCGTTCTGCCTTCCAGGCATAGAGTTCCTGCTCCAGTTGTGCGTTCCGCTCCAGCAGCTCCCGGTTGTTTTTCTTCAGCAGCAGAAAAGAAGAGAGATTGCCGGAAACGGTGTAGAACCATCCTGTCACCCGATTGGCCGATGTAAGATATACACTACGCTGATAGGAATTATGCGCAAAAACAAGATAGAAACTGAATGCAACCAGCAAAATTGCAACCAGCCAGTGACTGTTTCGTATGATGAAATTGAACAGATTACGCATGCAATCCTATTTCATGTATCCCGCTCAGGCGATGCCGCCAGCAACTGCCACTGGCGGCAGCCCTTCTATCGCATTAAAAAGCTGAATTTATCAATGTTCCGTAGTGCAATACTGGTTCCTTTGGCAACCATGTGTAGCGGATCATCGACCACCCGGAAAGGAATACCAATCTTTTCCGTGAGGCGTTTGTCAAGTCCTCTGAGCAGGGCTCCTCCACCGGTCAGATAGATGCCGTTCCGCACGATATCGGCATAGAGTTCAGGGGGAGTCTGCTCCAGGGCGCTCAGCACTGCAGAATCGACCTTCGAGACCGATTTCTCGATACAGTGTGCAATCTCCTGATAGGATACCGGCACATCCATGGGCAGGGAAGTCATCCGGTTGGGGCCATGCACGACGAAATCTTCGGGCGGATTCTCCAGCTCGGTCAGGACCGATCCCACATTGATCTTGATCTGTTCGGCGGTACGGTCCCCCACCTTGATGTTGTGCTGACGTCCCATGTAATCCTGTATATCCTCCGTGAAATCATCCCCTGCAATCTTGATCGATTTGTTGGAGACAATACCTCCCAGCGAAATCACGGCTATCTCGGTTGTTCCACCGCCTATATCGACAATCATGTTTCCTTCGGGTGCCTCCACGTCGAGCCCGATCCCCAGGGCGGCGGCCATTGGCTCAAAGATCATGTAGACATCCCTGCCACCGGCATGCTCTGCCGAGTCGCGTACCGCACGGATCTCCACTTCTGTGCTGCCTGAGGGAATGCAGATCACCACCCGCAGGGAGGGGGAGAAGAGTCCTCCCTTATTCTTGTTGGCCATCTTGATCATTCCCCGGATCATCTGCTCCGCGGCATTGAAATCGGCAATCACCCCGTCCCTCAGGGGTCTCACCGTGCGTATATTCTCGTGGGTCTTCCCATGCATCTGTCTGGCTTTTTCCCCCAGTGCGATCATCTTGTCGGTTTTGCGATCCAGTGCCACAATGGATGGTTCATCCAGGAGAATCTTTCCGGCATTGTTCACAATCACGGAATTGGCAGTACCAAGGTCCATTGCCAGCTCCTGCGTAAATGAAAATAAACCCATAATATTTGAAGTTATCAGCTTTCAGCTCTCAGCTCTCAGCTTTTGTGTTAATGTTTAAAATGTCTGACGCCGGTGGTCACCATGGCGACACCGTTTCGGTTACAGGCTTGAACCGATTCCTCGTCCCTGATTGATCCTCCCGGTTGAATCACTGCCGTGATTCCAGCCTTGTGGGCAATCTCTACACAATCGGCAAAAGGGAAAAAGGCATCACTGGCCATCACCGCACCATGGAGGTCCAATTGAAAGTGCATGGCTTTCTCGATGGCCTGGTTGAGCGCATCCACCCTCGATGTCTGTCCCGTACCACTGGCAATCAGCTGTTTGTCTTTTACCAGAACGATCGCATTGGATTTGGTGTGCTTCACCAGCTTGTTGGCAAAGAGCAGGTCTTCCGTTTCGGGATCAGTGGGTACCTGTTGTGTCACGACCTGCAGGTCGCCAGCACTCTGCAGACTGACGTTTCTCTCCTGTACAAGCATGCCGTTCAGTATCGAGCGGTATTGCATCGGTTGCAACGCTTTTTCTGCCGATTTGTGCCGTAATATGATGCGATTCTTCTTTTGAAACAAAATATCCAGTGCCTCTTTGTCATAGGCCGGTGCGATCAACACCTCAAAAAAGATAGCGTTGATGGCTTCGGCGGCAGCCTGGTCGACAGGCCTGTTGGTCACGACAACCCCACCGAAGGCAGAGACCGGATCGGCAGCCAACGCTGCTTCCCACGCCTCTCTGACGGTGGGACGAGAGGCCATGCCACAGGCATTGTTGTGTTTGAGGATGGCGAGAGCCGTCTCATCGAAATCGGCGATCAGGGAGATGGCCGCATCAATATCGAGCAGGTTGTTGTAGGAGATCTCCTTCCCGTGTAGCTGCTCGAAAATCTGATCAAAATCGCCATAAAAGAGTCCCTTCTGATGGGGATTCTCGCCGTAACGAAGCTGCTTGCCCTCATCAGCAGCGATCCGCAGGGCACTGTTTGCCTCCCGGTCAAAGTAACGAAAGATGGCCGCATCATACCCTGACGAGACCTTGAAAGCCTCTTTGGCAAACCAGCGGCGATCGGCTTCACTGGTTTCTCCCTGTTTCTCTTTGAGCAGCTCATAGAGGGGCTTGTACTGGCTTCGGGAGGCAACAATCAGTACATTTTTATGGTTCTTGGCGGCTCCACGGATCAAGGAAATACCTCCGATATCGATCTTTTCAATGATCTCCTCCTCGCTACCCCCGTTCGCAACTGTCTGCTCAAAGGGGTACAGATCTACGATAACCAGGTCGATCGAGGGGATATCGTATGCCTTGACCTGTTTTTTATCGGACTCATTCTCACGCCGGTATAGGATTCCGCCAAAAATTTTGGGATGGAGCGTCTTCACCCTGCCTCCCAGTATGGAAGGATAACCGCTCACCTCTTCCACCCCTTCGCATTCGTAGCCCAATGACTCAATAAATTCGCGGGTACCACCTGTTGAGATGAACTTCACCCGAAGATTGTTCAATTCCTGTAAAATCGCCTCTAACCCCTCTTTGTGGTATACGGAAATGAGGGCTGTTTGAATTTTTTGTGACATCGTCTGTCTTTTTGACACGTTAGTTTGTTAAGGAGTACAAAGGTATAAAATCTATTGATCTTTTTCATTCCTTGCCCCATTTGTTTTGCCAATAAAGGGAATGTCTCCGGTGGAGACACTCCCCTTAAGAATGACTGTGACGGCAGACAACTGTCTCCCTACTTCACCTCCCAGCCAAGTGCACTGGCTCCAAGGACAGCGGCATCGCTCTCCTTCAATTCAGAAAACATCAGTTTCACCTTATTTTTGAAGATGTTGAGCAGGTTTTTCTCCATGCTCTCCCGTATCGGATTCATGATCAAGTCTCCCGCCTTGGAAAGTCCTCCGAATAGAATAATCGCTTCAGGACTGGAAAAGGATACAAAATCGGCAAACGCCTCGCCCAGCATCTCTCCTGTGAAACGGAAGATCTCTTTGGCCATTTCATCCCCAGCCATTGCTGCATCAAACACATCCTTTGAGGTAATCTCATCGATCGGAATGTTACGCAAGCGCGTCTGGACTTCAGGCCTCAGCTCCAAATATTCACGGGCTGTACGGGCCACACCGGTTGCAGAGGTGTATGCTTCAAGACATCCGGCCCTGCCACAGCCACAGAGACGACCGTTGTGGCGCCGCATGATCACATGCCCCAGCTCACCGGCAAAGCCATCATGCCCATACACCAGTTGTCCGTTCACCACGATCCCACTGCCTACACCTGTGCCGAGGGTAATTACAATAAAATCTTTCATTCCACGTGCCGCACCATAGGTCATCTCACCAATGGCTGCCGCATTGGCATCATTGGTCAATGCCACCGGAATGCCCACCCGGTCTTCGAGCATCTGTGCAAAAGGAATCACCCCTTTCCAGTTCAGGTTGGGGGCAAACTCAATGCTCCCGGTAAAGTAATTACCATTGGGTGTACCGGCACCAATGCCTTTGATCTGATCTTTTGTTGTGGTCTGACTGATCAGGTCATTGATCAATGCGGTCAGTTCATTCAGGTAATCTTCCACCTCAGGGTGCTTCGAAGTCTTGATGCTTCCGCTGATCAAGATCTGACCTCTTTTATCTACAATGCCAACGACTGTGTTTGTACCGCCGACATCCACACCTACTACATAGGGTTTCTCCATGATTTGTTCTATTTAAATAGTGAGTCTATGATGAATAATAGATTTTGCATCCCACAAATATAGCGTTTTTTCGTTATTGGGCTTTCACTGTCGGCGATAAATTTGATAATTGGCATGCAGCTTTCAGCATCAGCATATGGTTTGTTAACGAACGAACGTATTAACCTGCCAACATTGAAACGTTAGTGGCAGATTCTTTTTCGTTGTAATAAAAAATCTCTACATTTGCATTTTTCAATTTACATTGATCGGTTTACTCCCTGAAAAACCAACAAAACAGAACAATAATGCATCAATTATCATACAAACAGACAACACGTAAGAAGCAATCATGAACGAAATCAAGTTTTATCACGGGGAGAGCATCCCCCTGGAATTACACAAGGTACGGGTAGTACAGAAGTTACATTTGGTTCCCATTGAGAGAAGACTGGAAGCATTGTACGAGGGTGGTTTCAACACCTTCCGTCTGAATACAAAAGATGTGTTTCTCGACATGCTTACCGATAGCGGAACCAACGCCATGAGTGACAACCAAATGGCTGCAATGATGCAGGCCGATGATGCCTACGCCGGCTCACAGAGTTTTTTCCGTCTGCAGAAGGCAGTGGAGGATGTGCTGGGAAAGAAATATTACCTGCCGGTACACCAGGGCAGAGCAGCGGAAAATATCCTCGCCAATGCCTACGTACGCAAGGGTAGTCTGGTTCCGATGAACTACCACTTCACCACCTCCATGGCACACATCACCCAGTACGGTGGCAAGATTGCGGAACTGCTATACGATGAAGCCTATGTGATCAACTCCTCACATCCCTTTAAAGGCAACATGAACATCGGGAAACTGGAGGAAATCATCAAGATACACGGTGCCAAAAACATCCCTTTTATCCGAATGGAGGCCTCCACCAACCTGATTGGTGGACAACCTTTCTCGGTACAAAATCTCCGTGACGTAAGGGCTATAGCCGATAAATACCATATCCGGCTGGTACTTGATGCGAGCCTGATCGGTGAAAACGCTTTTCTTGTGTTGCAGCGGGAGGAGGAGTTTAAAGAGAGCAATATGGGCGAAGTGATGCGCACCATGACCTCCATGGCCGATATTGTCTATTTCTCTGCCCGCAAGTTGAGCTCTTCACGCGGTGGAGGCATCTGTACGGACAATCCGGAAATCTACCGGGAGCTGGAAGCACTGGTACCGCTCTTTGAAGGATTCCTCACCTACGGCGGTATCTCGGTACGGGAGATCGAGGCGATGGCAGTAGGTCTGTATGAGACGCTCGATGAGACAATGATCAGCCAGAGTCCCAGTTTTATCGCCTACCTGGTCAATGCGCTCGATGCACATGGTGTGCCGATGATCAAGCCGGCAGGTGTACTGGGTGCCCACGTGGATGCGATGCAGGTATGTGACCATATCCCTCAGAAGGAATATCCGGCCGGGGCACTTGCTGCTGCCCTTTATCTGATTTCCGGTATCCGTGGTATGGAACGTGGCTCCATCTCCAACCAACGGGATGAGTATGGCAATGAGACCTATGCCGATATGGAACTTGTACGCCTGGCGGTACCACGGCGTGTCTTCACCCTCTCGCAGATAAAATATGTGGAGGATCGTATGAGCTGGCTCTACGATAACCGGAAGCTGATCGGCGGTCTTCGATTTGTCTATGAACCTCCGGTGCTGCGTTTCTTTATGGGTGGACTGGAACCGGTGAGTGACTGGCCTGAGAAACTGATAGCCAAATTCAAAGAGGATTTTGGCGAAAGCCTATAAGCACTGAGATAAAAAAAGATCGCTTCAATAGCGATCTTTTTTTATCCTCACTATTCCAGGAATCTTCATCCCATTTTTCCGTAAATTGCAAAGAAATTTGCTATATTTATCGATTCATTTAAAAAACGAAACAATGATGGTAAAAAAAACTGTAACGATGCTGCTGTTGGCAGCGGTGCTTTATCTTCCCACTCTGCATTCGCAAAAAATCATAGCCCACCGGGGTTTCTGGAAGACCGAAGGATCGGCACAAAATTCGGTCGCCGCACTGATGAAAGCCGACTCCATCCGGGCTTACGGCTCAGAGGTAGATATCTGGATTTCCTCCGACGGAATCCCAGTAGTGAACCATGATGCAACGGTTACCCTCAACGGGAAACAATTGCGTGTTGAGGATACTCCTTTCGAGACATTGAGAAAGGTGAAACTCTCCAACGGAGAGCAACTCCCCACTGTGGAGGAATACCTCAATGCATTTGAAAAATGTACCCACACCAGGCTGATCATTGAGTTCAAATCGCACAAAGTCAAGGAACGGGAAACAGAACTGGCACGCAAAGTAATCGACATGGTACATCAACGGGGAATCCGGGAGAAGGTGGAGTATATTGCCTTTGGCATTCACTTTGTCCAGCTGGTGCGACAGTTCGATCCGCAGGCCCCCGTCTACTACCTGAACGGAGACATGTCTCCTGCCGTGCTTTCTTCCTTTGGAGCCGCAGGGCTGGACTACCAGTACAATGTGTTGTTCAAACGCCCAGAGTGGGTACAGGCTGCTCATGAACTTGGCCAGAAGGTGAATATATGGACAGTCAACAAACCGGAAGATATCCAGAAAGCAATTGAACTGGAAGTGGATTTTATCACCACCGATGAGCCATTGCTGGTAAAGGAGCTTTTGAAGAAACATTGACATTGAATGTGGACCAAGTGGCGGGTATCTATCTCCATATCCCTTTCTGCAAATCACGTTGTACCTATTGCGATTTCTACATGGGTACCAACGAGTCGCACATAGATGCTTTCGTGGAGGCACTCTCGATGGAGGCTACCCTTCGCAGGGGGGAGACAAGAGATCCGATTGGCACCATCTACTTCGGCGGAGGGACTCCTTCCCGCCTGCAGCGGCATCACTTTGAGCGGATCTTCGACACCCTTTACGGCCACTACCTCATTGAAGCGGATGCGGAGATTACGGTGGAAGCCAATCCCGATGATCTCACCGAGGAATATGTTGCAATGCTGGCTTCCCTCCCCTTTAACCGCCTCAGCATTGGCATCCAGAGCTTCGACGATAAGGAGCTGCATGCTCTCAGCCGCCGACATACTGCACGGGAGGCGATCGACGCAGTGAAGCGCTGTCAACAGCAGGGTTTCCACAACATCAGCGTCGATCTCATCTACGGCCTGCCGGGCCAGACCATCGCGGTGTGGCAACGCAACCTGGCACTGGCACTGGCACTGGAGATTCAACACATCTCCTCCTACCACCTGATCTATGAGGAGCGCACACGTATGTATCGGTTACTACAGTCAGGCAGGATCACACCTGTGCCGGAGGAGACCAGTACGAACATGTTTGCCATGCTGATCGACCAACTGACCGTCGCCGGGTTCATTCACTATGAGATCTCCGCCTTCGCAAAGGAGGGTTTTTTTTCGCGACACAACAGCTCCTACTGGAAAGATGTCCCTTATATCGGCCTGGGACCCTCTGCCCACTCCTACGACGGAACGAACCGTTCCTGGAATGTGCGTTCCATACTCCGCTACAACAAGGGTGCCAAGAACGGTCAATTTGAGCGGGAAAAGGAACAACTGAGCCCGCAGGAGCGATACAATGAGTTTATCCTCACCGGTCTCCGCACCATCTGGGGTATCGATCTCCGGGAATTGGAAAAGCGGTTCGGCAAAGAGTTTCTAGACTATTGCAGGAGAAACGCGCAACCCTTCCTGGAGCGGGGAGTGATCCGGCAGGAGGGTAGCAAGCTCACGCTCACCCGCGAAGGGATCTTTATTTCTGACGGCATCATGAGCGATCTGATGCGGGTGAACTGAATTGATCAGCTCAACCCTTCAATCTCTCCGTTCACGATATCGATACGGGTTGCCTGCGGATCGGCCGGCAGTCCCGGCATGCGCATCATCTCACCGGCGATGGCCACGATGAACTCCGACCCCTGATTGATGACCAGGTCGTTGATCTTGAAGCGGAAATCCTTTGCCACACCATACCACTTGGGATCGGCCGAGAAGGAGTACTGTGTCTTGGCGATGCAGACCGGCATCTTCGCCAGGGGGGTACCCTCAATCAGCTTCAGCATCTTCAGTGCCTTCTCGCCCAGCACCACGTCGCGGGCGCCATAGATTTGCATAGCGATCTTGGTCAGTTTGGTCTCGATGTCATCCTCGTCCGCATAGGTGAACCGCAGGTCACCGGAGGGAGCATTCTCTACCGCATCGACCACTGCATTCGCCAAATCCACAGCTCCTTCACCGCCATCGGTGAAGGCTTCGTTCACTGCGAAGGGAACTGTATGTGCGTCACAAAAGGTTTTGATCGTTTCAATCTCATCAGGGGTGTCGAAGGCATATTTGTTGAATGCCACCACCACCGACTGACCGAATGCAGCCAGGTTGCCGAGGTGTTTCCCCAGGTTCTCCAACCCCTTTTTCAATCCCGCCAGATCGGGTTCCCGGATGCTTTTCTCCGGTGTGCCGCCATGCATCTTGAGCCCCTGTGCGGTGACCACGATCACTGTCAGCTTGGGTCTTAATCCGCTTTTGCGGCACTTGATGTTGAAGAACTTCTCCGCCCCCAGGTCGGCACCGAAACCGGCCTCGGTGATCACGTAGTCGCCGTAACTCATCGCCATCTTGGTGGCGAGCACCGAGTTGCAGCCGTGTGCGATGTTGGCAAAGGGACCGCCATGCACGAAAGCGGGTGTGTTCTCGGTGGTCTGCACCAGGTTGGGATTGATGGCATCCTTCATCAGTACGGTGATGGCACCTGCCACACCCAGATCCTTCACGGTGAAGGGATCGCCGTTGCGTTTGTAACCGAGCAGGATATTCTCTATGCGTCGCCGCAGGTCGGCTTCATCTTCCGCCAGACAGAGGATGGCCATCAGTTCCGAGGCGGCGGTGATGTCGAATCCCGCCTCCTGGGGCACACCGTTGCCGGGTCCCAGCCCTGTCACGATATAGCGGAGGCTGCGGTCGTTCACGTCGAGCACCCGTTTCCAGAGGACATCCTTGATCTCATCACCGGTACCCTGCACCCGCAGGATGTAGTTGTCGAGGAGTGCCGAGATGGTGTTGTGTGCGGTGGTCACCGCGTGAAAGTCGCCGGTGAAGTGAAGGTTGATGTTCTCCATGGGGAGCACCTGCGCGTAGCCACCACCGGCTGCACCGCCCTTCATCCCGAAGACGGGGCCGAGAGAGGGTTCACGCAGTGCCACGATCGCCTTCTTGCCGATCTTGTTCAGTCCGAGGGCCAGACCGATGGAGACGGTGGTCTTGCCGATCCCAGCCTTGGTGGGGGTGATGGCGGTCACCAGGATCAAGTTGCTCTGATCCACTCGCTCCTGATCGATCAGGCTGAGCGGTATCTTGGCCATGTGCCTGCCAAAGCTGATCACTTCTTCGCGTGGTATGCCCACACTCTCTGCGACCTCCTTGATCTTACGGAGCGGTGTTTCTCTGGCAATTTGAATGTCTGATTTCATATGT
>JADLKK010000142.1 GCA_016839025.1 Proteiniphilum sp.
CGTACATCACTGCATCATCCGCATCCCAGTGCAGCGTGATCCGGATCCTCTTTTTGTCGACCCGGTCACGGTTGCCGGTCAGCACATCGTCCACCAATCCCCTGAGCTCGATCTCCCCTTTCTTGTATTCCTCCGGCAGCGTGCGCATCCGCGTGATGATGAGGCTCGACTGGGCAAAATCGTTCAGCCGGTGAGCCGATTCGCTCAGCTTTTCGATCAGGGTGAAATATGTGGTGGAGGCCAGCTGCTCTTTCAGAAAATCGGCGAAGCCGATCACACCATTCAAGGGGGTGTTGATCTCATGGCTGATCAGTCGCAGGAACACCCCCTTCGATTCATCCAACTGCTGCAGCTCACGGTAAGCCAATGCCAGTTTTTGGTTCGATTCTTCCAGCTCCCTGGTACGCTCTTTTACCTTTTCGTTCAGCAGCTCGTTCATCTGCTGCAACGCTGCCCGCTTCTCCTTCAGCTCCAGGTGCGTGCTGATTCTGGCCAGCAGCTCGTCGGTGTGAAAAGGTTTCGTCACATAATCCTGTCCCCCGCTTTTGAATCCCTCTACTATTTGCTCTGTCTCCGTGTTGGCGGTAAGAAATATGATAGGGAGTTCATCGAACCGTTCCATGCGGCGAATGTCGCGGCACACCTCGAAACCGTTTCTCCCCGGCATGTTCACATCGAGCAGCATCAGGTCAAACTGAGCTTCGCTTCCATTCAGAACCTCCTCCGCCTGCTCTCCGTTCATGGCATAGCCCACGCTGTACCCGTTTTCGCGCAGGATGCTGCCGATCACCCGGATGTTTTCCTTGTTGTCGTCCACAACCAGAATTCTCTTTTTTTCACTCTGTGTTGTTGTCATGGTTCTCTCTGTTAAAGGTGATGATTCAAATTCAGTACAAGATCCAGATTTAATTCCCTCAGTATGCTGTTGAGTTTGTCCACTTCAAACTGATCTGCATACTCCACGATTTTTTTGCCGGTCTCCTCCAGTTTTCTGTTTTCGAAGCGATGGCCCGCCATCACCAGTTTCCTGCCGAATTCTTCCGTGTCGTCCATCAGCCGGGTGCGCATCACACGACTATACAAAGGAAGCAGTTCCTCCCTGGCGTATTGCTTCAGCTCATCCGCCCATTCGGGCATTTTGTCAGTCATAGGATCTCTCCCCGAAAATTCAGATCGGGTTGATTTACGGGTGTTTGTAAGGTATTTGGTCAAACTTTCAAAAAGCTGGTCAAATGATATCGGTTTCACGAGGTTGTCATCGAAAAGGTGCTGGAAATCGTTGTCAGCTTTTCCGATGCTGATGGTTGCCGACACGCTGATGCACAGGATGCCGGTAGTTTGGGGATTCTTTTTCAATAGTTTGCAGGCTTCCCGGCCATCCATTACCGGCATGCGGATGTCCATCAGGATCAGATCCGGTTTCTCTTCCGTGGCAGTCCGCACTGCCTGCAAGCCGTTTTCGGCCACGAGAAGCCGTGCACCGGTATGTTCCAGCGCATCGGTCAACAGCCTTCGGTTCTCCTCAATGTCGTCTACGATCAGGATGGTGCTTCCCTCAAACCGGATGTCTGCGTATTCATCAAAGCTTTTTACACGCTGCTCGGGCAGGAAATCAGCCTTTGCGATATCCCTGAGAATAAGGGTAAATGCAGCGCCCTCGTCCGGTCTGCTCTTTACGCTGATCTCTCCGCCCATTGCCTCAGCCATCCTGCGGCTGATGGTAAGACCCAGTCCTGTGCCTCCATAGGCCTTCTGACCTTGTCCCTTTTGTTGTACGAAGGGTTGAAAGATCGCCTCTAACTGATCCTCAGAGATACCCATCCCCGTATCCCGGATGCAAATTTTCAGGTCGACCCGTTTATCCTCTTTCTCTTCCTGATCTATTTCAACGGTGACCCCCCCTTTTGAGGTAAACTTGATGGCGTTTCCCACCAGGTTGAAGAGGATCTGCCGCAGGCGTGTTCCGTCGAGCAGCAACGGATGGGATGACGCTGTTTCGGACGCAATGGTCAGCTGCAGCTTTTTCTCCGCGATAGAGGGTTCAAACATGCTGCAGACCTCCCTGACTACCTGAAAAACGTTCAGCGGTTCACTTTCCACGGTTATTTTACCCGCTTCCACCTTCGAGAGGTCCAGGATGTCGTTGATGATTTGCAGCAGGTTTTGTCCGCTGTTGCGAATGGAGGCAATCTGCGATCGCTTTTTGTCATCCGTTATGGTGTTGTATAACAGCTCGGAGAACCCGATGATCGAGTTCAGCGGGGTGCGGATCTCGTGGCTCATGTTGGCCAGGAAGATGCTTTTCGCCTTGTTTGCCTCCTCGGCTTCGTGTACCGCCGCTTCCAGTTGTTGTTGGGTCTTTTTTTCGGTAGTCATATCGAGAAGTGTTCCCATGAACTGATGTCCTTCACCCTCCGTGATCACTCCTTTGATGTAATATTTCACCCATTTGAGGTTTCCCTTGTCCGTATAGTGGCGAAGAATGAAGGCGATGGTATTCACTTCTCTTGTCATCGAGTAGGCACTGTTCACGAACTGTTCCCTGTCTTCGGGGTGTATGGTGTCTATAAACTCCTTGAAGGAATAGGGTTTTTTGTCGGGGGAGCGTTCGAAGATCTTGTAGGTCTCATCCGACCATTTCACCACCTCGGTATGGGTGTTGAATTCCAATATACCCAATTGGGCTATGCGTTGACTGAGCATCAGTTTCTCCTGGTTTTCCTGCAGTTCAGCCGTGCGTTCCGCGATCCTGCGTTCAAGGCTACTGTTCAGCTCCAGGATCTTCTGTTCACTCTTTTTCTTCTCGGTGATATCCTGTTGTACTGCCAGATAACCGGTAATCTGGCCTTCTTTTTCATACAGGGGGGTAATTGAAATTGATTCCCAGTATTTCTTTCCGTCTCTCTTTCTGTTGATCAGCTCACCTTCCCATTTCTTACCCGATTCAATAGATTTCCACATTTTAGTGTACAACTGCTTCGAATTCTCACCTGATTTCAGGATTCGCATGTTTTCACCCAGCACTTCGTCATTTGAATAACCTGTAATTGTCTCAAATGCTTTACTGGCATAGCTTATTGTTCCTTTTGGGTCGGTGATGACAATGGCAATGGGACTCTTGTCAATCGCTTTGTTCAGTTTAAAGATCTCCCTTTCATTCTCTTTGCTTTTTGTGATGTCTCTCACGAAACGGATAGCCTTATTATTCATGAATGGGACAACCCGGACCTCAAATGTGGAGTAGGTCCCTTTGTAATCGGTGGAGAACTCGTGAGAGACTGGCTCTCTCTCTTGCAGGCACTTTCTCAGGTAGCTAAGGTTTACCTCCGCAATCTCCTTTGGGAATATGTCGCTTATCTTTTTCCCTAAAAATGATTCTTCAGGTGCCATGTACCCATCGGGATTGGTTGTGTATGCCTCCAGGAAGGTGCCCTCTGCATCATGGATGAAAAGCTTGTCGGGGAGGGAATGCAAGATGGCATTTAGTTTTTCGTTCTGTAGCCTGATCTTCTCTTCCTGGGTTTTCTTCTCATGGATATCGATGATTTCGAGCAGGATACACTCCTCTCCATAGTACTCAATCAGCTCTCCCCACATCAATGCATGTCGTTTTTCACCGGACTTCATGGTTAAAACGGCCTCCATATCATAGACTCTGGAATGCGATTGGATCTTTTCAATAAATTCCCGGCGATCATCTGTGTTTGCCCAGATTCCCATCGTAAGAGTGGTGTTTCCGATCAGTTCCTCATGTGTATATCCAAGAAATTTAGTCACGGAGGGATTGGTAAGAATAATTTCTCCATCTTTCAACCTGATGATCGCGATGGGGATGGGGCTGTCATGGAAGATTGTGGCGAATCGTTTCTCACTCTCCATCAGCTTTTTCTCTGTCTGCTTCCGTGCGGTTATGTCGTTAAAAGCTACTATAACACCTTGATCATCAAGCGGGAACGGTGCTGCAGTTACATTGACCCATGTGATGTTGTGATCCGGTTTAAGGATCCCCATCTCCACATTCTCCACCTTCCTGCCTGAGTTGAAGGCTCTGACACTGGCATACTCCTCTGTCGGCATGAGGGTTCCGTTGGCACGAAAGATTTGCCAGTTCCGGTCATTAATTGTCCTTTTCTTATGTTCATCTCCCGATATTCCCAGCAACTCTTCCGCGACAGAATTGGTTTCGATGACTCTCCCGTGGCTGTCTGAAATCGATATCCCTATCGGGAGATTGTCGAAGAGTGTCTTATATTTTGTAAAAGCCACCCGGACCTCTTCTTCGTTCTGTTTCCTTGCTGTGATATCTTCGGTA
>JADLKK010000143.1 GCA_016839025.1 Proteiniphilum sp.
TCTTGAAGTTCTCCGAGCCGTTGTAGCCGAAATTGAATTCGGTGAAATAGCGGTCGTTGTAGCTGTAGGCCAACCGTCCTGCCAGCCCTTGGTTGCGGTAGGGCAATGCGTAGATGGCACTGGTTGCGTCATGGTTTTCGTGGTCACGCATGTTGTAGAGCAGCAGCCCGTCTACCGAGTGGTCATCGAACCGGTTCCGGTAGTTCATCTGCAGCTCCAGGTACTTGGTCTTCACGCCGCCGGCCTCCTTGCTGTAGCCTAAGAACTCCTGCCCTTCCGAGAGAATTTCCGTTATCAGGTTCCCCTCCTCGTCCCTGCCGATTGCCTGGTAATAGGTAGGATTCTTGGTCCGGTTTGTCTTGTTCCAGCTCCACGCATCGAAAGAGAAGGTTCCCTTCAGGTTAAGTCCCTTCATTGTCGGCAAAAGTTTACCGATATCCTGCTGCACGGAGATGTTGGACTGGATGTTGTTCTCGCTCCGCTTCACATATCCGGTCTGGGTGGTCAGGGCCCAGGGATTGTTGCTCGACGGGTTCCGGGGTAGTTGTCCGTTGGAGTAGACCTTGGGATGGATAATGGGGGTGGTGACAAATGCGGTCTCCAGGATCCAGTCGATACCCATTCCCGGCCCGTTCCGCTCCATCAGGTAACCGCCAATCCCGACCGAAAGTTGGGTGGAAGGTGTCAGATTCACATCCACGTTGGTCCGTACGTTATACCGGTTAAGCCTGATCTTTGCGTCGTAGTTCACATCCGGGTCGGTCTGCAGGATTCCCTCCTCGCCAAAATAGGAGAGGATCATGCTGTAACGTAGCAGTTCGTTACCGCCGTTCACGTCAACCGATGCCCTCCGGTTGGGTACATTGTCGCGGGTAATGGCATCCAGCCAGTTCACGCTGGGATAGAAGTCGGGATCCTCGCCCGAGCGGGTCTTGTCGATCCGTTCCTGCGAGTAGGGGGGTGTGTCGTCCGGATTGGAAAGCAGGTGTGCGGCATTCATCACCTCCATGAACTTGGCTCCGTCCACGAATTGCGGCAGCTGGGTCGGATTGGAGATGCCGAAATCTGACTTCACAGTGATGACCGGTTTCCCGATCTGTCCTCTGCGGGTCTCGATCAGGATCACCCCGTTGGCACCCCTCACACCGTAGACTGCAGTTGCCGTGGCATCCTTCAGTACGGAGAAGGAGGCGATCTCCTCGGGCGAGATGTTTACCAGGCTCCGCTCCACACCATCCACCAGTACCAGAGGCGTGGATCCTCCTCCGAAAGTGTTGATGCCGCGGATCCAGAAATCTGACGCGTCGTAACCCGGTTCGCCATTTCGTTGTACTGCGATGATACCGGAAATTTGACCGGCAAGCGAGTTACTCACCGAACGGGTCTGGTTGGTCTGGAGTCTGTTCACCTCCACCGTACTGATGGCTCCTATCACACTCGCCTTCTTCTGGTGTCCGTACCCCACGACCACTACCTCATCGAGCTGGCCTACATCCTCCTGCAATATCACATTGATCACGGTGCGGCCTCCCACCTCTTCCTCCCGGGGGATAAAGCCGACGTAGCGGAACTCCAGGACTGTTTGCCTATTAGGTACATCGATGGTGTAATTTCCGTCGGTATCGGTAACCACACCCCGTGTAGGGTCGTTTTTCACCACAACCACGACGCCAACCAGGGGAGTGGAGTTCATATCGGTCACGTTTCCCCTTATCCTGATGGTATTGACCGGTTGCTGTGCTGCCAGCTCCCTCTTCTCCTCCGCCTTTACGATATAGACCTGACGGTCGTCTATCCAGTAACTGTTGCCGGTTCCCTCAAGTATCCTGTCCAGGATATTGTGAATGGTCTCCTGTTTAACGTCAAGGTTGATCAATCGGTTTTCATCGAGGTTTCCCTTATAATAAAAAAAGACATACTCGCTCTTCTTCTCTATTGCCTTGAAAGCTTCCTTCACACTCTTGTTCTCCAGTTTCAGCGTCAGAAGCGTGTTTTGCGAGTAGGAGCCGGTAGCAAAGGCAAACCCTACTGCACAAAAAAGGAAGAATGTTAACAATTTCATGATCCTGATTATTTTGGCATATTTAACACTCAGAATGCCTTCTGTTTTACTTTTCATCATAAATTTGCTTTGATTTTAAGTTTAATTATATCAGTGATTGATTTAAAGTCGCGCCGGGTGACATGGGGGTGTCGCCCGGTACTTTTTCTACATACAGCTTATCTGTTTTCGTTCATTTCATAGGCATCAAGTTTTTTAGGTTTTCCATTATCTGATTATGGCTATCTGATACGTTTCGTCACTCTGCTTCCAGGTAACGGGAGCCGTTTTAGCAATCCCGTTCAACACCCTCTCAAGATCCTCCTTAAGGTCAAGTTTTCCGTCACAAATCAACCCGCCCGAAGCCTCGTCACAGATGATACGTTTCCCGTAATAGCGGGAGAGCTTCTCCATGATTACATGAAGCGGCTCGTTATCGAAAAGGTAGATTCCCTCTTTCCAGAGGATGTATCGGTTCACATCCACTTTCCGGATTCGCTCCGTCCCATTTTTCACCTCCAACATTTCGCTGGGAGCAAGAGTCATGCTGCCATGGGCTGTTTTCACGGTCACCATGCCTTCAACCAGCACCACCGAACGGGTAGCCTCTCCCTCTCGTGCCAGAATATTGAAGGAGGTGCCTTTCACCATCACATCCAGTGCTCCCGTCCTTACCGTGAAAGGGGCATGTTCCGCCCTGGCTACCTCCAGGAACACCTCGCCATCGACGTAGATCTCCCGTCGATCACGATGGAAGATAGCCGGGTAGACTACCCGTGTCCCCGCATTCACCCATAATCGGGACCCGTCTGACAAGGTGAGAAGGGTCCGTTTCCCGGGGGGCACGACCAGTTGGTTATAGGTAAGCGTCTCGGCTTCCTCAGCAGCCTTCTCGCCAATTGGGCGGGAATTCACCTGTACCTCTCCTTTTTCGGTATATTCGATCTCCACATTGTTCTCGGCAATAGCAATCTCCTTCTCGTCATTCAGGATCAGGGAAATCTGCTCCAGGGTATCGACCCTGTTGAGGTTCATCGCCGCATGGAGAATATCATCCCGATCAATGTCACCCGAACGGGTGTGGTAATAAAAAAGAGTGCCGATCAATAGCGCGACCGATGCTGCCACGCTGCCCATCAGAAGATGGATCCGGAGTCTCTTCTTTCGGGATCGGACGGTGCTGATCAATTGTTGCCACAACTCCTCCACTTCAGGGTCAGGGAGCTCCTTATGCTCTACCCTCAATTTTCGGGATAGCGTTCGGTACAGTTCGTCAAACTCCTCCCTTTCGGGATCGTTCAGTGATAAATCATCTTTCATTTTCTTGTTTTTTGCATATCGCGGGTGAACCGCAAGCGAAAGTTCCACGTCACCATGAAAACACCCTTTCAACATATATATGCAAAAAAGTGACCGATATACTCACTTATTGACGAAAAGATGCATCTTTAGGATGAAAAAAAGGGCGAGGGGAAGATCGGAGTAGGAGAAAGTATGGGTATAGATCTCGCGGATCTTCTTCAGTGAACGCTGAACGAGGTTAACGGCCGACTGGTATTTGAGACCCATGATGCGGCATATCTGTTCATAAGAGAGCTCCTCGATATACCGATAATAGATGATCTCCTTTTGTCTGTGAGGCAACAGATTGATCGTTTCAACTATCTTCTCGAGATGTTGCTGGAGCGGCTCCTCCTCAGGCGATTCAAGGTAAAAGTTGGCCAGGAATGGAAGTTCATCCATGGCGGAGAGAGGAAGCCGCTTTCTTCTCCGGTACTCCATCCATATCTCGTTCCTCAAGGCCAGGCAGAGATAAAAGCGGATGTTCGTGGTCTCTCCCAGCTTGTCCGCTCGATGGAAAAGACGGGCAAACACTTCCTGAATGCAATCCTTCACCAGCTCCTCATCGTTCGTGAAGTGAGATCCGTACGTAAAGAGATACTTGACCTGTTCCCGGTAGATAAACGAGAATGCTCCCTCGTCGCCGGTTCGGACAAGGTTCCACAAGTCGCGCTCACTGCAAGAATCGTACTTCGTGTTTCCCACCCTAAATCTCTCTGTATGGTCTTAATTTCAGGGAATACTCCCCTCTCCGCAAGGGATAGTCTCTGAAAGTAAGTGGCAAAAATAGAGATCGTTGATTAAAAATCCAAGAAATAATGCGGAAACGTTGCCATTTGCTACCAGAATGACAATCACGCGGGATTGCCGGATTGAGACAGACTACTGCGGAAAAACCATAATATG
>JADLKK010000018.1 GCA_016839025.1 Proteiniphilum sp.
GAAGTAGCTCAGTTGATAGAGCATTAGCCTTCCAAGCTGAGGGTCGCGGGTTTGAGTCCCGTCTTCCGCTCTCAAAAGGAAGTAACATCGAACAGGGTTACTTCCTTTTTTGTATCACAAAAACTGCATGAAGGAGTCACCCGTTTCCCCCCCCAATATCCGCGACCTGACACAGGGGGATATCTTCCGTCAGCTGCTGAATCTGGCTCTTCCCCTGATGGCCATCAGTTTTATCCAGATGACCTATAACCTGGTAGACATCCTCTGGATTGGACGTCTGGGTAGCCGCTCGGTAGCGGCAGTAGGCTCCATTGGCATGTTGATGTGGATGATGAACTCGGTAGCACTCATCTCCAAGGTGGGTGCCGAAATTTCCATCGGTCAGTCGATCGGCGCACGGCGACTTGACCACGCCTCGATCTATGCTTCCCACACCACCACGCTGGCTCTGCTACTGGGACTCTCCTCCGGGATACTCTTCCTGCTATTCCCCCACCCTTATGTCTCCTTCTACAGGCTGGAACACTCTATTGCGCAGGATGCTGCGGGTTACCTGCGTGTCGTTGCACCGGGGATTCCGCTGATGTTTCTGATCCTCAATTTCTCCGGTATCTACATCGGGTCGGGACGTAGTGATATCCCCTTTTATTTCAATGCCAGCGGTTTGCTGTTCAATATTGTACTGGACCCACTCCTGATATTCGGAATAGGCCCTTTCCCAACGATGGGCCTGCAGGGGGCAGCACTTGCCACGGTGCTCTCACAGGGAGTGGTACTGTTACTCTTCGTGTGGCATCTGAGGCGGCGCGACGGATTGCTGGGACACTTTCCTTTTCTGATCCGCCTTAGGAGACGTTACACGCTCAACATCCTGAAGTTGGGCCTGCCTGTGGCGGCAATGAATGTCTACTTTGCCTTCATCAACATGAACCTGGCACGCACCGCTTCCCTCTACGGGGGACATCTTGGCATCACCAGCCAGACCACCGGCGGGCAGATCGAGGGGATCACCTGGAACACCTCCAACGGCTTTGCTACCGCGCTGGGCAGCTTCGTGGCGCAAAACTTTGCGGCGGAAAAGATGCAGCGAGCAAGACATGCCTTCCGCTATACGGTGATAATGATGGGAGCACTGGGCAGCCTCGTTTCACTGGCATTTGTACTGCGGGGAGAGTGGATATTCTCCCTCTTTGTCCCGGAAAAAGAGGCCTATATGGCAGGGGGAAAATACCTGCTGATTCTTGGCTTCTCGCAGCTCTTCATGATGCTGGAGATCACAACGCAGGGAATGTTTAACGGCTTGGGCAGAACATCACCACCTGCCATCATCAGCATGGTGTTCAATACACTGCGCATCCCGCTGGCGCTCTTTCTGGGTGCGCGTATCGGGGTGACAGGCGTATGGTGGGCCATCTCCATCACCTCTTTCTGTAAGGGTGGGATTCTGCTGACCTGGTACCTGGTGCTGCGCAGGAAAAGAGCATGGTAGGGTTTTTCTTAATCCGTCTTTTGCTCGCGACCGTGCTAGCCTGTTCTAGTCATGCCGGTTGACGGGTACGGGTAGCCCATTATTTTCCTGTTTATTTGGCATTGAATCGATAGCCCAATCCCATCATCAAGTTGTTCGGATCTTTAAAACGGTATAGCTGATAGCCCGTATGGAGGAATATGTTATGAGTGATATGGGTCTTGAGTACAAAAGTCTGGTAAAATGAGTTCGTATCATCTCCCTTGCACAAAAAGTTTTTTCCAATCCCCAGGTTAATTGAGAAGATGGGCATGACAATTTCCCCGCGCAGTGAGAGCCCTGCCGAAAACTGTTCCCTGAAGGGGGGCCTGTAGAATCTGAGTTCTTCAGGATCGGATGGAATATATGTATTGGCTATGTGCTTGCCGATGTTGGCACTTTCATCATACTGCAGATCAAGCGAAATACCGGCGCGGAAATAATTGCTGAAATGATACAATGGATTGAGATTCAGTCCTGCAATTGCAAACGAGCCCGGCACAAGCATCGGGCTTTGATCTTCTGGGAAGACGCCCTTTTTCCGTGTAGCGCCATAGAGAATGAGGTCGTAGGTAACACCCGAATGCAATGCGTGCTTCCGGGGCGGGAAATAGGAGAATCTGTTTTCGCCGTTGTTTCCAAAAAAATGGGCGACACCTATGGAGGCTCCGATTGTATTCACCCCTGAATTGGGATAACTGGTATTTCCGTTGGAATAGTGGGTCACCCCCACCCCGCCACGCAGATAGGTGCCTGGTGTCATTTGCCAGTTCAACAGAAATCCAAGGTTGATATAGGCGTTCATGTTGGAGCCGACAACCAAATTGAGTGGATTTTTCTCTTCATCATACCGCTTCCAACCGAAAGCTGCTCCAAAGTTCCATTCATAATCGAATGACAAGTCGGGGGTCATGCTTGCTATTCTTGACGTTTGGAAAAGATAGACGTTGACGGGATTTCCCAGTTCGGAAGCGTTGAAGAATGTATTGTAAGCGATTCCGACACCTTGTATGGCGTGAGGATATTCCTTGCCCAGATAGGTGTTGTCAGGGAACTTGAAACCGTACTTCAAATGGCCGGAAAGAGTGGAGTTCATTCTCTGTCCTGCATGGTTGGAGCCTTTGAAGAATTCATGCGTAGGAAACAGATATCCCGGCCTCAGATCGGTACCGATCATGTGTGTGATTTTTGTCGAAGTGGAGTCGCTGTTATCGCCAAAGGAGTCTACGGCGATGAATAGCAGCAATATGGTGCATAAGGAGGATTTCAGGGCCGTTTCATTCATTCTCATTTTCATTCGACCCTTGTTTTTAAGATAAAATAATCCGTAGGACGGCTGCTGGTGAGTTCTCCCGAAAAGATACGCTTTTTACCTGTTTCAGGATGGGAGATATTGACCTTGTAGGGCACGGAATATCTCTCCATATCATTAAGCACCAGTATTCTTCTTTTGTCATAGGCATCAACGGTCACCTCTACCGACAACTTCTTGTCCACTGGAACTTCAAGCTCCTGCCTTATCATCCCAAAAGTCGCCTTGGTGTAATGTAATACGGGTTGTGAGTCAACAATATCGGGGATGGTAATTTCCGGAAGCGTGGTGCCAAGCAACCGCTTGAACAATTCTTCGTCCCAGACAACTGCAGGGTCATAAAACTGAATTTCACGTACAGAATTTCGAAATGGATAAACCACAAAGGTTACAGGTGTAGAGGTCTTGTTGTCAACTGTGAAGGATTCGATCTCCTTGACGGCACCTTCATGAATTGTAAACTTCTTCCAATCGTATTCCACGCTGTCTACCCGGTATTTACAAGTGGGTGCCAGCAGAAGCTTGATCTGTTGTTCTTTGTAATCATTGCCTACTTTTATCAGCATGGTTACATCCTCATTCATGAGATTTTCATTGAGTGTAAGCTGTAGTTTGTTGCCGCCTCTCTTCTCTACACGGAAATCCAGAAAGTCGCTCAAGCAATGAACAGTAGCCGGTTCTTTTTCACCGAAAGGGAAAGAGACCGGCTCGCCATCGAGGGTATATGCCCGGGTTGTAAATGGGGCACCCATCAAAGAGACAATCTCAATCAGCTTCCAGTTATCTGACTTAAAATTGATTTCCTTTCTGTTGTCCGTTTCCGAAATGGCGACATCTATCTGCTCTCCGGGAAGAAAATCTTCTACAAAAATATCGCTATTGCAACCGGATATCAACATCAGAATGCTTAATGACAGTAATTTATGCATGTTTCTTTTCATATTTTATGCTTCTATAACCAACAGATACACTGACAATCAACTGGTACGTTTATACCGTCCATCGCGACTTTCAAGAAGATTATCCATTGACCTGCATGCCACTTACAATGAGAATCATTCCTACAGACGCGAAATATGGACAATTGCTGCATCATGAAGTGTTAACAAACACTAACCATCCAACCTCCCTGCTCAATGATACGATTAACCACCTGTTCCGAATACATCTATTTTGCATTGTTGAAAACAATGCAATGGGTAGAGATATACAACTGTACATAAAAAACAATGAACATCAAAACCCATGCAGAAAGAGTCCTATATCGGAGAGAGGAAGGGTAAAGTGACCAGCCACATAACGATTCACCACTTTTCCGGCATAGAGGTAGAAGCCGGCTGCAAAGCCCCGGTCGAACCTGGCAAAATGGGGTATCCCGCCACAATCACCCATTGCAGTAAGCAGAGAGATGAAGAGATTGCTCATGGCAATGGATGCGGAGCGAGCTACGCGTGCACTGAGGCTCATCTCGCAGAAGTGAAGCACTCCAAACTTTTCAAACACCGGGGGGTGACCTGAAAGGCAGGCCTCCATCGAGGTCTCGAAACATCCTCCCTGTGGCATCCGCAAATCGATGATCAGCGAACCCTTTTTCATCTCACGGATCAGGTCGGCCGAGATGCGGTAGTAATGGCTTTTGTTGATGTATTGCATGGCACCGATCACCACATCTGCCGAGCGAAACACATTGCGCAACACATTGGGCTGCAGGGTGGAGGTGAAAAGTGGCGTCCCCAACTCATGACGAATGCCGCGCAGCTTAGCAATATCGTTGTCGAACACCTTCACCGAAGCACCCAGTGCCAGTGCGGCACGGGCCGCCATCGTACCGGCGACGCCTGCACCGATAATCACCACCTCAGTGGGTGAGATACCCGGCACCCCTCCCAGCAGAATTCCTTTTCCTCCATGGGCATTGCTCAACAGTTCCGCTGCCAGTGTAATGGAAAAGAGCCCTTCGATCTCGGAGATGGCTGTCACAAAAGGGGAGACTCCGGTCTGGTCATACAGCAACTCATAGGCCAGCGCATTGATTCTCTTTTCAGCCATCTTCTCAAGTAGTGAGGTGGAGAGTGTATGCAGATAGAGAAAGGAGAAAACAGTACTGCGTGGGCGCATCATCTCCACCTCCTCTTCTGTAGGTGGCATGATCTTGAGAATCAGATCGGCCTGAAACACCTCTCTGGCATTCTCCATGATCTCAGCTCCCGATTCGGCGTAGTAACGGTCGGAGTAATTGATGGTCAGGCCTGCTCCTGTCTCAAGTAACACGCGATATCCGGCAGCTACCAGCAGGGCGACTGTCTCGGGGGTGAGAGCCAGACGCCGTTCAGCCCCATCTTTTTCACGCGGGATCCCAATCACGGTTGTGAAATGGGGGTTCTCTGTTTTCTGTTGCAACTCCCGCACAAAGAAGGAGGTGCTTTTTAGCGGGTCATACATGATTTACCTGTTCCTGTTTTTCAAACGTTCTGCAATGGCATTAACCGTAAGATGGACCTCCTCTTTCGTGATCATATGATCCGTATGGAAGATGATCTCTGCCCTGCTGTAATAACGCTCACGCTCAGCCAAATGTTCCCGGATAAAGGTCACCAGCTCCTCGGGTCTCTTTTCACGCAGAAGCGGCCGCACCGTCTTGGAGGCAAGCAACCGGGTAGCCAACTCTTCCGGTTCTGCCTGGATGTAAACTGTGGTACCAGCCTTGTTCATCAGCTCCATGTTGTCGAAGAAGCAGGGAGCACCGCCACCGGTGGAGATCAGCACATCTTCGAAGGTGGCCACCTCTTGCAGGGCCACTCTTTCGATTCTGCGAAAGGCCTCTTCACCTTTTTCAGAGAACAGCTGTGCGATGGTTTTGCGGTATTTGTTCTGGATATATGCATCCAGGTCGATAAAGGTGAGCGAGAGCGACTGCGCCAGCCTCTTACCGATAGTGCTTTTGCCGCACCCCATATATCCGATCAGAAATATCCGTTCCATTATTTTATCAATTAGCTGTCAGCTGTTAGCCCTGAGCTGTTAGCTGTTAGCGTTATGTTTCGAACATCAAACATCAAACCAGAAACTTCCAAACCTGCTAACCTACTAACCGTTTTATAACAGCGGTGCGAAGAGGCGCAGCAACGATTCCAGAAAACGTCTCGTTACCGGGCGCCTTTTCCATTCTCTCAGAGAGACCACCTCACAGACCCGCTGATCTTCAGCAAAGATACCCATCGCCTGCTCAGCAACCTGTTTGTCATATACAAATCCCTCCACTTCGAAATTTTGCTCAAAGCTACGGGTGTCAAAGTTGGCAGATCCGATCAGGGTGAGGGAACCATCGAATACCATCAGCTTGGAATGGAGAAATCCCGCCCGGTAGAGGTAGACCTTCACACCCGCCTGCAGCATATGAGCGATGAATGAGTGGGATGCCAGTTGCACCAGTGGCACATCGGATCGTTTTGAGATCATGAGCCGCACATCCACCCCTCTGATGGCAGCTGCCTGCAGAGCATCGGTCATTGATTCAGGGGGGAAGAAGTAGGGTGTTTGGATGAAAATCGACCGCTCTGCACCGTAGATCGCCTGCATGATTCCGTATGACAGTTCATTTTCTTCGCTCAATGGCCCGCTGTTGACTACTTGCATCAGTGTGTCACCACAGTTCTCGAGCATGGGAAAATAGTTGCGCGAGGTAATCAGTGTCTGGGAGACGAAGTACCAATCAATCAGGAAAACGGACTGCAGTCCCTGCACCCCCTTACCTTCGATGCGTGCATGGGTATCTCGCCAGGGTCCCCACTCCAGCCCCTTGATATATCGGTCAGCAATATTCATTCCTCCCAGATAGCCGATCTCACCATCAATGATGATGATCTTACGGTGTGTCCGGTAGTTGAGACGAGAGGTAAGAGATGGCAACGTAAGCTTCAGAAAAGGTTCCACCTCGATGCCTGCCATGCGGAACGCTTCAAAATAGGTTTTTCCTGTTTTCCGGGAACCGAAACTGTCGTAGATGATGCGCACCTCCACACCCTCGCGGGCCTTACGGATAAGAGCCTCCTGCAGTCTCTTTCCGATCTCATCGTCGGTCAATACATAATATTCAACATGAATATGCCTGTCCGCCTGTTCGATATCCGCAAAGAGCCTGTCAAACTTCTCGCTGGCATGGGTAAAGAGCTCCACTTTGTTGCCACCCAGCAGCGGGTTGTAATCCATGCGGCGAAGCAGAATGATCAGATTGCCATACTCCGGGGGATAACTCTGCTCCACCGGTGTCTCCATCTCATCCAGCGGTCGTTTCTTCAGCTTGCTGTACATGCGGCGTGAGATAAGATGCTTCCGTGTGGTGTCCTGCCCGAAGACTGCATACCAGATGATACCGATCACCGGCAGGAAAAGAACCGCCAGCACCCAGGCCACCGTTTTGATGGGATTCCTGTTCTCGGTGATCACCACCACCACGATACTCACCACCGTGAGTAGGTAAAGGATCTCAAAGAGAGTGATCAATGTCTGGTTCAGGGGCATGGCTACAAACGATATTTTCCTTCGCTGATATCTTCCAGGATATTGAGATAAGAGTGATAACGGCTCTCGCTGATAACATGTTTTTCCACGGAGTCCCTGACAGCACAATCCGGCTCGTTGAGGTGGAGGCAGTTGTTATACCGACAACGCTTCGAAGCTCTGAAGATCTCCGGGAGGTAATGCGACACTTCGGCTGCAACCATATCGATGGTGCCAAATCCTTTGATACCGGGTGTATCGATGATGAAACCACCGTTTTCCAGCTCAATCATTTCGGAAAAAGTGGTGGTGTGCATTCCTTTCTGATGATAACCGGAGATCATTCCCACTTTCCGTATGGCATCACCGCGAAGGATATTGACGATAGTCGACTTGCCCACGCCGGAGTGACCCGCCAGCAAGACTATTTTGCCACGGGTGAGAGCTCCCAGCTCCTCTCTACCCTGGCCGGTAATCATCGAACTCTCCAGGCAGTGATAGCCGATGGTGGTATAGAGTCGGATCAATCCCTTCAAATAGGACTGATCCTCAAGACTGTAAAGATCGACCTTATTGAAAAGCAGGGTGACCGGTACCGAGTAGGCTTCGGCAGTCACCAGAAAACGGTCGATGAAGACGGTGCTGGTCTCCGGGGAGCGCAAGGTGATGCATAACAGTGCACGGTCGATGTTGGCAGCCAGAATATGGGCCTGTTTGGAGAGGTTGGATGCCCGTCGGACGATGTAGTTCTTCCGGTCTGCAATATCGGTGATGAAAGCAGTCCCGTCGAGGTTCACGTCAAGGCTCACCCGATCCCCCACCACCACGGGACTGGTGCTGCGAATCCCTTTCAGCCGGAAGCTACCCTTGGCACGGCAGAGCAGATCGTTGCCCTGCTCGTCGCGCACCAGATAACTGTTTCCCGTATTTCGTATCACCAGTCCGCTGCGCTGTTGCTGTTCCTCCTCACGGCAGGTTGAGACCATCAAACTGTCAGTATTTCTTTCTCTTTCTCGGCGAACATCTCATCCACCCTCCGGATATATTTGTCGTGCAGCTTCTGCAGTTCATTCTCGCCATCCTTGCCCATATCTTCGGGCATCCCCTCTTTCACCGCTCTCTTCATCTCATCGATTCCCTCGCGGCGGGCATTACGGATGCTGATCTTGGCCTCTTCTGCTTCCTGTTTGGTCTGCTTCACCAACTGGCGACGCCGTTCCTCGGTAAGAGGAGGAATACCCAGGCGGATCACCTCCCCATTGTTCTCGGGAGTGATACCCACGTCGGAGTCGAGGATCGCTTTTTCCACCACCTTCAGCATCTGCTTCTCCCATGGCTGCACCATGATGGTCTTGGCGTCGGGAGTAGTGACGGTTGCCACATTGGATAGGGGGACATGGCTTCCGTAATACTCTACGCGAATGCCGTCGAGGATGTGTGCATTGGCACGTCCTGCCCGGATGCGGGAAAAGGTCTCATCCAGAAACTCGAGGGTCATCTGCATTTTCTCCTCGGCTTCTTTCCTGATTGTTGTTGGTTCCATAACTATATCAAAAATTGTTTCAGTGGCAAAAATAGTCAAAACTTTTGAATGGTTCTTACAAATGAACCAAAGTACCAACCTCATCGCCGTCGAGAACCCTGTTCAGGTTGCCATATTCGTCCATATTAAAGACCACTATGGGGAGGTTATTCTCCTTGCAGAGGGTGGTAGCAGTCAGGTCCATCACCTTCAACCCCCGTTGATAAATCTCATCGAAAGTGATGGTGCGGAATTTCGTAGCGGTGGCATCCTTCTCCGGGTCGGCTGTGTAGACTCCGTCGACCCTTGTTCCCTTGAACATGGCATCGGCTTCGATCTCAATCCCGCGGAGAGCTGAGGCAGTATCGGTCGTAAAAAAAGGGTTACCGGTACCACCTGCAATGATGGCGATCTCCCCCTGTTGCATCGCTTCGATGGCTTTCCACTTGGAGTAGAGCTCTCCCACCGGCTCCATGCGCACAGCAGTGAAGACGCGGTTTCGCTGTCCTACTGCTGTAAGGTACGAACTAAGAGCCAGGCTGTTGATCACAGTTGCCAACATCCCCATCTGGTCACCCTTCACCCTGTCGAACCCCTTGTCGGTACCACTCAGGCCACGGAAGATATTTCCTCCCCCAATCACAATGCCAATTTCAATTCCTTTAACGGCTGCGTCACGGATTTGTGCGGCATACGCTTGCAGCCGCTTCTCATCCATTCCGTACTGTTTCTCTCCCATGAGCGACTCACCGCTCAACTTCAATAAAATCCGTTTGTATTGCATTCTTTTTAGCTTTTAGCTGCCAGCATTCGGCTGTCAGCTTTTTATTCTTTAGTTCTCAGCATTCAGCGATCCGCTGTCATCCTCTTTTCTGCTTAACCTCTACACCTATCAATTTTTCACATCGGAAGGTGAAACTAATCCACGAACGACACCTCCTTGAATGCATATTTCCGTACCTCGTTGCTTTCCAGTGTTCGTAACACCAGGTGACCCGAGGGCAGGACAGCTTCGGTTTTTGCCTTGAAACGTCCCTTCCGGTCTTCAAACCAATAGTAGTCGTTCACCCGGTAAAGATCGAGCATGTATTCATCTTCGATTGCTGTTTTCAGGTCATTCTCCAGATCACGGTAGAGCAGGAAAAACTCCCGCAGGAAGATTTCCAGCAGTTGATCCCTGTCGTGCAAGGTTCCGGTGATCTGTCGCAGCGATACCGGGTTTGGCAGGTCAAGGGGGAAAATCTGCTGGTTGACGTTGAGACCGATGCCAATCACTGAGTTGTCGATCTCCCTACCCTGGATATCATTCTCGATAAGGATACCGGCAATTTTTTTATCTTTCCAGTAGATATCGTTCGGCCATTTGATGCGGACATCATCGGTAAAGGGATCGAGCATGTTCTTAAGTGCCAGCGATGCGATGCGGGAAAGGATAAAAGACTCGTTAGCCGGCAGTCTCCGGGGATAGACCAATAGGCTGAAAAGCAGGTTGTCTCCCTTGGAAGAGTACCAGCTGTTGCCCATCTGCCCGCGTCCGACAGTCTGATAATCGGCAATTACCAGCGACCCCTCTGCGGGTTGTTCCTCCCTGACCAGTTGTTTCAGGTAACGGTTGGTAGAGTCAGTCTCCTCCAGCCGGATAATCCGTCGTTCACAACTCAGTTGTTCCATCATATTCCTCCTGTTTCTTTTTGGGCAGCTTACGGATCACCTGCTCCACCGAATGATCAATCCATCTCTTCAATTCATCGTCAGGCATATTGCCATCGAGCCAGATCCTGTTCCAATATGTTTTGTTCATGTGATAGGCACCCTCCACATGTGCATAATCTTCCCGCAACCGTATCGCCAGTTGTGGGTCACACTTCAGGCTGATACTGCAGCGCTCTTCGTCGGTGGGAATCAGTGCGAACATCTTGCCCATCACTTTCATCACAATGGTCACCTCGTCAAAGGGAGTGGTTGCCTCAGCGCCCTTGACCGATAGACAATAATCATACAACTCTTCGATATTCATACCTGCTGTTGTTCATCTGCACAGATTGCATGTTTCGCGTTTTTCCAGCTCTATACAGGGTTGATCAGAACGCCATAAAGGCATCTTCGATATGCTCCAGTTCACAGTGCTCCTCTTCCCATATAATGGATACAATATCGAACCGTGCCGGCAGGTCAATCTGCTCTCTTAGGAGATAGTGGTGGGCTGCCCGTATCATCCGCCGCATGCGCTGTATTCCCACGAAGCTCTCCGGGTCGCCCCATTGGTCCGATGCGCGGGTCTTCACCTCAACAAAGACAATATACCCTCCGTGGGTGGTGATGATATCGATTTCATACCCATGCAACCGCCAGTTTTGTTCGAGGATATGATGTCCTTTCGACTCCAGATAGTTGACAGCGGCTCTCTCTCCTTTCCGTCCCAGTTCGTTGTGTTGCGCCATTGCTTTTCCGTCTGAAAAGCCCATAAATGTTGTAAAAATACAAAATTGGCAGGGAAAAAGTTCTTTTTGGTGAAAATATTTTGTTTTTTTGCATCAGCAAAGGGATAGCGGTTCAGAGACAATCAAAACCAATCTGTAACGGCGGGAAAATTGAATGGAAGTTTTTTGATGGGCACAAGAAAATACAAGTTGCAGGGAAAGGTGAAACCGCGCATCAGAAAGGCGGTCTTCATGCTCAGCGACGAAGAGCACAGTCTGATCGAGTTCTATCTGAAGAAATACAAAATCTCCAACCGCTCCCGATGGTACCGGGAGACAGTGCTCAACCACATCCTGAAGAACATGGAACAGGATTACCCCACTCTGTTTGAAGAGAATGAAATGCGGCGGTAAAAATCCTGCCGGACAAGGACCGACAACCCCGGTCAGAAAATGAAGCAATAGCATTATGCTGGACGACAACTATTTCATGCGACAGGCATTGCAGGAAGCCCAAGAAGCTTTCGAACAGGAGGAGGTGCCGGTGGGAGCTGTGGTGGTTGCAGGCCAGCGCATCATTGCCCGCACCCACAACCTCACAGAGTTGCTGCACGATGTGACGGCGCATGCCGAGATGCAGGCTATCACGGCTGCCGCAAACGTACTGGGAAGCAAATACCTCACCGGCTGCACGATCTACGTCACCCTGGAACCCTGTCCCATGTGCGCAGGGGCACTTCGCTGGGCACAGCTGTCCCGCCTGGTATACGGGGCTGAGGATGAGAAGAGGGGCTACACCCGTCTCTCGCCAGAAATGCTGCACCCGAAGACCACCGTCACCGCCGGTGTGATGGCAGAAGAGTGCGGGAAGCTGATGAGTCAATTTTTTGCCCGCAGGCGTTAAGTTAAGAGTGTGTATGGATAAAAGTAAGCCCAACGGTAAACGATTTGGCAGCCAATCTGTTTAATCTGTATATTCTTCACCAACCTTCCCTGCGGTAGGATTTTACAATCAATAAAACTATGGAGAAAAGACTCAGACAGCAGATTGATTTTATACTGGAGGCGGACAAGCTGAAACAGGTGATTCGCCGCAACTGGCTCACCGATGACAGCCGACGGGAAAATACGGCGGAACACTCATGGCACTCGATCCTGGCAGCCATGCTTCTTTTCGAATATGCTGACAACAGAGAAGAACTGGATCTGCTGCATATCATCCGGATGATCACCATTCACGACCTGGTGGAGATTGAAGCGGGTGACACCTTTATGTTCGACAGGGAGGCTAACCGGAACAAGTTCAACCGGGAAAACCAGGCTGCGAAAAAACTGTTCACCATGCTTCCCTACAAGCAGGGTAAGGAGTACTATGAATTATGGCTGGAATTTGAAAAAGAGGAAACACCCAACGCTATTTTTGCAGCTGCAGTCGACAAGATTATGCCGGTGCTGCTGAACACCTACAGCAACGGTACCAGCTGGCGTGAGGCGGGCATTTCGGGTGAACGGGTATTCGAGACCCTGCATGCGATCGAAAAAGGTCCCGCAAAAATTGGGGAACTGCTGTCGGAACTGGTGGAGAAAGCCCGCGAAAAGGGCAACCTGGCATAAATGACCCATCAATATTTGTGATTAAACAAATTGTTTCCTACGGTGTTATATACGGAGATCGAGGGCTATGGAAAGTCCCCTGAAGAGTATTACAAACCATTACAAAACCGTCACATAATGAATAAAAAGAAAATTGCCGTATTGGTAGGCAGTCTACGCAAGGAATCTGTGAACAGAAAGCTGGCCAACGAATTGATCCGGCTTGCCCCCGACACGCTTGAACTGGAGATCCTGGAAATCGGGCAGTTGCCACATTATAACGAAGATCTGGACGCCAATCCTCCGGCTGAGTGGGTTACATTCCGTGAGAAAATTGATGCAGCAGATGGGTATCTTTTCGTTACCCCGGAATACAACAGGACATTTTCAGGAGTGATCAAGAATGCACTGGATGTGGCATCACGGCCCTACGGTCAGAGCAAGTGGGGCGGCAAGCCGGGTGCCATTGTGAGCAGTTCGGTGAGTCCCCTGGGCGGTGAAGGAGCCAATCTGGCGCTGCGCCAGCCCATGGTCTTCCTCAACATCTACATGATGCAGCAGCCGGAAGCATATATCGGCAACAGCTGGGAGCTGTTCGACGAACAGAACAACCTGAAGAGCGAGGATACCCGTGCATTTCTGCAAAGCTGGGTGAACGCCTTCGCCGGGTGGGTGTATAAGTTTTAGGTGATCAAGAAGATCGCGTCCTGCGATCGGGATGGCTCCCTGTATCAACCACAGGGACCATCTTTTTCACAACAGGCAGAAGATAAGCCATTTTATCCTCTACCTGTTTTTTTCATGTTGTCATTTTGTCTGATTTTTTGGCGCGACAAGAGACAAAGACAGAAAAGACCATTCAATTTGTGTCGTTTTATTTCTGTTACTTTATGCGATATTTCTAATTGGATTTTTCTATATTTGTCCGCGACAGACAGAATTGGAATCGAAACAGTGCGAACAGATGCAGCCAATCAACGATTTTTTCAACACCCTCCATCAATATATCGGCGGACATCACTGGTTTATTTTTCTTCTATTGGGTACGGGTATCTTCTTCACCTTTTACCTCGGTTTTCCGCAGATTCGCTATTTCCGGCATGCCCTGCGGATCGTCAGGGGAAAATATGACAAAAAAGGAGACAAAGGCGATACCTCTCACTTTCAGGCACTGGCTACCGCTCTCTCGGGTACCGTGGGTACAGGCAACATTGCCGGGGTAGCACTTGCGGTTCACCTGGGCGGTCCCGCAGCCCTTTTCTGGATGCTGATGACCGCTTTCCTGGGGATGTGTACCAAATTTGTGGAGGTGACACTTTCGCACAAGTACCGCGATTTCGATGAGAAGGGCATGGTGGCAGGCGGACCGATGTACTTCATGAAAAAACGGCTCAACATCAGACTGAAAAACGGGAAACAGCTCAAGACAGGTTACCTGCTGGGGGGATTTTTTGCCGTGGCCACCATCCTCTCATCCTTTGGTTCCGGCAGTCTTCCCCAGATCAACAGCATCTCCAACTCCATGTTTGCTACTTTCGGGATCAATCATGCGGTCACCGGAGCTATACTTTCCCTGACCCTTGCATTGATCATTATCGGGGGAATTAAACGGATTGCGAAGGTAACAGCCACGCTGGTTCCATTTATGGCGATTATCTACTTCCTGGGGGCAATTGCGGTAATCCTTCACAATCACCAGCAGATTATCCCCTCCTTCCTCTCCATTTTCAAAGATCTCTTCAGTGGTACCGCAGCCGTAGGGGGGTTCCTGGGTGCAGGCTTTGCGTTTGCCTTCAACAATGGTGTGAACCGAGGTCTTTTCTCCAACGAAGCGGGTCAGGGTTCGGCCCCCATCGCACATGCTGCCGCCAAGGCACATGAACCGGTATCGGAGGGGATGGTGGCCATCCTGGAGCCATTCATCGACACCATCATCATCTGCTTCCTCACCGGGCTGGTACTGCTCTCCTCCGGAGTATGGAATGAAAAGCTGCCCAATCAGTTCCAAAAGACCGATATCGAGGTGCTGGCACGCAGCTATGACAACGCAAATGCGGCAGATGTGGCATTGCTGGAAAGGCACCTGAGCAACAGGAGCAAGGTGGAACTTTTCCACGGCAGACTGCGGGTGGATGAGGGTCGTATCACAGATCAGGTTTCGGTGTTGCATGCCCGTTCACTGGCGGAACAGGTGGAAATTCTGGAAAATGCCGAACCCTATACGGGCGAACTGCTTGTGAGACAGGGAAAAGTAACGCAGACACCCTCAGATCTCACTTTCACGGGGTACTCCCTTATCCACAGTGCACCACTCACCGCCACCGCCTACACCCGCAGCTTCCTGGGTGGATTCGGCAAGTATATTGTCGCCATCGGGTTGTTGTTGTTTGCTTTCTCCACTGCTATCGCCTGGTCCTACTACGGCGACCGGGCGGTCACCTACCTGGTGGGTGGCCGGTATGTAATGCTCTACAGGTTCATTTTTGTGGGCGCTTTTTTTGTGGCATCCTTCACCGACACCACCATCATCTGGAACCTGTCACTGCTCACTGTCGCCTTCATGGCGATCCCCAACCTCATCGGGCTGCTCCTGCTGCACCGCGAGGTAAAGAGCAGCATCCGGGAGTATTGGAAAGAATTCCGGGAGGAATAAGCCGCTAAAGGGCGTTGAGCAATCCCCCATCGATCTGCAGGGTAGTTCCGGTCACCGAACGGGCCTGTTCGGAGCAAAGGTAGCAGACCAGGCCACCCAGCTCCTGCGGATCCATATACCTTTTGTGCGGGAAGGTAGCGATCGCCTTTGCCTCATACTCTTCCACTGCAATACCCTCCTCAGCTGCGCGGATCTCCATCAGCTGCGTCACACGATCGGTCCGGAAATAACCCGGAGCCACGTTATTGATGGTGATCCCTTTCTCTATCAACTCTTTGCTGATGGTTTTGGCATAGCTAGCCACGGCTGTACGGAAGATATTGGAAAGCACCATGTGGGGCGCCGGTTCCTTCACCGTGATGGAGGTGATGTTGATGATACGCCCCCACCCTTTCCGCTCCATATAGGGCAGGCAAAGGCCAATCATCCGGATGTTGTACTTCAGCACCGACTCGTATGCCTCATCCAGGTCTGCCTCTGTCAGTTCGCGGAAGGTTCCCGGCTTGGGTCCTCCGGAGTTGTTAACCAGGATATCCACCCCCCCGAAACGCCCAACCGTTTCCTGTATGATCCATTCATTGTCGTCGCGGTTGGCCATCTCGGCAGTGAGTGCCAAAGTTTGTACGCCGAGTGCTTCTATCTCCCGCTGAGTAACCAGTAGCGACTCCCTGTTGCGTGCACAAAGTACGATATTGACACCCTCACCCGCCAGGGCGATCGCGCAGGCCCTGCCCAGTCCCCTGCTGCTGCCACCGATAATGGCCGTTTTTCCTTTCAGGTTGAATTCCATAACGCTCCTACTTTCTCCCTATAACGGATGAAAAAGAGAAGATGTTTTCCGTTTGTTTCTCTTTCTTCTGTCGGAAAAAGGATATTTCCTCAGGCTGAAGGTTAAAAGCGCAATTTTTCTTACCTTTGCAGCCTATTTAGAAAGATATATGTCCAGACAATTTTCACGCACATTGATCACATCGGCACTGCCCTATGCCAACGGACCGGTGCACATCGGCCACCTGGCAGGCGTATATGTTCCTGCCGACATCTATGCCCGCTATCTTCGCCTGAAGGGAGAAGAGGTACTCTTTATCGGGGGATCCGACGAACATGGCATCCCCATTACCATCAAGGCAAGAAAAGAGGGGGTCACCCCACAGGATATCGTGGACCGTTACCACGGCATGATCAAGGAGGCCTTCGCACAGTTCGGTATCACCTTCGACATCTACTCACGCACCACCTCTGAGATCCACAGGCAGACCGCCTCCGACTTCTTCCGGGTACTATACGACAAGGGTGCGTTTACCGAGCTGGAGAGCGAACAATATTATGACGAGGAAGCAGGACAATACCTGGCAGATCGCTATATCACCGGCAGCTGTCCCCACTGTAGCAATGAGAAGGCATACGGCGATCAGTGCGAGCAGTGTGGAACCTCACTCAGTCCCACCGAGCTGATCAACCCCAAGTCGGCACTCAGCGGCAGTGTACCCGTGATGCGAAAAACGAAACACTGGTACCTGCCACTCGACAAGCATGAACCATGGCTCCGCCAGTGGATCCTGGAAGATCACAAGGAGTGGCGCAGCAATGTCTACGGGCAGTGCAAGTCGTGGCTCGACCTGGGTCTGCAGCCCCGTGCCGTGAGCCGCGACCTCGACTGGGGGGTTCCGGTACCGGTGGAGGGTGCCGAGGGGAAGGTGCTCTACGTCTGGTTCGACGCACCCATCGGCTACATCTCCAACACCCGGGAGCTGCTGCCCGACAGCTGGGAGAAGTGGTGGAAGCAGGAGGATACCCGCCTGGTGCATTTCATCGGCAAGGACAACATCGTCTTCCACTGCATCGTCTTCCCCGCCATGCTGAAGTCGGAGGGTTCCTTCATCCTTCCGGACAATGTCCCCTCAAACGAATTCCTCAATCTGGAGGGGGAGAAGATCTCCACCTCCCGCAACTGGGCTGTCTGGCTGCATGAATACCTGGAAGAGTTTCCCGGCAAGCAGGACGTGCTGCGCTACGTGCTCACCGCAAATGCACCGGAGACCAAGGACAACGACTTCACCTGGAAGGATTTCCAGGCACGCAACAACAACGAACTGGTAGCGGTACTGGGTAACTTCGTAAACCGCGCACTGGTGCTCACACAGAAATATTTCGACAACCGTGTGCCGGCTGTCGGTGAGCTGACCGACTACGATCGGGAAACCATCGTTGCGGCAGAGAAGGTGAAGACCTCCGTAGAGCAACTCCTGGAAACATATCACTTCCGTGACGCACAGCGGGAGGCGATGAACCTGGCGCGCATCGGCAACAAGTACCTGGCCGACTGTGAGCCGTGGAAGACTGCCAAGAATGATATGGAGCGCACCGCCACCATCCTGCACATCTCCCTGCAGATCACCGCCAACCTCTCCATCGTCTGCGAACCCTTTCTCCCCTTTTCGGCAGAGCGGCTACGCAGCTTTCTACGGACGGAAAAACTGCCATGGGAACACCTTGGGCGCTTCGATCTGTTGGCGGAAGGACACCCGTTGGCGCAACCGGAGCTATTGTTCGAGAAAATCGAGGATGCAACGATTGAACAACAGGTCCAGAAGCTACTTGACACAAAAAAACTGAATGAAGCAAATGATTACAGGGCAAAGCCTGTAAAGGAGCATATCCCGTTCGACAGCTTCGAGAAGCTGGATATCCGGGTAGGCACCGTGCTGGAGTGCGAGAAAGTCCCCAAAGCTGACAAGTTGCTCCGTTTCCTGCTCGACGACGGGCTGCAAAAACGAACCATTCTTTCCGGAATAGCGGCATACTATCCCAATCCCGAAGAGTTGGTGGGCAAGCAGATATGCTTTATTGCCAACCTGGAACCACGAAAAATGAGAGGAATCCTCTCCGAAGGAATGATCCTCTCTGCAGAAGATGTCGATGGATCGCTTGCCCTGGTGACTCCCACGAAAACGGTAAACCCGGGGAGTCCTGTGGTGTAATTTAGTTAATTTAACCCCGTCATGGTAACTTTTCAGGAACAGATGCATCTATAGAGATAGTAACTCGATGAAGTAAAAACCTCATAAATGATGATCGTATGAAGAAACAAACACTTTTAATTGCTGCCATGCTGGTCAGCCTCACTGCCTTTTCGCAGAAGACACATCGCGTGATGGGTTGGAAGATATCCAGAGATCTTCCGCAAAATGAAATCAAACTGAACCTCGGAACCACCATTATCGGGCTATACCCCGAAATCTCATACGAAAGGATACTCAGCGAAGATTTCAGTCTGGGTGCAGCATTGGGAGCAAGTCTGAGTGAAGACGAATATCCTCTATATTTCGGATTAATGCCCTATGCACGCTGGTTTTTTGGTGGTAGTGCCAGTAATCTCCAGAAATATGGCGCCGGGTTCTTTATTGAAGCCAACGGAGCCCTGTTATCTCAAAAAGAGTATTTGGACGGTGCCGCAAGCCCGACATCCGAGATTGGTGCCGGACTGGGTCTGGCGCTGGGATGGAAGTACTTGACGCGCAACAACTGGGTGGGTGAACTCTACTTCGGTGCCGGTCGCGACTTTGTGAACGATGGCGCTTATCCCCGCATGGGAATCACCATCGGCAAGCGTTTCTGAGAAAGGATATGCAGCTATTTCAGAGGATGAGAGAGACAGACTTCTTTCATCCTTTTTTTGTGGATAAGAATGAATCCGGTTGTTCCGGAGTGTTGGTTCCGGGAATAAAAACGTAAATTTGTGGCAGAACTGCTAAACCGAAAATAAAAGATAATGAAAGCATCTGCTGACTTCAGGAAAATCCTCCCCGATCTGATCGTGATCCTGCTCTTTGTGGTGATCTCCTTCCTCTACTTTGCACCGGCCGTGATCGATGGCAGGGTGATCGCCCAGCATGACTCGCTGGCTGCCATCGGTCAGGGCCAGGAGCAACGCGACTACATGGAACGGCATGAGGGCGAACGCACCCGCTGGAACATCTCCATGTTCAGCGGCATGCCCTCCTATCAGATGAGTCCCACTTACGACTCCTCCAAACCGCAGGAGCTGGTGAAAAAGGGATACTCCCTCTTTCTGCCCCCTTATGTCCACCTGCTCTTCATCATGCTGCTGGGTTTCTACATCCTGATGCGCGCCTTCCGTGCCTCACCGCTGGTGAGCGCCCTGGGAGCGGTGGTCTGGGCTTTCTCCTCCTACTTTTTCATCCTGATCGCGGCGGGACATATCTGGAAATTCATCACCCTCGCCTACATCCCGCCTACGATTGCGGGGCTGGTTTATATCTACCGCAAAAAATACCTGCTGGGGGGGCTGCTCTTCATGCTCTTCACCGCCTTCCAGATCTCGGCCAACCATATTCAGATGAGCTACTACTTCCTCTTCGTGATGCTCTTCCTGGTGATTGCCTTCGGGGTGGATGCCATCCGCAGAAAGGAGCTGCCCGATTTCCTGAAATCAACAGCCCTGTTGTTTGTTGCCGGACTCATTGGGGTGGCGGCCAACGCCAGCAGCCTCTACCACACCTACCAATATTCGAAAGAAACGATGCGCGGCAAGTCGGAGCTGACCCATCACGGAGAACAGCATACCGGCCATGGCCTGGAGCGTGATTACATCACCGCCTGGAGCTATGGCATCGACGAGACCTGGACGCTACTGGTGCCCAACACCAAGGGAGGTGCTTCCGTGCCGCTTGCAGGTAACGAACGAGCTATGGCCAAGGCTCGCCCGGAATACCGGGAGCTATATTCCCAGATCGGTCAGTATTGGGGTGAGCAACCCGGCACCTCGGGGCCGGTCTACGTGGGTGCGTTCGTACTGATGCTCTTTATCCTGGGGCTCTTCATCGTGAAGGGCCCGCTCAAGTGGGCACTGCTGGCCGGCACAATCTTTTCAATCCTTTTATCCTGGGGAAAAAACATGATGGGACTGACCGATTTCTTTATCGATCACGTACCGATGTACAACAAGTTCCGCGCCGTCTCCTCCATCCTGGTGATTGCCGAGTTCTGTATTCCGCTGCTGGCAGCACTCACCATCAAGGAGATTGTGCAAAAACCGGAGTTGTTGAAACAGAATCTGAAAGCGCTCACTATCAGCCTGGGGTTCACCGGAGGCATTGCCCTGCTGTTCGCGGTATTACCGAAACTTTTCTTCTCCTCCTTTGTCTCCTCCTCCGAGATACAGGCGCTGCAGTCACTTCCGGCAGAGCACATCCAACCGGTATTGGCCAACCTCACCGGGATGCGGGTAGCCATCTTCACCGCTGATGCCTGGCGAAGTTTCCTTGTTGTGGCGATCGGAACACTTTTGTTATGGCTGTTCGCGACTAAGAGGATAAAAGGGGAGTGGATGGTCGCGGCGATTTTGCTGCTCTCGCTGATCGATCTATGGGATGTCAACAAACGATATCTGAAGGATAGCGATTTTGTGGCACCAACCCAGACCCAACAACAGTTCACACTGACACCGACAGACCAGCTGATTTTGCAGGACAGCACCCGCTACTATCGGGTACTGAATATGGCGACCAGCACCTTCAACGACGGGGTTACCCCCTACCACCATAAGGTGATCGGCGGCTACCACGCAGCCAAGCTACGTCGCTACCAGGATCTGATTGACCTGCATCTCACCAGTGAGATGGGGGCATTGCAGCAAGCCATCATCGCCAGTGGCGGTACGCTGGACTCAGTGAATGCCAGTTCGTTCAAGGTATTGAACATGCTCAACACCCGGTGGGTGATCATGCCGGCACAGGGGGGTGGCACGGTGCCTGTTCAGAACCCCCATGCCATGGGCAACGCCTGGTTTGTAAACGAAATTCAGTTCGCGGAGAGTGCCGATGAAGAGATAGAAGCATTGAGAAAAATTGATCTGCGCAACGAAGCGGTCACAGACAGCCAGTTTGCACCGTTGCTGGCAGGTATGCAGGTCACACCTGCCGACAGTTCCTCAACCATTCGTCTCACCGAATATGACTCCGATTATCTTATTTATGAGGCAGATGCAAAGAAGGATGAACTGGCTGTTTTCTCTGAGATATATTACCCCAGAGGGTGGCAGATCACCATCGACGGAAAGCCGGCAGAGATGCTGCGGGTGAACTACACGCTTCGAGGCCTGGTGATCCCCGAAGGAAAGCATACCATCACCTTCCGATTCGACCCGCAAAGCATCCGGGTGACCGACAGCATTGCCTACGGGGCGCTCCTCATCATGCTGCTGACAACCCTCTTTCTTATCCTGAGGAGCGTGAAACGAAGAAAACAACCCCCCAAAACTGAAAAACAATGAAGAAAAAGATGAGCGGAGTGCTGATCGCAGCGTTCCTTGTCACCACTTTGGCCCAGGCACAACGTGACTACCGTGTGGTCCCCTCTCCGTGGGCCTTCTCATGGGGTGTCGGATGGGGAACAATGGTTCCCTCGGGTAGCCTGGGAGCACATTTCCAGGCGGGATTTGCTGCTGACACGGAGATCACCCTCTACTATCAAAAGGCTTTTCTGATTTTCAACGGTTACAGAGCTCCCGGAAGGCACACCATTCGCAGTTCCTGCTGTTCTTAGTCTGGGTAAAGGGAACAGCCGGATCAAAAACCTCCTCCAGCAGTGCATCGAAATGCTGCCGGAACTCCGGCAGCAGAAGCGAGAGATCCTGAATGGGGTGTTTGTCGAAGCAAATCACCGGATCAGACTGATCGTACACCGACCGCAGATAATAGAGTGCTGGAGAGATGAGGGTTCCGGGATTCTTCTGCAGATAAAAGAGGCCATAAATCAGTACCTGGAGGATCTGGTAGGGACGATTGGCTTTGGTCGCATCAAAGAGCGACTCCATATTGCGGAAACGGGTATCCCCCTTGCCGGTTTTGTAATCGATGATCCGTACCGACTTTCCCACCTGGTCGACCCGGTCGATGCTTCCCTTGAAGTTGAGTTCCAGTTCCTCATTCACCCGATAGGCGTTCCTGAAGCGATACTCCGAAGCGATATAGGTGAAAGGAGTGAACTGTTTGTCCATCTCAAGGGTCTGCTTCACATAGCTTTTCAGGATTTCTCCGATCAGGTAGTGTTGCCCCTGCAGCGGGCGGGGATGATCCTCATCCCTGAAGTAATATCGGGCAAAGGCACTCTGCAGGATCCCGTCAAGGTGTGATTCATCCTTCGCGAGAAGAGTCAGCAGATCGGGAGTGATGACCATCTCCCTGTAACGATTGTAAAGAGACTCCATCAGACGATGAAAGATGGATCCAAAGACATCGGCCTCCACAGTCTCCTCCACAGCCTCCTCCTCCGAGAGTCCCTCCACAGCAGTGAAGTAAAACTGTAGGGGACAATTGATGTAGTTGTTGACCAGCGATGCTGACAACGACCGTTCATTCCCGGCACGAAAGGCTTCCAACTTACGCATCACCTTCTCGTTCTTGATCACCGATACAGGAGGCACCTGGGGCGCAGCCACATCATAAGTGGCAATCTGTTCGCGAATCTGAAAAGCATCCTTATAAAGATATTTCAATTGATAGAAATAACGGCTTACTTCACCGGTTTGCATTTCTTCGGTGCGGGTATCGTAGAGCAGGTAGATCCGTTTGGCACGACTGATCATCCGGTAAAAGTGGTAGGCAAAGGTACCGTCCTGCTGCTCATAGGTAGGCAGTCCAAACCCCTTCCGAAGCGTGTAGGGTATAAATGAGGTGGCCCTGTTTCGCTGTGGCAATATCCCCTCGTTGAAGGAGAGAATGATCAGGTTTTCAAAGTCGAGGGCGCGGGTCTCCAGTACTCCCATCACCTGCAGTCCGGAGAGCGGCTCACCACTGAAGGCCACACTGATGCTGCGCGCCAGATTTCTCAGCAACCGGAAGCAGGTCTCCACGGTCATCTGCTGTACCTGCTGCAGACGGTCCTGCAAACGGGTAACCGTCTTGTGATACTGCACAATGAACTCCCTCTCCAGGTCGATGGAACGACTACTCACCACACTCGCATCTTCTTCTGCTTGCTTCTTACCGGTGAGATTCTGATAGAGGGAAGCGAATATCTCCTGCAGGTAGGAGGGTATCTCTTCCCACCGGGCAATGGGGGTGAAGATCAATTGCAACATCGGGTGAGGCGGAATCTCTGCGCGCGTTACCACTATGCGGTTGTTGGAGAGGATGTGATGCTTCAGCTGCTCCGTCTCTACCGGTGCTGCCGCCGATACCATCGGATGGCTCAACAAGGCTTTCACATAACGATGGAAAAAGGCTGGCTCATCCTCCCTGCTGCGCAGGTTCTGCTGCATCAATGCGAGGTGTTCGACAAGGCTCGCCACAGAGGATTGTGACAAGCCATATCCCATGGTAACATTGATCTTGCTTATCTCCCCGGGAATGGAATAGAGTACCGGTAACAGCAGGCTCTCATCCGGCAGCACGACGGCTGTGCGGATCGCCTCTTCCGGATCGGGAATGGCACCCGAGTCAAGCAGCTCCGATAGGATCTGTGTCACATGGCGGGCCTGTCCCACGCCGGAGGAGATACCGACCAGCTCCACCCGGGGTTTTTGCCGCAGTTGTTCTGCTTCACAAAGACTGAAACGAGAAGGGAAAAGGGATAAGTTCTCCTTCACCCAGTAGGAGGCACGATTCTTTTCATCCCTTACAAAGGGGGAATCGTAATCCCAGTAGAAGTCAGCTATCCCCTGGTTCCGTAGCTGTTTCATCAACTGTATCTCGGCCGGTGTAAGGGCATGCAATCCCACAAAAACATACCCTTCGGTGTCAAATCTTTGCAACAGACCAGCCTTTGCACGTTCCGCCACCTCACGGAAAATCATCCCCTCGTAGGCCATCCCACTTGCTTGCAGAGAGGCTCTAAAAGCAGTGTACAACTCATACAACATCTTCCAGGTATGCTGAAAACGCTCTTTGGTCTCATTCCCTTCCACCGGCATAAAGTGGCTCCAGAAACGGCGTATAGCTATGATCTGCTGCTCGGTGAGATGCGACAGGTCATCGTCGAGCGACCGGAAATCCTGCACGTTGCGATAGAGCTGGCGTGCATCGGCCAGGTACTTATCGGTATCATCAAAGTCGTTGAGCAGCATCTCGCCCCAATAGAGAAAGTCATCGAACGACTCTTCTATATCACTGATTGCCAGAAATTGTCGATAGAGCATCACCAGCAACTCAATGTGGTCGGCTGGACGATAGGGTGAAAAAGATTCGAAGAGCTCCCGGATGGTGATCACCCGTGGGGAGAAAAGCGGCTTCCCCGCAATCTCCGCCAGGTATTTCTGGAAAAACGCACCGGCTCGACGATTGGGGAAGACAAAAGTATGCCTGTAGAGTTCATTGCCCTGTTGCGCATAGAATACTTTCGCAACCTGATACAGAAAAGGAATCATTTTCGAATGATAATGTCATTATGATGTCTCTGCAAATATAACGCAAAAAAACGGACAAACGTGAAAGGATAAGCGGCAAGAAGGAGAAAGTGGATATTCCGGTTGAGAAGAAAAATTTTATCCAAAAAACAATTAATACTTTTTGGGATTGGTTGATTTATTTTGTAGTTTTGGGTGATGAAAAGAGCAAATGAGGCAATCCGCCTTCACTGCAGATTTTACTTTCAAAGCAATTATTTATTTACTTTATGGAAATTACCTAGCTATGAGGCAAGTAACGGTTCATTTTCCACATACATTCCCCTTTCCGATGGCAGAACGGAAAATGAAACAATATTTTAATGATGCCGACACAACCTCGTAACATTCTGACTCGTTCATTAACAATTAAATTATAACAACGTATGAGTAAATATCCTATTGAAGGGCATGCACCCGACAATACTCTTAAGCAGTATTCAGCAATTATAAAAATAACCCTAAGCCTGTTATTTTTATGCAACATTGTTTTGCATGCTGCGGAGGACAATTCACAGTATAGCGTTGGCTACATTGTTAGCAGTGAGACTGCCACAACTGATCTCCAACAGAGTACCCAGCAGCCAAACCGCATCCCGGTAACCGGTAAAGTTACCGATGCGTATAACGATGAACCGATACCGGGGGTGAATGTGGTGATATCCGGCACTACCCTTGGGACAACAACTGATATCGATGGCATCTACGAATTGATGGTCAATGAGGGAGACACTCTCACCTTTTCATTTATCGGTTATGTAACACAGAAAGTTGAAGTAGGCAAGGTGAAAATCATCAACGTAAGACTTTCTGAGCACACTGAGATGTTGGAAGAAGCCGTGATTGTAGCATTCGGCAAACAGAGCAAAGAGAGTGTTGTCTCTTCCATCACAACGGTTAACACCAAGGATTTAAAAGTACCTTCCAGTAATTTAACGACCGCTCTATCGGGAAAAATGGCCGGTTTGATCGCCTATCAAACAACAGGGGCACCCGGGGATGAAGATGCCCAGTTCTTCGTGCGGAGTGTAACCTCCTTTGGTAGTGGTTTGACATCACCGCTGATATTGATTGACAATATTGAGATGACCTCAAGGGATCTCTCCAGGCTAAATCCTGATGATATTGCCAGTTTCTCCATTTTGAAAGACGCCTCCGCTACAGCTCTGTATGGGGCAAGGGGTGCGAACGGAGTTGTACTGGTTACAACCAAAGAGGGAAAGAAGGGAGCAGTAGATGTGCAGATCCGTGTGGAAACGTCCGTTTCCACGCCTACAACGAAAGTCGACATTGCCGACCCTGTCACATTCATGGAATATTCCAATATCGCAAGCATGACGCGTCATGGGGAACTGACCTATCCGCAGAGTAAAATAGACCAGACAAAAAACCCGAACAGGAACCCATATGTCTATCCGGCAGTCGACTGGAAAGATATTCTGACCAGGGATCACTCGGTAAACCAGAGGGCAAACATCAACCTTACCGGTGGTGGAGAAGCAGCCACCTATTATATTGCAGGTTCCTTTTCCCAGGACAATGGGATCCTGCAGGTCGACAAGGTGAATCCATTCAATTCCAACATCAACCTGAAATCATACGTTGTACGCTCGAACGTCAATCTCAACCTATCGAAGTCTTTGGAAGCCAAGGTCAGGGTCAACGCAAATTTTGAAGATTACACCGGTCCGATTGGTGAGTTTGGAAGCGGTGGCGCCAACACCTACGGGAAAACATTGATTGCCAACCCCGTTTTGTTTCCTCATGTATACGCTCCGGACAGGGAAACACAATATGTAGATCGTATGCTGTTTGGTAATTATTCTGACAACGATTACGGAATGGGCTCCGACCAATACATCAATCCTTATGCCGACATCATGAAAGGATATGAGGATGTGCGAAACAACACCCTCTTGGCACAACTGGAGCTGCATCAGAATCTGAACATGTTCACAGAAGGCCTAAGAGCGCGCTTCATAGGAAGTGTGACACGTTATTCAGGTTTCAACATCCAACGCAGTTACAGACCCTTCTTCTACCAGTATATCAAGGGTTCACATGACCCGGGAAATACGACTTTCCCGTATGAACTGGCTGTCTTGAATCCGGAAGGTGGTTCCGATTTTATCGATTACAGTGCAGGTGACAAGTTTGTCAGATCCAGCTATTACGGAGAGGGCGCGGTATTGTATAACCGGAACTTTGCAAGCAAACACGACGTGGGTGGGCTTTTGGTGGGTTCTCTCAAGGAGAGCATGGATGGAAGTCCCAACAACCTGGACTCATCCTTGCCCTCAAGAAATATTTCGTTTGCCGGACGTTTTACATATGGATTTGATCAGACCTATTTTGCAGAGTTCAACTTTGGACTAAACGGATCCGAGCGCTTTGACCCGGCACATCGTTGGGGATTTTTCCCTTCCATTGGTGCGGGGTGGCAGGTATCAAACGAACCATTCTGGTCCGCCATCAAGCAGGTTGTTCCCAGCATGAAAATCCGTGCAACCTATGGATTGGTGGGTAACGACGTCATTGTTTCAGACAGGGACAGATTCTTTTTCACCTCAAATATCGACCTGAACGGGCCCTCGGCAGGCAGGTTCGGCAACAACCCCTATGAGACATTCAGTCGTCCCACGATCAATATCCTGAGGTATGCAAATCCCAATATCACATGGGAGGTATCATACAAAACCAACCTGGCTGTCGAGTTGGGATTGCTGGATGATGACCTGACGCTGATAGGTGAGTTCTACCACGAAAAACGCACCAACATTGTTCAGCTCAGACCTGATATCCCTTCAACAATGGGACTGGCTGCAGGCATCCGCACAAACTATGGCGAAGCAGTAGGCAAAGGTGTTGATTTGACCCTGGACTATAATAAATCCTTCAGCAACTCAATGTGGTACATTATCAGGGGTAATTTCACCTATGGAACAGCAAAGATTACCAAGTATGACGAACTGGATTACTCCGAGATTGCCCCATGGCTTTCGGTTGTGGGACAAAAGGTGGGGCAGCAGCGTGGCTATGTGGCTGAACGGCTGTTCATCGATGATGAAGAGGTAAGCAACTCTCCCTTACAACAGGTTAACAGCGGAATAGGCGATTACCAGGCGGGAGACATCAAGTATCGCGACATCAATGGCGACGGGGTGATCAATTCTTTTGACATGGTTCCCATGGGGTACTCGGCCAATCCTGAAATCCAATATGGACTTGGGGGATCATATGGGTACAGGAATTTCGATATTTCGCTGTTTTTTCAAGGTTCTTCGCGGTACTCATTTTTCCTGGATGCGGAAAAAATGGCTCCTTTTGTTGAAGTCACCTCTGGTGGCAAAAAAGGAAACAGGGCAATGTTGAACTTTATTGCCGAAAGTGTCTGGACGGAGACCGACAGGAATATCTACGCCAAGTGGCCCCGCTTATCACCGGATGTGGGTTCGGCCTCGAAGGGAAACAACAACAACTTTGTGAGAAGCAATTACTGGTTGCGGTCGATCGGTTACCTGCGGTTAAAATCATTAGAGTTTGGATACACCATCCCTGAATTTAAGGGTGTGAAAGCGAGGATCTATGCAAGTGGAACCAATTTGATGACATTCTCAAATTTCAAATTATGGGATCCGGAAATGAGTGGAAATGGACTGGCCTATCCCCTGCAGCGTGTTTTTAATGTAGGTCTTCAACTTAATTTCTAACCTGTTATTAATAACAACGACAATGAAAAAAATATTTTGCTACATCACAATCATGTTTCTTTTCACTTTATCGGGGTGTAACAACTTCCTGGATATTTTACCGGACGATAAAGCAGAACTGAAAGATGCTTTTAAAGACAAATACAATGCGGAGAAATATCTGTTTACCTGTTACAACAGTCTCCCCAATTATGTCTCACCTACCACCACGTTGGGGCTTTCCGGTGGAGGAGATATCATCTATTCGGAAAGAAATACCGGAAGCGGGCTGCCATCAGGTCCTCCTGCACCCATGATGGCTTTTCTCAGGGGAAACAATACGGTCAATCCCTACATGAATTTCTGGGATGGCTTGAACGGTGCCCCAAGAAATCTATGGGAAGGGATCAGGCATTGCAACATCTTTTTAGAGGAGATCCTGGTTGAAAATGGCGGTCCCCGTGATGTGGATGAGATGCTGAGAAGCAGGTGGATCGCTGAAGCAAAGGCTATCAAAGCCTACCTGCACTTTTATCTTTTTCAGCTATATGGACCGATACCAATAATTGACAATGCGGTACCTATTTCCGAGAAAGGTGACAAAGTGAATGTCTACCGGGCTCCGGTTGACGAAGTAGTCGATTATATCGTGGGTACACTGGATGAAGCGATTGAAGACCTGCCAACCATGAACGAACTGGATGTGGTCAGTGAGTTTGGCAGGTTCACGAAAACCATCGCCTTGTCCATCAAAGCCAAGACATTGGTATTGGCCGCCAGTCCGCTATTCAACAACAACAACTACTACGCGGGTTACAAAGACAAAAGAGGGGTGGAACTCTTCCCTGCCGGGGATAGTGCCGAAAAGTGGGAAAGAGCACTGGAAGCCTGTGATGTGGCCAGCCGGGCTGCAGAAGAGGAAGGTGCAGTTATTTTGATCACCACTGATGGCGGGAACAATGCAATCAGGGGCATCAACATGACCAATATCAATGATACCACCAAGGCAATGGTAAGCCTGCGTCAGGCAGTAACAGAATCGTGGAACCCGGAGGTAATCTGGGCAGTCAATGAGAGCACCACTTTGCTGCAGAGATGGAGCACCATGCTGAGCAACGACGAATGGTTTAATTTGGCGGGGTCAGGAGGGGGAGATATTGGACAACGGCACGGTCCCACATTGAACTTTATTGAGAATTTTTATTCAGCAAACGGAATACCCATCGATGAAGATGCAGCATGGGAGAACAATGGTTGGTACCAAAACAGGTATAACACGCAGCTTCCCGACAAAGAACACAGTAAATACTTCATCAAGAAGGGAGAGGAGACAGCCATCCTCCATTTCAACCGGTCTCTCCGTTTTTATGCATCGGTTGGTTTTGATGGCGGCATTTGGGAGGGGAGAGAAAAGAGCTTGACAGAAGCATCCTACCCCAACATGATCAGGCATTACGGCAGTGGAATGAAGCATTCTGAAGCCTATGGGGGATATCCCTACGCAGGGTATCTGGCAAAAAAACTGAGCCATTTGAAAACCACCTATACTGAAACCAGGATTACTTTGATCCGAGAGGATTACTCATTCCCGATCATTCGGTTGGCTGATATCTATTTGTTGCTGGCTGAGTGCCTCAATGAGGTGGGTGGTCCTACGAAGACCGATTCAAAGGGCAACAATGCCTACTTTTACCTCGACCAGATCAGGGCAAGATCCGGCATGGAGGGTGTTGTGGAGAGCTGGAATAAGTATGCGCTTGACAGATACAAGACAAAACCCAACGATGCCAACGGGTTAAGAGATATTATCCGCCAGGAGCGAATGAACGAATTGGCATTTGAGGGACATTTCTACTATGATGTAAGAAGGTGGATGTTGGCTGAGGAGATGTTCAACAAGCCAATATTGGGCTGGAACAAGGATGGAGAAAACAAGAGAGATTTTTACAATATTAGGGTTTTACTGATCCCCCGATTCTCGATGAAGGATTACCTGATGCCGATCAGGACCAATTCATTGTTGCAGAACCCCAATCTGGTTCAAAATCCCGGATGGTAAATATGAATACAAAACTAGCATAAATATGAAACTGAATATTAGAAAACAGCTATTGCTGTTGGCCACGATCAGCTCCCTGCTCATGGTAGCATGTACTGATTCCTATATGGGCATAGAGCAAATAAAGACCAGTTCGGAAAAACCGGACAAAATCAGTGTCAGGGAGGTAATACCGAAATCGGGGGCTCTGGAAATCCATTTCACACTTCCCAAAGGAAATCCAAACATTGTTCAGGTAGTTGCAACCTACACCAACAAACGTGGTGAAGAAATGGAGTTCAAGGTCTCCAGATACAGCTCTTCCATATTGGTCGAAGGTTTTATCGGCACAGAGGAAATGACTGTGGAACTGGTCTGCATCGATAGCAGCGGAAATGAATCGGATGCCACGGTCGTGAAAGCTGCACCACTTATTTCCCCCGTTGAAATTGCACTCCAGACCATGAAAGTTGAACCTGCCTTTGGAGGCATCAAGGTAGAATGGCAAAATGCACATGCCAACCCATTCGTAATTCATGTTTTAGCAGAGGATACCTTACAAAAGGGTGTTGGCTCACTAGTGGAAGATTTAAGCAAGGCCATCTACTCCAGTGATTCCCTAAAAACATTCGCCTATGTACGGCAATATCCCTCAAAGGAACAAAAGTTTGGTTTTATCGTATCCGATAAGTGGGGTAACAGAACGGATACTTTAATAAACAAATTGACGCCCTATAAAGAAGAGCTAATTGATTACAGCCGTGTAAAAGCAGTCACCTTCTTTAATCCCACTTTTTATGGTGGTAGCCGGGACTATGATACCTATGCCATCAATCCTGCCACAGGGATACAAAATGATGGGAACTGTCACGGCACAGGTAATGCCCCGCAAACCATGTTCAATGGTGTGATTACCGGCACATTATTTTACTGTTACAAATTTGTGCATAACTTAAAAGATCCGGATCCGGCAAATCGTATTTTTGAACAAAATGTCTATGCAACATTTGATTTGAATATGGAAGTGCGCCTAAGCAGGGTTAAAATTTACCCACGTCCTACCATTACCTATACATATAACAGATCAAGTCCGAAGCGTTTCCGCATTTGGGGTACCAACGATGACAACAGTGAGAGATGGTCGAAATTTCCGGAAACATGGACATTGATTGGAGAGTATGTGGGAAGAGAACCGGCAAACAGGGACAATTTGACGCCGGAAGAGATTGAGTATTTCAATTTTAACCAGGAATACACCATTAGCGAAGACAATGTGAACAGTGAGGCACACACAACCGCGACTTTCCGCTACATGCGTCTCCAGCTAATGGAGTCATACAATCCGACTATTCCTTACTATACAATCAATGAGTTTGAGATGTACGGAGATATTCAACAGTATTACTAGATAAATGAATCAATATGAAAAAGATAAAGCAATATTTTCTCAAAGTTGCGGTAATCAGCTTCCTCTTTCTGATCAGTTGTGACAATGCCAATGACTTATTGAATCAATACATCAAGGATGGGCCTGTCATCTATGCTGCGAAAATAAACGAACTACATACCCAATCGGGTTATTACCGATTCAGGGTAAACATTTACCCTGCAGAAGATGTAAACCGGTCATACTGCATTTTGAGCTGGAACAACGCGGAAGGGTTAAAAGATTCCGTAAGGATTGAGTACAAGGAAGAAAACTTCGACAATGATCTGAATTGTTATTACGCAATTATCAATATTCTACCGGAAGAGGGTATTCAGGGAAACCTGGAAATCAGTGGTCAGAATGTAGATCTGTTCGGTAACAGGTCGTTGATCGTAAACGGCAGTGCCTACATATACGGCCTGAACTATGTTTCCACCTTGATTAACGCACAGACCAGCTTTTCAACCGGTAACAACAACATCATTTTTGAACCCAGGGTTGGAGCAGTCGGAAATCTGCTCAGTTATGAAAAAAAGAGTGGTGGTTTTACGGAAGAAGTTTTTGTTTCAGACAACAGTTATCCACTTACCGATGCAAAACCGGGTGGTGCAGTAAGGACCAAAACGAGGTATCACATCTCCGACACGGATATCGACACCCTGGAGGTTGTGGAATATCTGGAATCAACCATTCCTCTTCTCTAAAATTGAGTCCCTTCCGGATAAACAGGTTTTGGGTCAACACTGACAATCAGGTTTCACGGAAGGGAGCAGTTTTTATAGAAAGATGGTTGCACACATTTTGTTATTACAAAGGAATTCATCATGAGAAAAACAAATATATCGCTGCTGCTGTTCTTCATCACTATTGCCGTATCTTGCCAGAAAGGGCTGTACAGTGAGAGCAAGAGAAACAACAGACGCAGTGAAGCTGTTCAGGAGGCCGCAGAGACATTGTCACAATTCAGGGGTACATCTCCCTTTAACCTGGACGATGAGCGATTGTTGCTATGGGAGAAATTCCAATTCTATTCCGATAACTTGGAGAACACGACCTTCAAGGAGTATTTGCAAAAACCGGAAGAAGAAGCGGTTAAGATGGAAGATTCAATACCCATTCTATATCTATACCGTGAAGGATTCAACAAGGTGCTTTACGAGGTGAAAAACAGCAAGGTTGAACATGGGAGCACGCTGGTATGGATGCTCTATAATATGGGCTTTGTGGTAAAAACACCTTCAGGATGTTTCGGAATAGATATTGATCATCGTTTGGCAGAACAGTTGGAACCCTATCTTGACTTCCTCTGTATTACCCACAACCACGGGGATCACTACAACAACAAATTGGTTGAAGCAATGATCAATCAGGGCAAACCGGTGCTGTCGAATTTCTATGAAGATAGCCCCGGATACGTTTCGAAAACGGCGGCAAGCTACCAGATCGGGAATTTCACTATCCGCACCGATTTATCCGATCACCTTGCCAACCCGGATTTTCCGAACTTTGTCACTCTCTTCCGGATCGAGGGTGGTGATGATTCCGGCAATTTCTCCATCCTACATTGCGGTGACTCGGGATTCAATCCGGCGCATTTCAAAAATGTGGAGGGTGATGTCAACATGGTTGTGCTCAGGTGGGGAGCACCAAGAGAAAACAACATCCTGGGCAGTGGTCAAGGTCAGGTATTGCCGGACTACGCGGTATTATCACATCTGATTGAATTAAGACACAAACCCTACCCACATGGACAGGCTTCGATAACCAAGACATTGGAACATCTGCCAAACGTGAATGCAAATACCATTCTCCCGTTCTGGGGTGAGAAGATGACATGGGAAAATGGAGAAATGTATTAACCGAAAAAAATGTTCATTATGGGGGATATTCATGAAGCACCCATTCAATTTCCCTTAACCGGTCACTCGTGATCAAAAAAATCAATAAAATGAAAAGAAGACATTTTTTAAAAAGCACGGGGTTGGGATTGATGGGATATCCCTTGATTACCAATGCATGCCTGAAAGCAATTGAAGATACGGTACCGCCTAGCGACAGGATCAGGGTTGCACATATCGGAACAGGCAACATGGGGGGTGCACATATCAATTGGTTTACCAGGTTTCCCGATGTGGAAACCGTTGCCCTGTGCGATGTGGACCAAACACATTTGGAAAATGCACAGAAACGACTTGCTTCAGTAAACCCGTTGGCAAAGCCCGATACATACACGGACTTCCGACACATAATGGATCGGAAAGATATAGATGTGGTTACCTGTGCTACACCCGATCACTGGCATGCATTAATCGCCCTGATGGCATTTGAATCCGGAAAAGATGTATACGGGGAAAAGCCTTTGTCTTTTTCAGCGCATGAAGGAAATGTAATGCTACAATCAATCAAAAAATATGACCGGATATTTCAACTGGGTACACATATTCATGCCGGGGATAACTATCACCGTGTAGCTGAAATCATTCAATCGGGGGTGTTGGGTAAAATCCATACCGTCCGCCTCTGGAAAAAAGGAGGATCACCAGGTTTAGGCTTCCCGCAGAACGAAGAACCACCCAAGACGCTTGATTGGAACATGTGGTTGGGGCCTGCCCCTTATGCTGAATACACGCCCGTGCGTTGTCATAGGACTTTTAGATATTTCTTTGACTACTCGGGAGGCGTTTTTGGGGATTTCTGGTGTCATATTGCTGATATCATGCACATGTCTCTTTCTCCCAAGGGACTCCACAGCATTGATGCACGTGGGGAAATACCAACGGATGGAATAGCGGATACACCCAAGTGGATCGATGTAGATTTCAAATTCAAAGATCTGGATGTTTTCTGGACCACAACTCCTCCCCCCGAGGTGGAAGGAGCTGAAGGAATGCATATCGGTGCTCACTTTGAAGGTGAAAATGGCACATTGACATGCGATTATGAAACCCGAAGAGTTACCATTGGTAATGAGGTGATGAATGATGTTCAGGAGGTAGCCATCACATTGCCTCGTTCGCCAGGTCATCAACGTAATTTCCTGGATTCAGTGAAATCCAGGATTCAACCCGAGAGTAATTTGGAATATGCCCGTGAAATGACCCTGCCCATGCATTTGGCACTGATCTCTTTTCGTCTGAAACGAAAATTAACCTGGGATAGCGCAAAGGAACGTTTCGTGGATGATGCCGCAGCAAACTTCTTATTATCCAGGGAATATAGAGAACCCTGGTCTCTTCCCACCTTTTAACCATCTCAGAAAAAATGAAAAAAACAGTTGCACTACTTGCTCTTTTGACCATCCTTTTCTCTTGTAAAACGCAAAATGGAGCTGTTTCCTTATTTAACGGGAAAGATCTTACCAACTGGAAGATGCTACCCGGGAAAGTGCCCGGTTTTGAAGTAACAGAGGGAAATCTTGTGACAACACCACCCAATAGTAGTGATCTCTTCACCGAAGAGTGGTATGGTAATTATGTTTTCAAATTCGAGTATCTGTTATCGGAGGTGGGAAACAGCGGTGTGCTGATCCGCTGCGATCCTGAAAACCCGTGGGGGACAGGCGTTGAGGTGCAATTACTTGCACCCTGGACACCTTATCGTGACGATTTGCATTGCACGGGTTCCCTTTATGGGTATGTACCCGTCCACAACCGACCGGATGAAACAACCGGTATATGGCATGAAATGGAAATCAAATGTGACCGCAATATCATTACAATCTCAGTGGACGGCGAGATTACCACGATAGCCAATACGGACACGGTTAAAGGAATGGAAGAGAAGCTTTTAGAGGGAGCTATAGGTTTTCAGTCCAATCACAGCAATGAGGGTGAACA
>JADLKK010000144.1 GCA_016839025.1 Proteiniphilum sp.
AATGACAACGGATCGGAGAGGTAGCCCATCACCCTTGCGAGGAAGCGGGTGGTCTCGCCGCCATCCACGATGCGGTGATCCACCGAGAGGGAGAGTGGCATGATGTTTCCCACCACGATCTCATCTTTCTTCACGATGGGTGTTTTCATGATGCGGCCGATTCCCAGTATGCCCGCCTGAGGATAGTTGATCACCGGGGTGGCGTATATGCCGCCAATGGAGCCGAAGCTGGTGATGGAGAAGGCCCCCCCCTTCATCTCCTCGAGGGTAAGTTTGCGGTTTCTGGCCTTCTCAGCCAGCGTGCCAATCTGACGTGCAATGCTGAAGATTGAAATCCTGTCGGCATCACGGATCACCGGCACCACCAAACCATCGGGAGCGTCCACTGCGATGGCGATATGGCGTCGGTTGCGCACGATCATCCGGTTGTTCTCCGCATCGATTTGCGAGTTGAGCTGCGGATGGTGTTTCAACGCTTGTGCCACCGCCTTCACGATGAAGGGAAGGTAGGTGAGCTTCACCCCTCTTTCGGCATAAAGGGGCTTGTATTTTGCAATCACCGCTTGCAGTGCGGAAATCTCAACCTCCTCAAAAACCGACATGTGCGCGGCATTATGCTTGGCATGCAACATGTTGCGGGCAATGGTCTTGCGGATCTGGGTCAACGGCAGGTAGGTCGCATCCTCAGGAGAGCTTTTTTCAGCAGGATGCGTTTCCAATTCGGCAACAATCCCACCGCCAAACTGCAGGATATCCTCCCGCTTTACTCTGCCGGAGGGACCGCTCCCGGGTACCCTGTTGATGTCGATACCCATCTCTTTGGCCAGAACACGTGCCACAGGCGTGGCCAGTGCTTTTCGCTGCGGTTCACTTGGGTCTTTCGATGAAGGGGCACCCTCATTGCTCGCTGCCAGGAGCCCATCGTTGCCGGCCACCTCCATGGTGCCCACAACAGCAGCGGCATCCTCTCCCTCGGCTATCGTTTCCAGGGTTGACTCTGGTGCTGCGACCGGAGGGCCTGCTTTTGCGCCCGTTGAAATATGACCACTGCTTTCCACCTCGATTTCGGCAAGTGGTGCTCCCACCTGAATCAGATCTCCCGGTTTCCCGTGAAGGGTTGCAACGACCCCATTCTTCGGGGAGGGAATATCGGCTACCACCTTATCGGTTTCCATCTGCACCAGGGGGTCGCCTACTTTCACCTTGTCCCCCTCCTTCACATACCACTCCAGGATGGTTCCTTCTTCCAGTCCTTCCCCCAGATCGGGGAAATTAAAAACAAATCTCATCGCATATCCGGTTAAAAATGAATGGTTTTCTCGATCTCATAAAAAATCCGATCGGGAGAAATGATATAATAGGGTTCCCCTTGCGCCAGCGGTACAATGGTGTCGAAACCACCCACCCTGCGCGGGGGTGCCTCCAGGTAGAGGAACGCCTCCTCGTTGGCAATGGCGATCAGCTCCGATCCCACGCTGAATGAGGCGTGTGCTTCGGCCACCACAATCATTCGCCCCGTTTTGCGCACTGAGGTGCGGATGGTCTCACGGTCGATCGGATAGATGGAGCGCAGGTCGACCAGTTCCACCGATATACCAGCCTCCTCAGCCATCACAATCGCCTTCTGACACTCGCGGATCATGGCACCGAAGGCCACCAGGGTGATGTCGCTGCCTTCCTGTATCACTCTTGCCTTGTCGAGGGGAAGTGTGTACTTCTCATCAGGCACCTCCTGTTTGATGGCGCGGTAGATCCGTTTCGGCTCCATGAAGATGATGGGGTCATCGCTCTCAAGGGCGGCGATCATCATCCCTTTGGCATCATGGGGCGTAGAGGGAATCACCACCTTCAGTCCCGGGATATGGGCGAAGAGTGCCTCCGGACTGTCGGAGTGATGCTCCAGTGCGTTAACACCGCCACCATAGGGGAAACGGATCACCATCGGAGCCCTGTACTTACCGCGGGAACGATTCTGGATGCGGGCCACATTGGATAGGATCTGGTTGAACGCAGGGAAAGTGAATCCTTCGAACTGCAGCTCCACCACCGGACGAAGTCCCGAGACAGCCATTCCCAGGGCGGTGCCCACGATGCCCGACTCAGCCAGGGGTGAATCGAACACCCTCTCGGCACCATACTTCTTCTGAAGACCTTCGGTGACGCGGAAGACACCCCCCTCCACACCTACATCCTCACCGTAGATTACAATGTTCTCATCCTCTCTCAGCTTGACATCCAGCGCGTTGTTGATCGCCTTCACCATTGTCATCACGCTCATCCCCTTTTCTCCTTCCAGCTTAAAAATTGTTCATACTCGCTCTTCTGTCTCCGCAGTTCATCCGGCATGTCGCTGTAAAGATGGCTGAACACATCCTCCAGCGGATACGATTTCTCCTGCTCTGCTTCAGTGAACTGTCTGTCGATCTCCTCTCTGTACTGCTCCTGCAAATGTTCCTCATCGATTGACCAGATCCCTGCATCCTGCATGTATCGCTTCAGACGGATCAGTGGATCGCTCTTACCCCAGAGCTGCTCCTCCTCCTTCTTGCGGTATTTGGAGGGGTCATCGGAGGTAGTGTGCGCTCCGAGGCGGTAGGTGAGCGCCTCGATCAGCACCGCTCCCCCACCCAATCGGGCATGTTCTGCGGCTGTCTTGTAAGCGAGATACATGGCGAAGAAATCGTTGCCATCCACTTTGATGCCGGGAATGCCAAACGCGACAGACTTGACAGCCAGGTTGAGCGAGTTGGTCTGTTTCTGTACCGGCACGGAGATGGCATACTGGTTGTTCTGGATGGTGAAAATCACCGGCACCTGCCAGACACCGGCAAAGTTAAGCGCTTCACTGAAGTCCCCCTCGGAGGTACCCCCATCACCGATAAAGGTGAAAACGGTCTCATCTTTTTTTCTGTATCTCACCGAGTAACCAATGCCAGTGGCGTGTTGAAGCTGTGTACCGATCGAGATGGCAATGGGAAGTGTATGATGCGCCTGCTGGAAGCTACCTCCCCACTCGTTGCCGAGGTAGAAGAGAAACATCTCCTTCATTGTGACTCCCTTCGATAACAGTGTGCCCATCTCACGAAAGGCGGGCACAAGCCAGTCGTCGTGTCGTATCACCATTCCGGCTGCAATGTGAATTGCTTCCTGCCCCAAGTTGGGCGTATAGGTGTACATTCTCCCCTGTCGCTGGTAGGAGACAGCCATCTCATCGGCGGTTCGCTCATACAACATTTGACGGTAGGCATCTATAATGGTCTCATCGTCCAACTCGGGCATCAAATCCTTGCGGATCATTGTACCTTCTTTGTCGATGATCTGCAGCATCTTATCTTCCAGTGGATTGAAGTCACTGAAAAGTGCAGGTAACTCGTCTCGGGTCATTTATCAGTCTATTTAGAACCAGTTCAAATAATTCTTTGCACTGAATATAACAGTCCGACCCTCAAATAGTTTACACAAGAGGGCTAAACCTCATAATTAAACTGACAATGGACTGATTCCCTTTTACCTAGAGCCAGCAGCAATTTGAAAAAATCAAACTGAGTACGCTGATACTGCAATCGGTTGGCACCTCAGTTCTTCGCTGTAATATTCTGCTTTCAGTTGCTGTATCGTTTCTCTGACTGAGATGATTGCCTTGGCCAAATAAGCGTTTGTGCCAGCGAAAGAAAATCCATGAGCAAAATCACCCTGTGCTGCACTAAACAGTGCTTCGGAGATACAAAACTGAACGTTCTTGTAGTCGCATGTCTTCAGACACTTCCAGGGACACCGCACCGGCTTCTGTGCACCTTGCTGGATCTCCCTTACAAAATCATTGACGATCACCCTGCCTGGTAAACCGACCGGACTATCGATCAAAACAATATCCTCTTTCTCGCAATCGATGTAATTCTGCTTGAATTTTTCTGAGACATCACACTCTGTGGTTGTCACAAACCGGGTACCCATCTTCACGGCTTTGGCACCCGACTGCAACATGTTGTACATATCACCACCGGTATAGATGCCTCCGGCTGCAATCACCGGTATCTCCCTGCCTGTTGCCTGTTGTAAAAGATCCATTTCAGCAACAGTCTCTTTCACGATTGTATAGAGTGACTGCCGGCTCTCCTTGAGCTCCTCCTTGCCAAACCCGAGATGGCCTCCAGCCAGGGGACCTTCCACCACCACGGCATCGGGAATCCGGTTATACTTCTCCAGCCAGTGTCTGAAAATTAATTTTGCGGCTCTGGCGGAGGAGACCTTCGGTACGAT
>JADLKK010000019.1 GCA_016839025.1 Proteiniphilum sp.
CCATAGGAGCCCAGACCGAAGCCGTAGCTGCTGATGGAGGAGATGGAGACGCCGATCGACTCGTCGAAGGTCATGCCGGTAAAGCTTAGCACCAGCGCGCTGAAGGCGGCCAGGGAGAGGTAGAGGAAGACAAAAGCCAGCACCTTGGAGGAGACACTGCCGGAGATCACCCTGCCGTTGAGCTTTACCCGATAGAGTGCATCGGGATGCACCTGCTTCTTGAATACCAGCATGGTGCTCTTGAAAAGTACCACCAGACGGGAGATCTTCATTCCTCCCGAGGTGGACCCCTCACTGCCGCAGAAGAGGATCATCGCCAACAGCAGGAGCCAGTATACATGTCCCCACATCTGAAAGTCGATGGTGGCATATCCGGTGGTAGTGACAGCAGCTACCACCTGGAAGAGTGCTGTGCGGAAGGTTGTCTCCAACCCGCTCATCTCGCCCGTGGTGAGCAGCAGGAAGGTAATCAGAACTGTAAAGAGCAGGATGATGGTCAGGTACCAGCGAAACTCCTCCTCTTTGAAGGTGGAGAACTTGAAACGGGTGAAAAAGGTGTAGAGCAGCATGAAGTTGGTACCCCCAAGAAACATCAGCAGGGTGATCACATATTCGGTGTAGGGTGAGTTGAAAAAGGCAATGCTGGCCTGGCGCGTGGAGAAACCTCCCGTGGAGACAGCCGAGAGGGTGTGACAGGCCGCATCGAACGCATCCATCGGTCCCGCCCAGAGGAACAGAAAACCGATAATGGTCAGAGAAAGATAGGTGAGGGTCATGCGGCGTGCTACTTCGGTAATGCGGGGACGAAACATATCCTCTGCGATGCCGGTAGCCTCGGCATCGAAGAACTGACCCGAGCTGCCACCGAATACCGGCATGAACGACATCACAAAGATGATGATACCGAATCCCCCTATCCACTGGGTAAAACTACGCCAGAAGTGGAGTGATTTTGGGAAAGCCTCAATGTTGATCAGGGTGGAGCTGCCGGTGGTGGTGAAGCCGCACATGCTTTCGAAGAAGGCATTGGTAAAGGAGGGGATGGCTCCGCTGAGCTGAAAAGGCAGTGTCCCGTAAAGTGCCAGGATCAGCCAGGCCAGGGTTACCGTGAGATAGACCTCCCGTTTGCTGATGTTCCCACTCTTGCGGTTGCGTTTCCTGCCCAGTAGGGAAAGGAGGAAACCCGAAAGAAAGGTGATCAGTGTGGATTGGTAGATGCTGGTAACAGCCCTCTCCCGGTAATATTCACCCACAAAAGCGGATAAGAGCATGAAGAACGCCTCGATCACCAGCAGCAGCCCGATGCTGTTCAGTACAAACCGATAGTTGAATCTCCGCATGTTTACTTGTATTGATTCTGATCACCTGTGTCAACTCTCACAGCAACCTGTTTCCACGTACCCGATGAACCATCAATTGAAGAGATTTTCGATGCTTTTGAGTGATTTGTTGAGAAAGAAGACCACCACCTGGTCGTAGGGTTCTATCAGGGTGTCACCATCCACCAACATGGGCTCGCCGTTGCGGATCAGAGCACCGAAGGTGATATCGGAAGGCAGGTTCAGGTTCTTGATCAGTTTCTTGGTCACTTTCGAGTTGGGTTTGGCAGTCACCTCACCCACGTTGGCATCGGCGATGGTAAGACTTTTGATGTTGGAGGCATCCGCCTTCAACAATAACTCATAGATCTTGCTGGCGGCAATCAGTTTCTTGTTGATCACCGTACCGATATCGAACCGCTCCGCCATGGAGATGTAATCGATATTCTCCACTTCAGCCACTGTTTTCTTCACCCCATATTGCTTGGCCATCATGCATCCCAGGATGTTGGCTTCCGAGTTGGCGGTCAGTGCCAGAAAGGCATCGGTTTCGGTGATTCCCTCACGCAGCAGAAACTCGGTGTTTCTGCCATCCTCCACGAAAACGGTGACGTTGGAAGGTGCCATCTCCACCAGCATCTCCGCCCGTTCCCGATCCTTTTCAATGATCTTGATGCTGATGTTCTGCGGTAGTTGCTGGATGGTACGCATGGTGATGCGGCTGCCCCCCATGAACATGATTTTTTTTGTTTCAAACGACTTTTTTCCAAGCAATTCCGACAGGTTGTCGATATGCTTGCGTAGGGTGGTGAAGTAGATGATGTCATTGGGTAGTATCTGGTCATTCCCCCTGGGTATCAGGGTCGTGTTGTTTCGTTTGATGGCTACCAGGTGAAACCGCTTGTTCTCTTCCATCAACTCGTAGAGGTATTTGTTGACGATGGGTGCATTCTCCCGCACCTTGGCTGCTGCGAGTATCACGGTGCCGTTACAGAGTTCCCACCAAAAGCGGGTCCAGGGTTTTTTGAGCGACATGGCGATCTCGCGGGCTGCGATCAATTCGGGATAGATCATGGAGTGGATGCCCAGCTTCTCGAAAAACTCACTGTTCTTGGGCAGCAGGTATTCATAGTTATCGATCCTGGCCAGTGTCTTCTTTGCCCCCAGGTTGGAGGCCAGCATGCAGGAGGTGATGTTCTTCGACTCTTCCGGTGTCACACCGATGTAGAGGTCCGAGCCGTTGATGCCGGCTTCTGTCAGATCCTTCAGTGAGGTGCAGTTTCCAATATAGGTGAGCACGTCCGAGTTATCCCGAATGATGGCCAGACGATCCTTGTCTTCATCCATCAGGGTGATATCATGGTTCTCCTGTCCGAGCAGTTTTGCAAGGTGTGTTCCAACGGCACCTGCACCGGCAATTAAAATTCTCATTGATTGCGTTGCAATAAAAGTATTTGTTCCAATATTCCCCGTTCATCGATGCATGTAATCTGTTGCAGTTCGCTGATTGATCCGTGCGTGACAAAGGTATCGGGGATTCCTATTCTATGCAGGTGAACATCCTGGTATTGGTGGTCGGACAAAAACTCTGCTACGGCACTTCCCAGACCGCCGGTTATCACGCCGTTCTCCACCGTGAACAGAGTCCGGTATCGGGAGGCAACCTCATGGAGGATCTCCTCGTCGATCGGTTTGAGAAAAACCATATCGTAGTGGGCAATGCTGAATCCTTTCAGCTCAGCCTGTTCAATCGCCCTGGCAGCATTGTTGCCGATGGCTCCGATGGAGAGCAGTGCCGCATCCGTTCCCCCCCGGAGTTTTCTTCCCTTGCCAATGGGGAGAATCTCCGGCTCATTGTGCCATTCGGCAATCTCACCCTGACCGCGCGGATACCGGATCACAAACGGCCCCTCGTTGCCATAGACGGCAGTATACATCAGGTTACGCAATTCATGTTCGTTATAGGGAGCCGATATCACCAGATGGGGGATCGGACGCAAATAGGCCAGGTCGAATACCCCATGGTGTGTGGGGCCGTCGGGACCTACCAGGCCTGCCCTGTCAAGACACATGATCACCTTCAGCTTTTGTAGTGCCACATCGTGAATCACTTGATCGTAAGCCCGTTGCATAAAGGAGGAATAGATATTGCAGAAGGGTGTCAACCCCTCTTTGGCCATTCCGGCTGAAAAGGTGACAGCATGTGCTTCGGCTATTCCCACATCGAAGGCTCGCCCCGGCAGCTCATTCATCAGGTAAATCATGGAGCAACCGGTAGGCATGGCAGGTGTTACTCCCACGATGGATGCATTCTCACGGGCCATTTCCACCAACGTGTGTCCAAAGACATCCTGATAGGCTTGTGGCTGGTTCAGCTCTTTTTTTACCACCCTTTCACCGGTTTCCTTGTTGAACAGTCCGGGTGCATGCCACTCGGTAGCGGAGCGTTCGGCCGGTTCAAAACCTTTTCCTTTTACTGTCTTGATGTGGAGCAACTTGGGTCCCTTCATCTCTTTGATGTTGGCAAGAATGCGAATCAACCCACGCAGGTCATGCCCGTCCACCGGGCCAAAATAGCGGATGTTGAATCCCTCAAACAGGTTTTGTTCCTTGGTAATGAGTGCCTTCACGCTGTTGCTGAAACGCAGCACCCTGTTCTTGTCTCTCTCCGAGATCAGATTGCGACGGCGGAAACCCTGATAAACTTCATGCCGTACCTTGTTGTATTTTGAGGAGGTGGTCAGCTTCACCAGGTAATCCTGTAAGCCTCCCACATTGTTGTCGATCGACATGTTGTTGTCGTTGAGGATAATCAACAGGTTGTTGGGTTGTGAGCAGGCGTTGTTGAGTCCCTCATAGGCCAGTCCCCCTGTCATGGACCCATCGCCGATCACCGCTACCACATGACGATCCTCCTCGTTCCGCAGTGAGGCAGCCACGGCCATGCCCAGAGCTGCCGAAATTGAGGTGGATGCATGACCTGCGGAAAAGGTGTCATATTCACTCTCCGCCGGATTGGTGAATCCCGAGAGTCCACCCAGCTTGCGGTTGGTATGAAAACGATCCCGCCGGCCGGTGAGAATCTTGTGGCTATAGGCTTGATGCCCCACATCCCATACCAACCGGTCGTAAGGGGTATTATAAAGGTAGTGGAGGGCAACGGTCAGCTCCACCGTACCGAGACTGGACCCAAAATGACCCGGATTGAGGGAGAGTTGTTCAATGATGAATTCTCTCAGCTCTTCACACACCTCTTCCAGTTGCGGAATGGAGAGTTTTTTCAGGTCATCAGGGCTGTTTATATCTTGTAAGTATTTCATGATTCATACACCTTTCGTCTTTCTAACCTAAACGAAACGGGTGTAAATAAGTTTACTGTTTATACAATCAGATCAGTTGGCCATGTCGGAGAAAAACTTGATTCGCACAAGCCGGATCTCCGTGTCGGTGTACTCAGGAAGCTCTTCCTGTGCCCTGTCGAGGTTATCTGTCTCCGCCTCCTTGAAATAGGCGTAGATATCCTGTAGCACATCCTGATCCATCACCTCATTGAGGAAATAATCGATGTTGATCTTTGTGCCGGAATACACGATCGCTTCCACCTCGGAGAGCATTTCGTTGAAGTCGATCCCTTTCGATTCTGCCAGATCGTCGAGCGCTACCTTCCGGTCGATTGCCTGCACAATCGATACTTTCAACTTCGACTTGTTGGCCACGGTCTTTACGCGAAGATCCTCCGGTCGGGTAATATCGTTTTCCTCCACATGTTTGCGGATCAGCTCCACAAACTCTTTACCGTAGCGCTTGGCTTTACCGGCACCTACACCGGGGATATTCTGTAACTCTTCCAGTGTAATGGGATAGGAGGTTGCCATTGCCTCCAGGGAGGATGGCTGGAAGATGACATAGGGAGGGACGTTCAGTTTCTTCGATAACTTCTTCCGCAGGTCTTTCATCATGGAGAAAAGCACCGGATCGGCAGCACCACCACTGCCGGCCGCTGCTCCGAGCACATCTGAATCTTCACTTTCCATGTCGCTGATATCCCCTTCATCTTCATCATCTTTTGTAATTCTGAATGAGACAGGACTTTTCAAGAAATCTTTTCCTTTTTTGCTGATCTTCAGGATGCCGTAGTTCTCGATATCCTTTTTCAGGTAATTGTCCAGCAGTGCCTGACGGATCACACTCTCCCAGGTATCGGTTTCTTCGTCCGATCCGGATCCGAACTCTTCCAGTTCATTGTGTCCGTAAGTCTCAATATCGGATGTCTCTTTTCCGGTAAGGAAGTCGATCAGATAGTCGGCTTTTTGTTTTTCCTTCAATACCGTAATCGCTTCCAGTACGGTAATCAATAGTTCTTTCGCTTCCACTTTCTTTTTTGGATTTAAACAATTGTCACAATGTTCGCAGTTTGTTTCATTATAGTCTTCACCGAAGTAGTGCAGCAGCATCCTTCTCCGGCATACCGAGGTCTCCGCGTAAGCTGCCGTCTCCAGCAGCAGTTGTTTGCCAATCTCCTGCTCCGAGACCGGCTTACCCTGCATGAAGCGTTCCAGCTTCTGCAGGTCTTTTTCGGAGTAGAAGGCGATGCAGCGCCCCTCCCCTCCGTCACGACCGGCACGGCCGGTCTCCTGATAATAACCTTCCAGGCTCTTGGGGATATCGTAGTGAATCACATAACGAACGTCCGGCTTGTCAATCCCCATCCCGAAGGCAATGGTAGCCACGATCACGTCGGCCCTCTCCATCAGAAAGGCGTCCTGGTTAAAGCTGCGCGTAGTAGCATCCATGCCGGCGTGGTAGGGGAGAGCCCGGATGTTGTTGGCCTGAAGGATCTCCGCAAAATCATCCACTTTCTTGCGACTCAGGCAATAGATGATACCCGATTTTCTTCCCTGTGAGAGAATATATTTGATGATCTCCTTGTCGATCTGCTCGGTTTTGGGTCTCACTTCGTAATGGAGATTGGGGCGGTTGAAGGAGGACTTGAACACGGCAGCATCACTCATGCCCAGGTTTTTCTGGATGTCGTGCTGTACTTTGGGTGTGGCGGTAGCTGTGAGGGCAATGATGGGGCGAGCGGAGATCTCGCTGATGATGGGTCGTATGCGCCTGTATTCGGGCCGGAAGTCATGTCCCCACTCGGAGATGCAGTGGGCTTCATCCACTGCGTAGAATGAGATGGGCACCGTGCGGAGAAACTCCACATTTTCCAGCTTGGTCAGTGACTCGGGCGCCACATAGAGCATTTTGGTCTTTCCCGACAGGATATCCCTTTTTACCACTTCGATCTCCTGTTTGTTGAGTGAGGAGTTGAGGAAGTGGGCAATCCCATCCTCTTCGCTGAAGTTGCGCATCGCATCCACCTGGTTTTTCATCAGGGCTATCAGTGGAGAGATAATGATGGCCGTTCCCCCCATCAAAAGAGCCGGGAGCTGATAACACAACGACTTTCCGCCGCCGGTGGGCATCAGTACAAAGGTATCCTTTCCTGAGAGAATACTGGAGATAATGGCCTCTTGATTCCCTTTGAAGGTATCGAAGCCGAAATATTTCTTTAGTCCCTTGTGTATTGAATCTTTTTTTGCCATTGCGCACATGCCCCTGCGATAAGAAGGTTGTCACCGAAAGGTTGATACAAAATTAAAAAAGTATTTCATATTTCCAATCACAAAAAAGGGATTGCAAGAAAAAAACGCAGGGAGACCATGCGTTTTTTACCAAATTGGGGAGCCATCTGTTTTTGTGGCGTTTGCTTTTTGTTCAGGCCACCCTCAGATGATGATGATCGGAGTTTTCCAGTTGTTGCTCCGCATATTTGCGGGTGACGTGCAATTTCTTTTTTTCCTCCGAGGGAAGGCTGAACATCGCGTCGATCATGATGGCCTCCACAATGGAACGCAGGCCGCGTGCCCCCAGCTTGAACTCGATGGCCTTATCCACAATGTATTCGTAGGCCTCCTGGTCAAAAGTGAGCGTAACGCCGTCCATTTCAAACAGTTTCTGATATTGCTTGATGATGGAATTCTTCGGTTCAGTCAGGATGCGCAGCAGAGCCTCGCGGTCGAGTGGCTCAAGATAGGTGAGGATGGGTAGCCGTCCGATGATCTCAGGTATCAGTCCGAACGATTTCAGGTCGAGCGGGGTGATGTATTTCATCATGTTGTTCCGGTCAATATTTGCCTTCTCGTTGCTGGCAGCGTATCCTACCACCCTTGTGTTGAGCCGCTGGGCGATTTTCTTTTCGATACCGTCGAAGGCACCACCACAGATGAAGAGTATGTTTTTTGTATTGACTGCGATCATCCGCTGTTCCGGGTGCTTGCGGCCACCTTGTGGCGGCACGTTTACCACCGATCCCTCGAGCAGTTTCAGCAATCCTTGTTGTACCCCCTCACCGCTCACGTCGCGGGTAATGGAGGGATTGTCGCTCTTGCGGGCAATTTTGTCGATCTCATCGATGAAAACGATCCCCCTTTCTGCGGCATTCACGTCATAATCGGCCACCTGCAGCAGGCGGGTGAGGATGCTCTCAATGTCTTCGCCCACGTAACCTGCCTCGGTCAGCACGGTCGCATCGACAATGGTGAAAGGCACATGCAGCAGCTTCGCAATGGTACGCGCCAACAGGGTCTTTCCCGTACCGGTGGCTCCCACCATGATGATATTCGATTTCTCAATCTCCACATCATCCTTCAGGTTCTTTTGCAGGATGCGTTTGTAATGGTTGTAAACCGCTACCGAGAGGAATCGTTTCGCATTCTCCTGACGGATTACGTACTGGTCGAGGAACTCCTTGATCTGCGCAGGCTTGGGGAGCGAAGAGAGGGTGATGCCCATGTCACTCTTGGCACTGCCCTTGAATGTTTCATTGACGATTTCATGAGCCTGCTCGGCGCACATGTCGCAGATGTAACCGGTCATGCCGGAGATCAGGAGGTTGACCTCCTGTTCGCTTCTGCCACAAAAGCTGCAATGATTGCTGCTATTAGCCTTTTTCGCCATAGGGTGTTTTTTATTTTCTTACCAATACATCATCTACCATGCCATAGGCCTTCGCCTCTGCAGCCGTCATCCAGAAGTCACGATCCGAGTCGCGCGCCACCTCTTCCACCGGCTTGCCGGAATGGGTAGAGATGATCTGATAGAGCTCCTGTTTGATCTTGGCAATCTCACGTGCCGTGATCTCAATATCGGAAGCCTGTCCCTGCACACCGCCCAGCGGCTGGTGGATCATCACCCGGGAGTGGGTGAGGGCAAACCGTTTTTTCTCCCTGCCTGCTACCAACAGCACAGCAGCCATGGAAGCCGCGATGCCGGTGCAGATGGTGGATATGTTGCTCGAGACGAATTGCATGGTGTCGTAAATCCCCAGGCCGGCATAAACCGATCCTCCAGGTGAGTTGATATAGATCGAGATATCCTTTCCCGGATCAGCCGAGTCGAGGTATAGCAGCTGTGCCTGAATGACATTGGCCGTATAGTCGTCAATGGCTGTTCCCAAGAAGATGATGCGGTCCATCATCAGTCGCGAAAAGACATCCATCTGCGCCACATTGAGCTGACGCTCCTCGATGATGGTGGGAGAGATGTATCCGCCACCCTGGCTGGTGATATTGATGTAGCTGTCGAGCCTGGAGCCACTCATGCCCAGGTGCTTCACCGCGTATTTTCTAAATTCGTTTTGCATATTTTTTTCGTTAATCAACAATCTGTTTGTCTATTCCTTTGCTGCAAAGATGGTGCCGGAATCACTACAGGCGTCGGATGCCATACAGATTCCCCTGCAGTAAATTGAAAAACAAATGTATAATGAATTGTTGAAACAGGAAATCAAATCCCCGATTATTCTTCGTTTTCTTCTTTTGAGGCTGTCCCCTCATCACCTTCCTCATGCTGCTCTTCGTGGTGCGTATGGGAATGCTCGCTCATCAGTTCGTTGAACTCTTTTGAATAGATCTCCTTCTCCACAACGGTTACGTGCCCCTTCAGCCACTCAATCACCTTCTCCTCGGTAGCTCGTTCCACCAGATTCTGTACCGTTTCCTCTTTTTCGAGCAGGCTCCTGGTGTAGTTCTGCAGCACGTCGGCCGGCAGGTTGGTCATGCCATACTGTGCGAATTGCGCCTTGGCCACCTCGGCAGCAAGCGCCTCGATATCCTGGTATTCCACCTTGAGCTCATTCTCTTCCACAATCTTCTGCTTGGCGATATGAAACTTGAGATCCTCCAGGATCCTGGGATAATCACCCTCCAGCTGTTCCGGTGTGCGCTCACTGCTGGTTTCCAGCAGCCACCGCTTCAGGAAGTCGTCGGGAAAAGCCACATCCTGCATCTTCTCCACGATCAGATCCTTGGCCTGGTGGATGAAGAGATGGTCCACGCTGGACTTGAACTGACGGGTCAGCTCGGCTGAGACCTTCTCCCTGAAATCTTCCTCCGAGGTGGCTACGCCTTCACCCAGCACCTTGTCGAACAGCTCCTGGTTCATCTCGGCTTCCTTGTAGCGGGTAACCTCGCTGATCCCAAAGCGATAGTCGGGGGTTGCATCACCAATATTCTCCTTGGTGGTCTGAAGCAGTGAGGCCACCTCAGCCTTGTTGTTGTCGTAGGCGGTCATCGGGTTGAAGACAACAGTGTCGCCCACCTTTGCGCCGATAAAGCTATTCCTGACCGTCTCATCTTTCAGGTAAGAGGGCATCAGAATGGCATTCTCGATCACCTGACCCCCTTCTTTTTCCTGTTCACCTTCCATTTCGGTAAGCGTGCCCTTGATCAGGTCGGTATCTTTCGCCTCTTCCTCCACCGATGCATAGCTGCCATAGTGCTGGCGGTAGCTCTCCATCTGTTTCTCGAGCAGGTCATCTTCCAGTTTCACGTTGTACCAGGTGAGTTCGGTCTGTTTGTCGAGTGTCAGTTCAAATTCGGGGGTGAGTGCCACATCGAAATAGAAACTCATCTTTTCATCCCTCTCCAGGTCCACCTGTTTCTCTTCACTGTCGTCGGCGATCGGTTCCCCCAGGATCTTCAGTTTGTTTTCGCGGATGAAATTGCCCAGCTCATCGGAGACGATCTTATTGATCTCATCTACCAGTACTGCTTTGCCATACATTTTGCGAATTACATTTTTGGGCACCTTGCCCTGTCGGAAACCAGGAATGTTGGCACGCTGACGGTATTGGTTCAGCGATTTTTCCACCTTTTCCTGATAATCCTCTTTTTCCAGCTCAATAACGATGGTTCCGTTTACATCGCTCGTTTTATTCAGTGTCGACTTCATTGGGATGAATGGTTTTTTTTGTTGAAAGTCGGTATATTTCAACCGTTTGAAATGTTTTTTGAAATAAGAGTGCAAAATTAGTGTTATTCTTCCAATCTGCAAAAAATATTTTGTCGCCACATTCCCCATCTTTTCTCCCATATCGCAAATATTCCCTACCTTTGCAGACAAAAGATGTAGATTCATGCGCCACCTGCCCACTTCACTCTCCACCGGTACCCGAATAGCCCTTCTCTTTCTGCTGCTGTTGGCCGGATTGTTGCTGGCCGGAGCAGTTGTTACGCTCCTTGGCAGATGGGCTTCGCCGGATGAGGAAGGCCGGCTGGTGATGATCTATGCCGGAACCGTGGTGCAGTCATTGATCGCGATTGCCGCACCCGCACTTTCGCTCGCATTCCTCACAGAAAAAAGACCGGCCCGCTACCTGGGATTGAGTGGCAACGACAAGATGGGCCGGGAGATTGTCTTCACCCTGGCCATTTTTCTCTTTTCCTATCCCCTTGCATCTTTTCTCTCACAATGGAACAGGCAGATGGTACTGCCGGAAGCCTTCCGCGACCTGGAAAGGATGATGCGGTCGATGGAAGATGCGGCAATGGAGACCACGGAGTTGATTCTCTCATTCGATACCGTGGGTGGATTGCTTGTCAACCTGCTGGTAGTAGGCGTGCTAGCTGCTGTATCGGAGGAGCTCTTTTTCCGTGGGGCACTGCAACAACTGTTGCAGGAGTGGTACAGGAGCGGCCATGCAGCTGTCTGGACTTCTGCAGTCGTTTTCAGCCTGATCCATTTTCAGTTTTACGGTTTCCTGCCCCGCATGTTGTTGGGGGCTTTGCTGGGTTACCTTTTCCTCTATACCCGCAATCTCTGGATCCCCATTCTCTTTCATTTCATCAACAATGCAATCGTGATTCTCGTCCACTATTTCTGGGGTAGTACCACCTGGTTCCGGGAACTGGATGAACTGCCACTCACCTTGCCATACCTGGCAGTGTCGGTGACCGGCGGATTGGTCACCTTGCTGCTGTTCCGCCTTTACCGCACCGATGCTTCCACCGGTCAGCGGCGGACAATATAAACTTGCACGACTATGATACAAATTGCCAACACCCTATTGTCGGATGATATTTTCGAGGAGCAGTTCATTTGTGATCTCTGCAAATGCAAGGGGGAATGCTGCGTTGCCGGTGAATCGGGCGCACCGCTTACAGAGGAGGAGTTTGAGCAGATCAACGCGATCTTGCCAGATATCATCGACGATCTCCCGCCAAAAGCCCAAAAGCTGATTGCAGCCCAGGGGATAGCCTATACCGACACCGATGGAGAGCTGGTTACCTCTATCATCAACGGTGAAGAGTGTGTCTTTGCCTATTTTGATGAAAATGGCATCTGCAAATGTGCCATTGATACTGCCTACAGGGAGGGACGCATTCCGGTGCAAAAACCGGTCTCCTGCCATCTTTATCCGATACGACTGACCGACTATGCCGACTTCACCGCTGTCAATTATCATCGTTGGTCGATATGCCGGCCGGCCGTAAAGCTGGGGAGAAAGGAGGGAGTTCCTCTATATCGCTTCCTGAGGGATCCGTTGATCCGCAAGTTCGGAGAAGCCTGGTATAATGAGGTTTGTGAAGCAGCCCGGCTGCTGGCAAAAGAGAAAAAATAGCTTTTTTTCTCTTTTGCGTTCGCTATGTGAAATCTTTGTGCTATTTTTGCACATATATACAGTTAGTGTGCAGTTACCGTGACGTCAGCTATTTCGAAAACAAAAAAGAATCTGATAGATGTAGCCCGGCAGCTTTTTGCAAAAAAAGGGGTCGAGAATACCACTATGAACGATATCGCAGAAGCGTCTCACCGAGGGCGTCGCACCCTATATACCTATTTCAACAGCAAATATGACATCTACAGGGCAGTTATCGAGTCGGAACTGGATGTGTTGTACGGAAAGCTGGAGGAGGTGCTTGCTCGTGATATTCCGGCCGATGAGAAATTGATTCTGTTGGCTTTCACCCGATTGGGTGCAATCAAGGAGGTGGTCACCCGCAACGGGACCCTGCGCGCAGATTTTTTCAGAGATATATGGCAGGTGGAGAATGTACGCAAAGAGTTTGACCGGAAAGAGATTCAATATCTGGAAACGATTATCCGGGATGGACTTGACAGGGGGATTTTTCTGTTGAAAGATCCCCGTCAAACGGCTGAGATCCTCCATTATGCATTTAAAGGGCTTGAGGTGCCGACCATACGTGGGGCCATGAAGCTGGACTACAATAAGAAAGAGGATCGGGAAATCATTGCCAGCATCCTCTTCAAGGGGATTTACGCAAAAAAATGAATGATTCTTCGAATCAACACATCATCAAATCAACAGTTATATGAAGTTATTGGAAGGAAAAACGGCCATCATAACCGGTGCTGCCAGAGGAATTGGGAAAGCCATCGCACTCAAATTTGCTGCTGAAGGAGCTAATATCGCCTTCACGGACCTGAGAATAGACGAGGCCGGTGAAGCCACCGAACATGAGATTGCAGCAATGGGAGTGAAGTGTAAGGGATATGCATCGAATGCTGCAGACTTCGATGATACCCATCGTGTGGTGGAAGAGATTGTAAAGGATTTCGGTCGTATCGACATCCTGATCAACAACGCAGGCATCACCAAGGATGGGCTGATGATGCGAATGAGTGAACAACAGTGGGATGCTGTGATCAACGTGAACCTGAAGTCGGCTTTCAACTTCATCCATGCGGTCACCCCGGTGATGATGCGCCAGAAAGTGGGTAGCATTGTCAATATGAGCTCGGTAGTAGGTGTCTCCGGCAATGCCGGACAATCCAACTACTCCGCATCGAAGGCCGGGATGATCGGGTTGGCCAAATCGATTGCCAAGGAGTTGGGATCAAGAGGCATCCGTGCCAATGCCATCGCCCCCGGGTTCATCATCACCGAGATGACCGGAGCGCTCTCGGAGGAGGTGCGCAACGAATGGGCCAAGCAGATTCCATTACGTCGTGGAGGTACACCCGAGGATGTTGCGAATGCAGCCCTGTTCCTTGCTTCTGACCTCTCTTCCTATGTGAGTGGTCAGGTGATCAATGTCTGCGGGGGGATGAATACCTGATGAGAGGATGACCGTTTTATACGAAGACAACCACATCATTGTTGTCAACAAAGCATCGGGTGAGATCGTGCAGGGCGACAAAACCGGTGATACCCCCTTGTCTGAAACGGTAAAGGCATACCTGAAAGAGAAATACGACAAGCCCGGCAACGTCTTTTGCGGGGTGACACACCGCCTCGACCGCCCCACCAGCGGCGTGGTGGTGTTTGCCCGCACCAGTAAGGCGTTGTCGCGGCTCAACGATCTGTTTCGCAACGGTGAGGTGGAGAAGAGCTATTGGGCAATAGTGAAGAACAGACCTCCCAGGGAGGAGGATAGGTTGGTCCATTATCTGATCAAGCATGAACAGAACAACAAGTCGACCGCCTATGACAGTGAAAAACCACATACCAAAAAAGCTGTGTTGCACTACAGGCTGATCCACGCCTCCGAAAACTATTTCCTGCTGGAGATCGCCCTGGAGACAGGACGGCATCATCAGATCCGTTGTCAGCTGGCGAAGATAGGATCCCCTATCAAGGGGGACCTGAAATACGGAGCGGAGCGTTCCAACCCGGACGGCAGCATCAGCCTGCATGCACGATCGATCTCTTTCATACATCCTGTGTCAAAAGAACGGATAATGGTGACGGCCCCCGTACCGGAAGACAATCTATGGAAAGCATTTGAAGAAGCGGCTACTTTACCGCTTCGCTGAGTTTTTTATCACGCTTCGTTCGGCTCGTTTGCACAAAAAAATGTACATTTGTGCGGCAAACATTAAAATAGTAGTTAGACCGAATGAAACCGACATTATTTGTACTGGCAGCAGGTATGGGCAGCCGCTACGGTGGCCTGAAGCAGCTGGACGGACTGGGTCCGTCAGGGGAGACGATCATGGATTATTCCATTTACGATGCGGTGAATGCCGGCTTCGGCAAGCTGGTTTTCGTGATCCGCAAATCGTTTGAGGCTGATTTCAGAGAGAAAATTGTAAAGAAGTATGAAAAAGAAATACCGGTGGAACTGGTATTCCAGGAGCTGGATGCCCTTCCGGAAGGATTTACACCTCATCCCGACAGGGTGAAGCCATGGGGCACCAACCATGCGGTGATGATGGGCAAAGAGGTGATCAACGAGCCTTTTGCCGTGATCAACGCGGATGATTTCTATGGGCGGGAGAGCTTTGCCATTCTGGGTGACCAGCTGAAAAAGCTTGCCGGCAGCGAGAACCGCTACTGCATGGTGGGTTACCGGGTTGGCAATACCCTCTCGGAGAGTGGTACCGTAGCGCGTGGCGTCTGCGAAACCGATGCTGAAGGCAACCTCACCGGCGTTGTGGAGCGTACCCAGGTGATGCGTCTGGATGGCCGGGTCTGCTACAAGGATGAAAACGACAACTGGGTCGCCATCGACGATAACACCCCTGTCTCCATGAACATGTGGGGTTTCACACCCGATTATTTCCGCTATTCGGACGATTATTTTGCTCAGTTCCTCCGGGAGAACGCAGACAACATCAAGGCGGAGTTTTTCATTCCCCTGCTGGTCAATCATCTCACGGTTGCGGGCATTGCAACGGTGAAGGTGCTCGATACCCCTTCCCGCTGGTTTGGTGTCACCTACGCCGAAGATCGTCCCTCCGTCGTTGCCAGACTGAAGGAGCTGGCAGAGAAGGGTAGTTACCCTTCACCACTCTGGTAACCGGTAGGGAGATCCTCTCCCAACGAGATATATGTGGTTAGACATACTCATCATTTTCCTGCTGATCCTGCTGAACGGCTTCTTTGCACTCTCGGAAATTGCAATCGTTTCGGCAAGGAGAAACAAGCTGGAGGGTGAACGGAAAAAGGGCAGCAAAGGAGCCCGGCGTGCCCTTGGGTTGCGTGACGAGCCGGACAACTTCCTCTCATCGGTACAGGTGGGAATCACCCTGATAGGGATCATCAATGGTGCCTATGGAGGCCGGGCTTTTGCCGAATATCTGGTGCCGCTCTTTCAGCAGTTTCCAGTCACCGCTCCGTTTGCTGATGCCATAGCCATGGTGCTGGTGGTCTTTCTGATCACTTATCTCTCCATCGTAGTGGGTGAGCTGGTACCCAAGACCATGGCATTGAACAATCCGGAAAAGCTGGCCATTGCCGCTGCCCCTGCCATTCACCTGGTTAGCATCATCTTCTATCCGTTCGTAAAGCTGCTCTCTCACTCTACAAGCGTGATCAACCGGCTGATCGGCATCAGGCCGAGGAGTGAGGTTGTTTCCGAGATGGAGCTGCGGGCGATGCTGAAGACCGCCTCCCGTGAGGGTGTAATTGATGCGGAGGAGAACATCATCCATGAGCAGGTCTTTTATTTCTCCGATAAGCGGGCGATACATCTGATGACACACCGCACCGACCTGGAGTGGGTGGACATCGATAAAGGCAGGGATGAGGTCATTCAGGATCTCCTGAAAACCAAACACAGCAAAATTCTTGCCTGCAGGAAGAAGATCGATGAGTTTGCGGGAACAATCACCGTTCGTGACCTGCTGTTGCGCCTCTACAACCAGGAGCCGTTTGAGATAGAAGATCTGATCCTGGAGCCGATCATCGTGCCCAATACGTTGCGTGCCCAAAAAGTACTGGAGAACTTCAAAAACAACCACAAATTTGTGGCGGTGGTGGTCGATGAATATGGCAGTCTGGATGGCATCATCACCATCCACGATATCTTCGAAAACCTGGTGGGTGCTATCCCTGAAGAGAGTGAAGAACCCTCGGCCGACCCACTTTACTTTCAACGCGATGAGACCTCCGCACTGATTAGCGGAGAGGCTCCCATCGAGATATTGACCCGTCTCGACGAGGAATTCATCGTCGATTTCGACAAGATCGATTATGCCACCGTGGCTGGATTTGTCTTTGAATGTGTCAACAAGATACCTTTTGTGGGCGATACCTTTGAATATGACAACCTGCTCTTTGAGATCGTCGATCTGGACGGCAACCGGATCGACAAGGTGCTGGTCACCAGGAAAAATAGAAAAACAGAAGATGTGACGGAGGATTGATATGTTGTACAACACAAAATTTTATTAGGAAGAAACGGATAACTGTGTTAATTTTACACCAATTTTACATAAAAGATCAATCTTCATCGCAATCTTATCTTTAAAACCTGGAGAATTACATGGAAAAAATGTATAGCAAATCCGGTTTGCTTGCCGAAGCATTTGAAACAAGAGTGGATGGCAGGCAAACCGGATTATACACTCTGACAAACAAGAGTGGATCCGAGATAACCGTTACCAACTATGGTGCGAAGATTGTGTCGCTGATGGTACCCGACAAAAACGGTCAGCTGACCGATGTCGTGCTGGGACATCCCACCATCGATGAGTACCTCACATCGGAAGAACCCTACTTCGGTGCCGTCTGTGGCCGAACGGGAAACCGTATTGCCAAAGGACGCTTCACCCTCGGCGGTATCAGCTATCAGCTGGCGGTCAACAACGGCCCCAATGCCCTGCATGGCGGGATCAAGGGATTCAATGCCGTGGTGTGGAAAGTGAAACGGCTGAGTGGCAGCAGTATTGAGTTGTTTTACCTCTCTCACGACGGCGAAGAGGGATATCCCGGCAATCTTTCGGTGACCATCCTCTACACCCTTACCGAGGACAATGCGTTGGATATTCTTTACCAGGCAGAAACCGATCAAACGACCATCCTGAATCTCACCAACCATTCCTACTTCAACCTCTCCGGTCAGGGGGATCCCTCTGTGGGAGATCATCAGTTGCTGTTGAATGCCGATTTGTACCTGCCTACCGACGAGACCGCCATTCCCTACGGTGATCCAGCGCCTGTAAAAGGTACGCCCATGGATTTTACCGAACCACACAGTATAGGGGAACGGATCGATGAGAATTTTGAACAGTTGATTTTTGGCAGCGGGTATGACCACACTTTTGTCCTGAACAAAACAGCTTTGGGCGAATATACCTATGCGGGGATCTGTGAATCACCCAAAACAGGCATCAAGATGGAGATCTACACCACCGAGCCGGGTCTTCAGCTCTACACCGGCAACTGGATGAGCGGCAATTTCGCCGGAAAACAGGGTAGACACTATCCGCGCCGTTCGGCAGTCTGCTTTGAGACACAGCATTACCCCGACAGCATCAACAAGCCACAGTACCCCACTGTTATCCTTCATCCCGGGGAACAGTTCCACTCAAGAACAACCTATCGATTCTCCCTGTAATTGCAATGATGTACCAATGTATCAATATAGGATTTACTAACTCATAAATTTAAAAAAGAATGAATACAACTACTGATCAGAAAGCGAATCGAATTGTGCCCATTATCATGATGATCGCATTGTTCGGAATGATCGCATTTGTGACAAACCTTGCCGCACCGATGGGACAGGTTTTAAAAGAACAATTCGGCGCATCCAATTTCCAGGGATTGCTGGGCAATGCCGCCAACTTTATTGCCTATGCGGTTATGGGGATTCCCGGTGGTATCCTGCTGCAACGTGTGGGATACAAGAAAACAGCTCTTATTGCCATTGCCATCGGCTTTGTCGGTGTCTTGATCCAGTTCCTCTCGGGCCATTCCGCCCAGAACATGGCTTTCGGCATCTATCTGCTGGGCGCCTTCGTGGCAGGTTTCTCCATGTGTCTGCTGAACATCGTGGTAAACCCGATGCTCAATACCCTTGGCGGGGGGGGCAACAAAGGAAATCAGCTGATCCAGGTGGGTGGATCCTTTAACTCGGTGATGGCTACTTTCACCCCTGCTTTTGTGGGTATCCTGATCGGTGAGGCGGCCAAGGCAAACATCAAGGATGTTTTCCCGGTGATGTATATCGCGATGGGTGTGTTTGCCGTTGTATTCATCGTGTTGCTGGCCGTGAAAATTCCTGAACCTTACGTGTCAAAAAGCAAGGAGTCGCTGAAAAAGCTGATGACCGGTGCCCTCAAGTTCAGACATTTTGTGCTGGGTGCCATCGCGATCTTCATCTACGTGGGGGTGGAAGTAGGAACACCCTATGTGATGCTTTACTGGCTTTCTGACAACCCGGAAGTAGGAAAGACCATTGCCGGTTTTGTGGCAGGTACCTACTGGTTCCTGATGCTGATCGGACGTCTGGTCGGAGCCTCCATTGGTGGCAAGGTTTCCAGCAAAACAATGCTTGGTACCGCCTCTTTTGTCGGTATGATTTTGATTCTACTGGCTATATTCTCTTCTACGGATACAATGGTTTCTCTGCCGGTACTGCAGCGCTCAGCGGCAGGAGCACTCTCATTCGGTTTGGCACAGGTGCCCATCAATGCAATGTATATCGTGCTGGTGGGTCTTTGCACTTCGATCATGTGGGGTGGTATCTTCAACCTTGCCGTAGAAGGTCTGGGGAAATATACTGCCGCCGCTTCGGGTATTTTTATGACACTGGTTGTGGGGGGGGGGATCCTGCCCGCCATCCAGGGTGGAATAGCTGATATGGCTGGTTATATGACAAGTTACTGGCTGGTGTTTGTCTGCCTTGTTTATCTCTTCTATTATGCCCTGATCGGTTCGAAGAATGTAAACAAGAACATTGATGTGGCAGATGAATAATTCCCGGTTGAGTAGATGACACAACGCAAATTTGCAACAACATATGTATTAAAAACAGTATACGTAAAATGACGAAACAAGAGATCATATCACAGTTTCAGCGAAAATTCGGTTCGGACAGTGCAGAGGTGTATGCTTCTCCCGGACGCATCAACCTGATTGGAGAACATACCGATTACAACGGTAGCTTTGTTTTTCCGGGTGCCATCGACAAGGGGATGATCGCGGCCATTCGTTTCAACGGAACGGACAAGGTCAGAGCACATGCGATCGACCTGGATGAATCGGCTGAATTTGGGCTTAACGAAGCGGATCTTCCCAAAGAGGGGTGGGCAAAGTATTTATTCGGCGTCTGCCGTGAGATCATCAAACGGGGCGGTACCGTGAAGGGATTCGATACCGTCTTCTCCGGTGATGTGCCGCTCGGCGCAGGGATGTCCTCCTCGGCAGCTCTTGAAAGCACCTACGCCTTTGCCCTAAACGACCTGCTGAACCTCGGTATCGACAAATTTGAACTGGCCCGCATCGGACAAAGTACCGAGCATAACTATGTGGGGGTCAAGTGTGGCATCATGGATCAGTTCGCTTCCATCTTCGGGAAGAAGGGACATCTGATTCGCCTCGATACCAAATCGATGGAGTATGCCTACTTCCCGTTCGATCCCAAAGGATACAAGCTGGTACTGCTCGACACGGTGGTGAAACATGAACTGGCCTCCTCTGCCTATAACAAACGACGCGAGTCGTGCGAGCATGCTGCCCGCACCATTGCCAAACGGCACCCTGGTGTGGAATTTCTACGCGACGCGACAATGGATATGCTGAACGAGGTGAAGGGAGAGATCTCCGCCGAGGACTTCATGCGTGCCGAGTATGTGATTGAGGAGACGCAGCGTGTGCGGGATGTGAGCGATGCACTGGAGCGGGGAGACTACGAAACGGTAGGTGAGAAGATGTATGCCACACACCATGGCATGAGCAAGCTCTATGAGGTGAGTTGTGAAGAGCTCGACTTCCTCAATGAGGTGGCGCGCGAGCATGGCGTCACCGGATCACGTGTGATGGGGGGCGGTTTTGGTGGCTGTACCATCAACCTGGTGAAGGATGAGCTGTATGACTCTTTTATCGAGGATGCCAAAAAGCAGTTTAAAGCCAGATATGGCCATGAACCAAAGGTGTACGACGTGGTGATCAGCGACGGCGCACGCAAGCTGTAAAAGCTGCTTGGGTGACATGGGGTTGGAAGTTGCGATCCATCATTTGCATGGCCAGCTTCCAACCTTTTTTCTTTATTTGTAACCTTACTTGTTATGATGCCAGCATATTACAAAGACAATAGTCGCTTCCTGATCGCCGTAGACTGTATTATCCTGGGATTCCAGGCAAAGGAGTTGTTTTTGTTGCTTACCCGGCGCCCCGTGGAACCGTTGAAAAATGAATGGTCCCTGATGGGTGGTTTCATGGAGGAACAGGAGAGTCTGCATCAGGCCGCAGAAAAGATTTTATACCGCTATACGGCATTGGGCAACATCTACATGGAACAGGTGGGGGCCTATGGGGAACTCCATCGGGATTCCGGGGGAAGGGTGATCTCCGTGGCCTATTATGCCCTGGTGCAAATGGAGCTGTTTGACACCTCACTGGCCAAGCAGTTTGATGCCAGATGGATCCATATCAACGATGTACCCTCACTGGTGTTTGATCACAACCAGATGGTTCGGGACGCACTGAAACTGCTCAGATACAAGGTTTCTACCGAACCGGTGATTTTCAATTTTTTCGGGAATCGCTTTACACTTCCTGCGCTACAGGATCTCTATGAGGCGATCTTTCAGATGCCGATGGACAAGCGCAATTTCCGAAAAAAACTGACGACCATGGATCTGCTGGACAGGTTGGAGAAGAAAGACAAGGATAACTCAAAACGGGGTGCCTATTATTACGTTTTCAACCGGAACAAATATGCCGCCTTTGTGGCAAAGGGGAAACGTTTTTCGCTCTGATCCCCTTCATATCCCTTTCATATCCCTATTTTCTCAGGTAATAATTGATGGTGGTCACCACACGCACATTCTTGATGAAAGGGGTGTTGGCATCCCTGTCCGTGATGGTAAACTGTCCCTGCGATGCGTCGCGGATCTTACCCAACTTGCTCCCCGAATCCGTAGCGAACTTTTCGGCAGCCCGCCGTGCATTGTTGGTGGCTTCCTCAATCATCTCCGGTTTGATGCTGTTCAGTCCGGTGAATTCATAGAGGATGCTGTAGCGGTAATCGCCACCGGTAATCGCCACACCCTGCTTCAGCAGTTCCGTTTGTTCCGCTATCAGCTTGCGAACCTTCTCCACATCGGTTGAACTGACAGTGATCACCGAGGTGGCATTGTAACGATACGGGTGCGTCTGCGAGGAGTATCGTTCTGCCTCCATATCGATGATTTCCGCAGGGGTTACGGTGATCTCTTCGTCCTTGATCCCGTTGGCTTGCAGAAAAGCCACAATCGTCCTGTTTTTTGTCTGAATGTTGTGATAGAGTGTCAGCAAGTCGTTTCCCAGCTCCTTGTACATCAATGGCCATACCACCTTGTCGGCCGCCACCTCCAACTCGGCAAGCCCTTTCACGCTGACCACGCGGTCTCGCTCCTTGAAATTCTCTATTCCTGAGCGGATCATATACCCCAGCAGGGTGATCCCCACAGCGATGATTGCTGCCTCAATGATTCTGCTTTTCATATGCGCTTGACTTTGTCGATGATTCTTGTTATCTCTATGCACAAAGGTAATCATCTTTGGCGAACAGGAGAATTTTTCGGATAAATATGCTATATTTGACTGCTGAAAATAAATCTGGAAGAATATATACGATAATGGCACGACTCAAAAAGAACACGGCACGACTGTTGGCTGCACTGGCCGGTACAACCATTGCAGCCGCTTTTTTGCTGTTTGGATACCTGATGGGGTGGGAGTACCTGCTTGGCTTTTTCCCCATCCTCACCATCGTGGTGATCATTGTAGGTGTGGTGTTGTGGATCCTCGGATTCAGCAAGGAGAAAAGAGAGCATCCGCAGGAGTGATCCGGAACTGACCGGGAGAAACCATCCCTGTCAATTTGTTAAAAAAAAGGTCCGTCGCTGATTGTTTGTTCTCTTTTTCGCTTTTTTTGCTATCTTTGTATCCCGATATCAAAAGGATTCAATTCAACATAACATTATTGGCACTATGCACAGATACAAGCCGGTGCGATTGATCCTTGAAAACGGGATGGTTTTTCACGGACAATCGTTTGGAGCCGAACAGGCCACATCGGGAGAAGTCGTTTTCAACACCGCAATGGTCGGTTACCCCGAGAGCCTGACAGACCCCTCCTACGAAGGACAGATTTTAACACTCACATACCCCATCATCGGAAATTACGGAGTTCCCGCCAAGAGCGAAACAGACGCAATTTCCGATTTTTTTGAGTCCGGCAGGATCCATGTCAAAGCGCTCATCGTACAGGATTACTGCGAGGAGCATTCCCACTGGAACAGCATCAGGAGCCTGGGTGACTGGCTCCGGGAGGAGTGCATCCCCGGGATCAGCGGCATCGACACCCGCATGCTCACCAAGGTGCTGCGCGAGAAAGGTTCCATGCTGGGCAAGATCGTCTATGACCGCGAGGATGAGGTGGCGTTCTACGACCCGGAGCAGGAGAACCTGGTGGCGAAGGTGAGCTGCAGGGAGGTGATCGAATATGGGAAGGGGGAGAAGAGGGTGGTGCTGGTCGACTGCGGTGTGAAGCTCAACATCATCCGCGAGCTGCTCAAACAGCAGGTACGGCTGATCCGCGTGCCGTGGAACCATGACTTCAGCACCCTCGATTACGACGGTCTCTTCCTCTCCAACGGACCGGGCAACCCCGATTACTGTCTCCCCACGGTGGCACATATCCGTGAGGCGATGCGGCAGGAGAAGCCGATCTTCGGCATCTGCATGGGCAACCAGCTGCTGGCCAAGGCGGCCGGTGCCGACACCTACAAGCTGAAATATGGCCATCGCAGCCACAACCAGCCGGTACGCAAGGTGGGAACCAACCAGTGCTTCATCACCTCGCAGAACCATGGCTATGCCGTGGACGAGTCGCTGCTGAACGACGAGTGGGAGCCCTACTTTGTGAACATGAACGACGGCACCAATGAGGGGATACGACACAAGAGCAAACCCTTCTTCTCGGTACAGTTTCACCCCGAAGCCACCGGGGGACCCACCGACACCCGTTTTTTCTTTGGCGATTTTGTAAAAATGCTTTAAATGTGAGGAATAAGATGAACAACAGCATACAACCCCACGACAAAACAATCACACACCCTGACATGACTGCTCCAGCCGCGCCGATGCAGGTGAAGAAAGCGTTGATCCTCGGCTCGGGAGCGCTCAAGATCGGTGAGGCGGGCGAGTTCGACTACTCTGGATCGCAGGCATTGAAAGCACTGCGTGAAGAGGGGGTGGAGACCATCCTGATCAACCCCAACATCGCCACGGTACAGACCTCCGAGGGGTCGGCCGACAAGATCTATTTCCTGCCGGTGACACCCCTCTTCGTGGAGAAGGTGATCGCCCGTGAACGTCCCGACGGCATCCTGCTTGCCTTCGGCGGACAGACCGCACTCAACTGCGGCGTGGAGCTCTATAAGCGTGGGGTGTTCGACAAATACAATGTAGCGGTGCTGGGTACACCGGTGCAGGCGATCATGGATACCGAGGACCGCGATCTCTTTGTGAAGAAGCTCGATCAGATCGGGGTGAAGAGCATCAAGAGCTTTGCCGCCGCCACCATGGAGGATGCCCTGCAGGCAGCCGACAGACTGGGCTACCCCATCATCGTGCGGGCCGCCTACGCCCTGGGGGGACTGGGCTCCGGCTTCTGCAACGACGAGGAGGAGCTGCGTGCCCTCGCCACGAAGGCTTTCAACTACTCCGACCAGCTGCTGATCGAGAAATCGCTCAAGGGGTGGAAAGAGATCGAGTATGAGGTGGTGCGCGACCGTTACGACAACTGCATCACCGTCTGCAACATGGAGAAGGCATTCATACCGGCGAGAGCATCGTGGTGGCTCCCTCACAGACGCTTACCAACAGCGAGTACCACAAGCTGCGGGAGCTGGCCATCCGCATCATCCGCCACATCGGCATCGTGGGAGAGTGCAACGTACAATATGCCTTCGACCCCGAGTCGGAGGATTACCGCGTGATCGAGGTGAACGCCCGTCTGAGCCGCTCCTCGGCGCTCGCCTCCAAGGCGACCGGCTACCCGCTGGCGTTCGTGGCTGCCAAGCTGGGACTGGGCTACGGCCTGTTCGACCTGAAAAACGCGGTCACCCGCTCCACCAGCGCCTTCTTTGAGCCGGCACTCGACTACATCGTGGTGAAGATCCCCCGCTGGGACCTGGGCAAGTTCAGCGGTGTCTCCAAGGAGATCGGCTCCAGCATGAAGTCGGTGGGCGAGATCATGGCCATCGGCCGCACCTTCGAGGAGGCGATCCAGAAAGGACTCCGCATGATCGGCCTGGGGATGCACGGCTTCGTGGAGAACAAGGAGCTGAAGATCGACGACATCGACAAGGCGTTGCACGAGCCCACCGATCAGCGCATCTTCGTCATCAGCAAAGCCTTCCGCAAGGGGTACACGGTGGATGAGATCCATGCACTGACAAAAATTGACAAATGGTTTCTGCGGAAACTATACAATATCATGGTGACAGCGGAATCGCTGGAAGCATATGAGCCGGAAGCCATTGATTTTGGGGCAGCACCAAACAACGGGTTCGACAAGCTGCTGCGGCTCGCCAAACAGCAGGGCTTCTCCGATTTTCAGGTGGCACGCGCGCTCTGGAAGGAGCAGGTCAGCGACGAAGCGCCCCTCATTGTCCGGTCATACCGGAAAAAACGTGGATTACTGCCGGTGGTCAAACAGATCGATACGCTGGCTGCCGAGTATCCGGCACAGACCAACTACCTCTATCTCACCTACAACGGAACGGAGAACGATGTGCACTACCTGGGCGACCACCGTTCGGTGATCGTGCTGGGATCGGGTGCCTACCGCATCGGCTCCTCGGTGGAGTTCGACTGGTGCTCGGTGAATGCGCTCAATACCGTCCGCAGTGAAGGCTACCGCTCGGTGATGATCAACTACAACCCGGAGACGGTCTCCACCGATTACGACATGTGCGACCGGCTTTACTTCGACGAGCTCTCCTACGAACGGGTGATGGACATCATTGAGCTGGAAAACCCCCACGGCGTCATCGTCTCAGTGGGGGGACAGATACCCAACAACCTGGCGGTGAAGCTCGACAACGCCGGGGTGAGGCTGCTCGGCACCTCGGCCAGGAGCATCGACAACGCCGAAGACCGGCACAAGTTCTCCTCCATGCTCGACCGGCTCCGGATCGATCAGCCCCGCTGGCGTGAGCTCACCACACTCGACGAGATCCACCGGTTTGTGGATGAGGTGGGCTTCCCGCTGTTGGTGCGACCCTCCTACGTGCTCTCCGGAGCGGCGATGAACGTCTGCTCCAACAGGGATGAACTGGAGCGCTTCCTGACGTTGGCTACCGAGGTGTCGGACAGGTACCCGGTGGTGGTCTCCGAGTTCGTGGAGTATGCCAAGGAGATCGAGATGGATGCGGTGGCGCAGAACGGAGAACTGGTGGTCTACGCCATCTCCGAGCATGTGGAGTTCGCCGGTGTGCACTCCGGTGATGCCACCATCCAGTTCCCGGCGCAGAAGATCTACGTACAGACCATCCGCCGCATCAAACAGATCACCCGCGAGATCGCGAAGGCACTCAACATCTCCGGTCCTTTCAACATCCAGTTCCTGGCGAAGGAGAACGACATCAAGGTGATTGAATGCAACCTGAGGGCCTCCAGGTCATTTCCGTTCGTATCAAAGATATTGAAAATAAACTTTATAGAGATCGCCACGAAAGTAATGCTCGAGATTCCGGTGAGGCAGCCCGAGAAGTCGGCCTTCGACCTCGACTACGTGGGGATCAAAGCCTCTCAGTTCTCCTTCACCCGTCTGCAGAAAGCCGATCCGGTACTTGGGGTGGACATGGCGTCCACCGGTGAGGTGGGGGCGATCGGTACCCATTTCGACGATGCCCTGCTCACCTCCATGCTGGCGGTAGGCTACCGCATCCCGAAGAAGAACATCATGGTCTCCTCCGGAGGTACCAAGTCGAAGGTGGATCTGCTCGATGCCTGCCGTCTCCTGCAACAAAAGGGATATGCCCTCTTTGCAACGGGAGGTACGCAAAAGTTCCTGGCGGAAAACGGTGTGATGAGCACCTTTGTGGCCTGGCCCGACGATGAGGATGCGAAGTTGAAGGTGAATGAGATGATCGCCGAGAAGCGGTTCGACCTGGTGATCAACATTCCCAAGAACCTGACGGAGCGGGAGCTGACCAACGGTTACCGGATCCGGAGAGGTGCCATCGACTTCAACATCCCGCTCATCACCAACGCGCGACTGGCCAGCGCCTTCATCAAAGCTTTCTGCCGGATCACGGAAGAGGATATCGAGATCAGACACTGGGGGGAGTATTGAGTAGCTGTTGGCTTTTAGCTGTTGGCTGAACAAGGGAAAGAAGATAGAAAAAAATGATAAAGCAAAGAAATAGAGTAAGAATGGACCAATCAATCAAGAAAGTTGTTTTACTGGGCTCGGGAGCCCTGAAGATCGGACAGGCGGGTGAGTTCGATTACTCCGGCTCACAGGCGTTGAAGGCAATGCGTGAGGAAGGAATAGAAACCATCCTGATCAATCCCAACATCGCCACCATCCAAACCTCGGAAGGGGTGGCCGACAAGGTTTACTTTCTGCCGATCACTCCCTATTTCGTAGAGAGGGTGATCGAGAAGGAACAGCCGGACGGCATCCTGCTGGCTTTTGGCGGCCAGACCGCCCTCAACTGCGGCACGGAGCTCTACCAGAGCGGTGTACTGGAAAAGCATGGGGTAAGGGTGCTGGGTACCACTGTGGAGGCGATCATGATCACCGAAGATCGTGACTTGTTCGTGAAAAAACTGAATGAGATTGCGGTCAAGACACCCCAGTCACACGCTGTCGAAAACTTGAAAGATGCGCTGAAAGCGGCACACGAGATTGGGTTTCCCATTATGGTTCGCTCAGCCTATGCACTGGGTGGACAGGGTTCCGGTATCTGCAACAACGAAGAGGAGTTCGTGGAGCTCTGCAAGAGCGCGCTTTCCTTCTCCAGCCAGATCCTGGTGGAAGAGAGCCTGAAAGGGTGGAAGGAGATTGAATTTGAGGTGATTCGCGACAAGAACGACCACTGCTTCACGGTGGTGCCGATGGAGAACTTCGATCCGCTGGGCATTCATACCGGCGAGAGCATCGTGGTGGCACCCATCATCACGCTGGCAAAAGAACAGATTGAGCTGCTCGAGGATATCGCCCGCCGTACGGTGCGTCATATCGGCATCGTGGGCGAGTGCAACATCCAATATGCTTTTAACGCCGAGTCCAACGACTACCGCATCATCGAGATCAACGCCCGCCTGAGCCGCTCCTCGGCACTCGCCTCCAAGGCATCGGGTTATCCGCTGGCCTTTGTGGCCACCAAGCTGGCACTCGGCTACTCGCTCGACCAGATCGGCGAGATGGACACCCCCAATTCGGCTTATGTGGCTCCGTCGGTGGATTACATGATCGTGAAGATCCCACGGTGGGACCTCAACAAGTTCTACGGCGTGAGCCACGAGATCGGCTCCTCAATGAAATCGGTGGGTGAGATCATGTCCATCGGTCAGTCGTTCGAGGAGATCATCCAGAAAGGTCTCCGGATGATCGGGCAGGGGATGCACGGCTTCGTGGGCAACCGGGAGATGACTTTCGACAATGTGGAGGAGTCGCTCGCCAAGCCTACCGACCTGCGCATCTTCGCCATCGCCGACGCCCTTGAAAAAGGATATACAGTCGCTCAGATTGAAGCACTGACAAAGATCGACCGCTGGTTCCTGGAGAAGCTGGAGAACATCCATAACTATTCGAAGGTGCTCTCCTCTTATCACAAGATAGAGGAGCTGCCTGCGGAAGTGATGCGCGAAGCCAAGCGACTCGGCTTCTCCGACTTCCAGATTGCACGTTTCGTGGAGGATCCACAGGGTAGCCTGGAGGAGGATCTGATCCGGGTACGCGACCTGCGCAGGCAGCAGCAGGTACTGCCCGGGGTACGCCGCATCAACACGGTGGCTTCCGGCCATCCCGACAAGACCAACTACCTCTACTTCACCTACGGATCGGATAAAGTCCATAGCCCGCACCGCGGGGAGGGTGAGACGGTGATCGTGCTGGGATCGGGTGCCTACCGCATCGGTTCCTCGGTGGAGTTCGACTGGTGTTCGGTGAACGCGGTGCAAAGTGCACGCGAACTGGGCTATCAGTCGGTGATGATCAACTACAATCCGGAGACCGTCTCTACCGATTATGACATGTGTGACCGTCTCTACTTCGACGAGCTCACCTTCGAACGGGTGCTCGATGTGATCGACATCGAAAACCCGAAGGGGGTAATTGTTTCGGTGGGGGGGCAGATTCCCAACAACCTGGCCATGAAGCTGCACCGTCAGCAGGTCCCCATACTGGGGACGACACCCCTCTCCATCGACCGGGCCGAGAACCGACACAAGTTCTCCGCCATGCTCGACGAGCTGGGCATCGACCAGCCCCGCTGGAAGGAGCTGACCAGCTTCGACGAGATCGACAGCTTTGTGGAAGAGGTGGGCTTCCCGGTATTGATCCGTCCCTCCTACGTGCTCTCGGGTGCCGCCATGAACGTCTGTTACGACAGGGAGCAGATGCATACCTTTCTGCAGCTGGCCGCCAACGTATCGAAAGAGTTCCCCGTGGTGGTCTCCTCCTTCCTGCAAAACGCCAAGGAGATCGAGTTCGATGCGGTGGCTCGTGAGGGTGAGGTGGTGGAGTATGCCATCTCCGAGCATGTGGAGTTTGCCGGTGTGCACTCGGGCGATGCCACGCTGGTCTTTCCCGCACAGAAGCTCTACTTCGAGACGATGCGCCGCGTGAAGAAGATCTCCCGGCAGATCGCACGTGAGCTGAATATCAGCGGACCGTTCAACATCCAGTACCTTGCCAAGAACAACGAGATCAAGGTGATCGAGTGCAACCTGCGTGCCTCCCGTTCCTTCCCGTTTGTCTCGAAGGTGCTGAAACAGAATTTCATCGACACCGCTACCCGCATCATGCTCGGAGCCCCCTTCCGCAAGCCGGACAGCTCGGCGTTCGACCTCGATTACATCGGTGTGAAGGCTTCGCAGTTCTCCTTCTCCCGTCTGCAGAATACTGACCCGGTGCTGGGTGTGGACATGTCCTCCACCGGCGAGGTGGGCTGCATTGGAGAGGACTTCCACGATGCCATCCTCAAGTCGATGCTTTCGGTAGGATACCGGATCCCTGAAAAGGAGCAGGGAATCCTGATCTCATCCGGTGAGATGAAGTCGAAAGTGGATCTGCTGGAAGCCTGCAAGCTGCTGGGAGAGAGAGGATATAGGTTGTACGCCAGCCACGGCACGCAGAAGTTCCTTGAGGAGAACGGCATCCCGGCAACCGATCTGAATTGGCCTGACGAGGATGGAGAGAACAACATCCGGAGGATGATTGCCGACAAGCGGTTCGACCTGATCATCAATATTCCGAAGGATGTGACGCGCAGGGAGCTGACCAATGGTTACATCATCCGTCGCGGTGCGGTGGACTACAACATTCCGCTGATCACCAATGCCCGGTTGGCCAGTGCTTTCATCACCGCATTCTGTACAATGGACAGGGAGGATATTGAAATAAAAAGCTGGAATGAGTATTGACGCAAGATTCACCTGGCTTCGCAGCGAGATCCCGTGACCGGCCTGTTGGAAAAAAACCTGTTTCAGATAGAGAAACAGGTTTTTTCATCTAACATAAACTATTTCAGGTATTTGAACCGCTTGATGCTCCGTTTGGGCGTCTTTTCGAACTCCTCGTTACGCAGCCTGAAGGTGCTGATCTTGCTGTAGGCAGGTAACTTGGCATTGATCTCTCCGATCAGTCTGTCAAAAAGCTCCTCTACCTGCTCATTGTGGATGGCATGCTCCTTCAGTACTTCAAAGTCGGGAACGATCAGTGCCACAATCTTCTTGTTCTCTTCGATGGCCAGTGATTCGCTCACAAAGGGAGAGCCGTTGATCTTCTCCTCGATCTCCTCGGGATAGATGTTTTGTCCCGATGGTCCCAGGATCATATTCTTGTCCCTCCCACGGATAAAGAGATAACCATCACTGTCCATCACCCCCAGGTCGCCGGTCTTCAGCCACCCATCGTCGGTGAAAGTGTGACGGGTTGCCTCTTCGTTCTTGTAGTAACCCTGCATGACATTGGTACCCTTTACCTGGATCTCTCCTACGGTATTTTGCGGGTCATCGGAGTCGATGCGTACCTGCATCCGGTCTACCACCCTGCCGCAGGAGTGCTCCTTGAAAGCCCTCCAGTAGGAGTAGGAAATCAGCGGGCCGCATTCGGTCATCCCATACCCCACGGTGTAGGGGAAGCGCACCTTGCGCAGAAATTTCTCCACATCGGGGTTGATGGCCGCACCGCCGATCACCACCTCGTTCAGGTGGCCGCCAAAAGCTTCGATCATCGACCTGCGTACCTTCCGGTAGACAATTGCATTGAGCAGTGGTATGCCCGACAACACCTTCGCCGCTCCCTTCTGTAACCTGGGCAATACGCTTTTGTTCACAATCTTCTCAATAATGAGTGGTACGGCCAGAACCAGCTTGGGTTTTACCCTGGCGAAAGCGTCTAGCAACACCCTGGGTGAAGGTGTTTTGCCCAGGAAGTGGATGTGGCATCCCATGGAGATGGAGTTGAGGATCTCGAAGGCCAGTCCGTAGGTATGGGCCATCGGCAGCATACAGACGATATTGTCGCCAGGGTGGATAAATTCCAGGCAATCATTGGCGAATTTGGTATTGGACCAGAGGCTGCGGTAGGGGATCATCACCCCTTTGGGGCTGCTGGTTGTACCGGAGGTGTAGTTGATTACCGCCAGCTCCTCCGGCTTATCGGTGCGGAAGGAGAGGTCATTGACGAAAAATCCTCTGCCATATTTCTCTTCAAAATAGTCTCCGGCACCGGTGACAAACTGCTGTAGTTGTTCAGAAGTGGTTACCAGCAGAGACATGTTGTCGAGTGAAAAGACCGTTTCCACCTTGGGAAGACTTTCCCGGTCCAGTTCATTCCAGATGCTCTCATCGGTGAAGAAAAGTTTGGAATCGGAGTGATCCACAATAAAGCGCACGCTTTCCCTGTCAAATTCATGCAGGATGCTCACTGCCACAGCGCCATAGGAGAGAGCGGCAAAGAAGGCAATTGCCCAGTTGGCAGAGTTCTTTCCGCAGAGGGAGATCTTGTCGCCTCGTCCAATTCCGGCAGTTCTGAAATAATCGTGGAGCCGGTCAATCTCCCGTGCAAAATCCTTGTAACAATAGGTTTTTCCCTGGAAATCGGTCATAGCAGGCAACTCCCAATGGATGCGGACGCTTTGTTCAATTAGAGATAAGAAGCTGTTCTGGTTCATATTATGCTATTTTGGCAATCTGAAAACATTCAAGGCGAAAAGGGTTTTCCTCTCAATTTCTTACATTCCTATGGATCGGTTACACACAAAAATAGCTCAAATTTCGGTTACAACATACCGAAAACGGAATAATCTGGCGAAATTTGCAACCGGGGGATAGAATTGTCCGCATTCTCTGCCCATTCGGAGATCGATTCAGGATCTCATACCGCTTCCGGGCGAATATTTGTCCGATAAATTTCGGTTTATTCATTTTTTTAGTAAATTTACAGCCTTGTTGCGAAATCGTTATGAAACAGTATGAATTAATCCTTATAATGTAATCTCACATCAAAAGAAAAATTATGTCATCAAAAATTTCAAGAAGAAGATTTCTGGAAACGGGAGCTTTTGCCGCTGCCGGACTGACTATCGTACCCTCCTCCGTATTGGGTAAAAGTATGGGACACATGGCCCCGAGCGATAAGCTGAATATCGTCGGCGTGGGCGTGGGTGGTATGGGTTTTGCCAACCTGAAAAAGCTCGAAAGCCAGAACATTGTCGGACTTTGTGACGTGGACTGGAAGTACAGCAAGCGTGTTTTCGACTACTTCCCCAATGCCAAGAAGTACTATGATTATCGCAAGATGTACGACGAACTGGGCAAGTCGATTGATGCGGTTGTGGTAGCCACCGCCGACCACACCCATGCAATCATTGCCGCTGATGCCATGACCATGGGCAAGCATGTATACGTGCAGAAACCACTGACACACAGCGTGTATGAGTCGCGTCTTCTCACGAATCTGGCAAAAAAACAGAAGGTGGCCACCAGTATGGGCAACCAGGGTTCATCCGGACCGGGTGTTCGCCAGGTGATCGACTGGATCTACGACGGACAGATTGGAGAGGTGACCAAGGTTGAGACATTTACAGACCGCCCCATCTGGCCACAGGGACTGATGACTCCCAAAGAGGCGCACAAGGTACCCAAGACCCTCGACTGGGATCTCTTCATCGGGCCGGCCAACAAGCGACCCTTCAATGAGATCTATCACCCCTGGAACTGGCGTGGCTGGTGGGACTTTGGAACAGGAGCCCTTGGTGACATGGCTTGCCATATCCTTCACCCGGTATTCAAGGGGCTGAACCTGGGATATCCTACCCGGGTGCAGGGATCGTCTACCATGCTGCTTACCGACTGTGCTCCCAATGCGCAGATGGTGAAGTATGTATTCCCTGCCCGCGACAACATGCCGAAGGTGGCCATGCCCGAAGTGGAAGTATACTGGTACGACGGTGGACTTACGCCTATGCGTCCCGAAGGAGTTCCCGCCGGAAAGAATCTGAACGATCAGGGCGGCGGCGTGATCTTCCACGGTACGAAAGACACCCTTATCTGTGGTTGCTACGGTGTGAATCCCTGGCTGGTCTCCGGACGCAAGCCCAACTCACCGAAAACACAGCGTGAGGTGACCCTGTCGCATGAGATGGACTGGGTACGTGCCTGCAAGGAGAGTCCCGAAAACCGTGTGGAAACGGCATCTCCCTTCTCGGAGGCAGGTCCTTTCAACGAAATGGTGGTCATGGGCGTCTTGGCCGTACGTCTGCAATCGCTGAACCAGGAATTGCACTGGGATGGAGAGAAGATGCAGTTCACCAATATTCCTTCAGACGCCACTGTCCGCACCATTGTGGAAGATGGTTTCAAGATCACGGACGGTCACCCCACCTTCAACAAGACCTGGACCGATCCGGTCAATGCGGTGGAGTATGCCAACGAGATGATCAAGCATACCTACAAGAACGGCTGGAAACTGCCTGAAATGCCCTAATTTATTGTTTCACAAGGGATAACGACGAGCCTTTGTCGTTATCCCTTTGCTGTTTTAACATACAATCAGTAACATAAAAAAGAAAATTGTCATGAAAAAGGTTTTTTATCTGTTTAATTTACTTATCTTAACTGGTATGATATTTATCTCTTGTGCCAATGCCAGCAAACAATCAAAAGATTCCGAAGCGACTGCTGAGACTACGGAAGTCGCTGCTGCCGATGAGGGGTGGATCACGCTTTTCAACGGTGAGGATTTTACCGGCTGGAGAGGTTACAACCGTACCGATATTCCCTCAGCCTGGACCATTGAAGATGGAGCCATCAAGATCAACGGATCGGGCAAGGGAGAAGCAGGAGCCAAGGATGGTGGAGACATCATTTACGATCAGAAGTTCAAGAACTTCGAGCTCACCTTCGAATGGAAAGTTTCGGAAGGTGGGAACAGCGGTGTCTTCTACCTTGGGCAGGAAGTAGAGGGAAAACCCATCTATGAATCATCACCCGAGTACCAGATCCTCGACAACGAACGTCACCCCGACGCCAAACTGGGCAAGGATGGCAATCGTCAGTCAGCTTCTCTCTATGACCTTGTACCTGCAGTACCCCAGAACTCCAAGCCTGCGGGTGAATGGAACAGCGGTGGTATCCTGGTCTATAAGGGTACCGTGGTGCATTCTCAGAACGGCGAAAATGTAGTGGAATATCACCTCTGGACAGACGCATGGAAAGAGATGGTTGCCAATAGCAAGTTCAAGAACTGGCCCAATTTCCTGAATGCCGGAGGTGAAAACCAGGAAGGTTACATCGGTTTCCAGGATCACGGAGATGATGTCTGGTTCAGGAATATCAAGGTGAAAATTTTGGATTAATCAACAACACCAGAAAAACCATGCAGCCTTCGGGTTGGATGGTTTGTTTCAAAAAGTCAATAGGATGAAAAAAAATGGATTTCTTTTGCTAGCGCTGATGAGCGGGCTGTTCCTTCTCTCCGCATGCACGGAAGGGCAGAAAAAAGAGGCTGCTCCGGCCAAGAAGGATATCTACCTGCAACTCTACTCTCTGCGGGAAGATATCAAGGCTGACTATGCAGCCACCATCGCCAAGGCGGCAGAAATGGGCTATACCGGTGTGGAAGCAGCCGGTTACAACGACGGAACGTTTTACGGAATGTCTCCTGCCGAGTTCAAAAAATCGATCGAGGATGCCGGTATGGAGGTACTCTCTTCCCATGCCGGCAAGCCACTGGCCGATCCGGCTGCCGATACAAACTGGGAGGAGACATGGGCATGGTGGGACAGTGCCATCCAGGCACACAAGGAAGCCGGTATGAAATACCTGGTTGTGGCATGGATACCGACCCCCAAGACACTGGCCGACCTGCAGGCATACTGTGATTACTTCAACCAGATCGGCGAGAAGTGCAACGCTGCAGGCATCAAGTTTGGCTACCACAACCATAAATTCGAATTCACCGAGGTTGAGGGTGAGCTGATGTATGACTACATGCTGAACAATACCGATCCTGCCAAGGTGTTTTTTCAGATGGATGTCTACTGGGTAGGCGAGGGGGGCAAGAACCCTGTGGACTACTTCAACAATTACCCCGGCCGTTTTGAACTGCTTCATATCAAAGATGAACTGGAGCTGGGCAAGAGTGGTAAGGTCGATTTTGAGGGCATCTTCAACAATGTGGAGAAATCGGGAGCCAGGTACATGATCGTGGAGGTTGAGCGGTATACCGGCACCCCGGTTGAAGGCGTTCAGGAGAGCTACGACTATCTCAACAATGCAGCATTTGTGAAAGAGAGCTACGCCAA
>JADLKK010000145.1 GCA_016839025.1 Proteiniphilum sp.
GGGTGAAGAGCAGCAGGGAAATCAATTTTTGTTTCATCATCAGTTGTCCGTTATCAGTGGTCATTTAATAGTTCCGGGTTCCAGGTTCCGGGTTCCAGGTTCAGCAAACTATGAACTATAAACGTTGAACGTTGAACTCTGAACTTTGAACTTTGAACTTTGAACTTTGAACGTTTATACGTTGTATCGTTCCAGCGCCCGTTGGCGGGCGAAGGAGTGGTCGATCATCGGTGCAGGATATCCAGATGTGCCCAGCTCGGGGATCCAGCGACGGATGTACTCCTGTTGGGGGTCGAACCGTTTCTGTTGCTCCGTAGGGTTGAAGATCCGGAAGTAGGGTGCCGCATCGCATCCGGTGCCGGCCACCCACTGCCAGTTGCCATTGTTGGCCGCCAGGTCGAAGTCGAGCAGCTTCGCGGCGAAGTAAGCCTCCCCCCGGCGCCAGTCAATGAGCAGGTGCTTGGTAAGAAAGCTGGCAGCCACCATCCGTACGCGGTTGTGCATGAAGCCGGTGGCATTCAGCTCCCGCATGCCCGCGTCGACCATCGGGTAGCCGGTGGTGCCGTTGCACCAGCGAACGAAATCCGCTTCGTTGTTCTCCCAGAAGATCGCCTCATACTTCTTCCGGAAGGGACCCTCCGCCACGTAGGGGAAGTGCCAGAGCACCTGCATGAAGAACTCGCGCCAGATCAGCTCCTTCAGGTAGGTCTCGCTGAGCAGCGAAGCGCGCAGTGCCAGCTTGCGGATGCTCACGGTGCCGAAGCGCAGGTGTACTCCCATGCGGGTGACACCATTCTCCAGTGCCGGCAGGTCGCGTGTATGCTCATAGTCGGCAATCACCCCGTCGTCGGGATCAGCCGGCGGAAATTGAAAACCGGGATCACGGAAGCCGATCTCACCGAGGGTCGGCAGATGGGGCACCTCTTTCAGCAGGTTGCCAAGCAGCTCCTCCGAGGGATAGAATCGCTGCTCCCCCTCGCGGTACTTCGAGAGCCAGGCACGGGAGTAGGGCGTGTAGACGCTGTAGGGTTTTCCCGCGGCGGTAAGGAGCTCATTCTTGTGGAAGATCACCTGATCCTTGAAGCGGTGAAGGGGCACCCCTCTGTTGGCCAGCAACTGCTCCACCTTCCGGTCACGGGCGACGGCATAGGGTTCGTAGTCCTCGTTGCAGCAGACCTCCCCTATACGGTAATCTGACAATAGTTTCTCGAAGACCTCCTCCGGTCTCCCCTGCAGACAGAGGATGCCGGAATGGTACTCCTCCCGCAGGCGCCGGTTCATCGCCTCAATGGCGGAGTAGATGAAGGCGACCCTGCGATCCTCCTTCTCACTGAGGGCATCCAGGATCTCGCTGTCGAAGATAAAGAGGGGCAGCACAGGTCGACCGGATCGGAGTGCCTGCCAGAGCGCGTGGTTGTCCTCCAACCGCAGGTCGCGTCGAAACCAGCAGAGGGTTAGCGGTGTCTCCTTTGAGATCTGTGGTTGCGTAGCAATCATATTATATCTTTCGTCCTTTCCAGGTGAATCTGTTTTTTCTTCTGTTGATGAGCGAGCGCAGGATAAAAACGCCCAGCATCGCCTGCTGTGGCAGGAACAGCGGCAGGTTGTCGCCCACCCTCATACCGGCTGCCAATGATACCACGATGCGGGTAAGCAGCGTGGCTGCCAACCAGAGCCAGAGGCCCTCCCATCTTCCCGCAATAAGAAAAGGGATGAAACCGAGGGTGGTAACCAGCCAGTAGAGGATCGCTGCCGGTGATGAACTACCAAAGAAGTAGGTGATATTTTTCGAGAACCCCTCCACTGCCTCCGGCAGGGAGTGGTACATGCGGCAGCGCACCTCGCTGATACCGGTGAGACAGCTCACCCGACGGCATTGCCGCTTCAGGTGACGGGCAATCTCGATGTCCTCGGCACGGCTCATGCGGAACAGTCGGTGGGGTTCAAGCTCCTTGTAGGTCTCATGCCTGAACAGCATAAACTGACCGTTGGCGGCGGAGAGCGAGGAGAACCCCGCGAGGCGCACCAATGGCAGCGGCAGCAGCGTGAGCAGGATGAGCTGCATATTGGGTACGGTAACTTTTTCTCCGAGTGTCTGCATCTCCTGAGTGGGGAAGATGCTCATCAGGTCGCATCGATGTCGTTGCACATATTGCAGGGAACGGTCGAGCAGCCCCTCTCTCACCCGCACATCGGCATCGAGGAAGAGGAGATAGTCGCCCGCTGCCTCCTGTGCCAGGCAGTGGCAGGCATAATTCTTGCCGAACCAGCCATCGGGTAGCTCCCCCCCACGGATCAGCCGGATGCGCGAGTCGGATGCTGCGTACCGCTCCACGATGTATGCCGTATTGTCGGCGGACTGGTCGTCGCAGACGATGATCTCCATGACCCGGTCGCTGAGGGTGGTGAGATCGCCCAGCAGCAGGCCGATGTTCGCCTCCTCATCGCGTGCCGGAATCAGCACCGAGAGGGTCGGATCCGGTATCGTTGCAGCGGTTGGCTTGATGTCTGCAGATTGCAGGGTATCGAATTCGGGATCAGCGACAGAAGCAAGTGTGACCCTTTGCCCGGAACCGACACTACCGATGGAATCATATCCGAGCATTTTTGCGAAGCTGCCCGCTGCCTTTGTATCGCGTACCGGCAGACGCTCCCGGAGGAGGAGGTTGACTAGCGCGACCAGCAGTTGCAGCAGCGCAAAGGCAAGGATGATGCAGGCGATGTATTCGATCATTCGGTGCGTGCGGTTTGGATGGTGAGACAATCGGCATAAAAGCGGTTGTAGGCCTCCTCCAGCGCTTCACGCCGAAACGGTCCCCCGTAGTCGCGCAGGTAGATGTAGAGCGTGGGCTTCGGATGCACCAGATAGTCGATCATGTTGACCGACATCAGCAATTGCACCTCTCCCTCCCTGCCCTGCAGGATGCGCTCAATACCCTTCTCGAAGCGGAAGTTCGTACAGTAGAGCGACTGCAGACGGCCCTGCGGGTATATCAGCACCATGTTAGCCGGGTCCTGTAGCAGCGATGCGGCGTATTGAAGCGACTCTACCACCTCGCGGCTCTTCCGGTTGACCGAGAAAGCGCCGGTATAGTTGAAGAAGCGGAAGCGGAGCAGCTGATCCTCCTGCATCATGAAGTGAAACCTGCGCTTCACCACCTCCAGCTTGAGGTACATCGCCCAAAAGCCGTCCCACCAGCCAATGTGGTTGCTTATCAGCAACACCGGCTTCCCCCGGTCGGCAAACCTGCCCTCAATCGTCACCCTGTGAAAGCGACGTTTCAGCAACCAGCGGGTGTAGTGCTGGAAGAAGGGGTAGATGAAGAAGTGGTGTTTCGAGCGGAGCATTGTGGGGTGGTTAGTTGTTTTTGCAGTCTGTTTTTCTATGCTTTTGTGTGCGAATGAATATGGTCAATTAAACGGATCTACTTCAATCTGAATCAGTTTATTTGCTCAGCAGGATCAGCAGGAAGAAGAGCGTCTGCACCACGAAGAGGGGCAGCGCCATCGTGTTGCGGTCGCGCACCTTCATCCGGTAACGCAGGGTGTGGAAGATGACCGCCAGCACTCCCCACATCAGGTAGTTCCGCAGGGGGATCACATCGTTTTGCCAGGACCACATGTCCATCTTGGGGGCCACTTGTTCCATGATCAGGTCGTATCCCACCATCAGCAGCGAAGGCCATACAATGCCGTTGAGCAGGTTGCGCCGCCGCGTGGTGAAGATGGCGGAGGTGAGGTAGATCATCAGCACCCAGTTAAGGCCGATGAGCGGTGGCGTGCCATAAATTTTGGGCCCCAGGCCGCTGCCGTAGAGATAGCTGCCAAAGAGCGCACCGGTGTTGACGCCCCACATCTCCACCAGGAAACCGGCGGTGAAGACGAAGAAATAAAAGACAATCCTGTTTAATTGTCCCCCTTTCCGGCGGTCACGGTCGTACCAGATGAGCAGCGCCAACGAGAGCAGCAGCACCAGCGGTGTCAGCAGCATGAAGCAGCGGTGTGTGAAGGGAATGATGAATCCGGCCACTCCCACGGCGTAGATCACCGCAATGCGGCGGATCATCTCTCTCTCTTTGACGGTGTATCGGGGCATGTTTTTCAGTTATCAGTTTTTTAGTTTCAGGTTCCGGGTTCCAAGTTTCAGGTTCCAGGTTTCGGGTTCCAGGTTTCGGGTTTCGGGTTCATCAAACTTTGAACTTTGAAC
>JADLKK010000146.1 GCA_016839025.1 Proteiniphilum sp.
ACATAGTTGTAGTATTCCGCCGTAAGGTTGGCGATGAAGTTCTCCACAGCCAGCCGGGTATTCAGTTCTCCCATCGTCTTCAGTTCCTGCAGACGTTTATAGTTTGTCTGTACACTGAATCCTTCAAAGAGCGTCCAGTTTAGGTTCACACCAGCATCGAGAGTGCCGGTGGAGACATTGCGCTGTTGTTGCGCGGCATCTTCCCCGACAGGGTACTGGTCACTGTTGTTGTTGCGCAAACTGTAGCCTGAGTTGAGGGTAACTGAGGGCAGGAATCCGGCGTTGCCCAGCGTGACATTGTTATCGGATATCTGTTCTTCGTTGCGCACTATCTGCAGATCATAATTTTTTTCCAGCCCAATTTGAAGGCACTCCTGCAGGTTCATCACCTCCTGTGCCAAGGTGAATGAGTTCATCGTCAGGAAAAAAATGATCAGACCAATGGGATATCGTTTACACATTACTTGTACGTTATTGTTTCTTCTTGATTGTTTTGGCTTCCCGGTCGGTGGAGAGGTAGATATACATTACTGGGATCACGAACAGGGTGAGCAGGGTGGAGATCAGCAGGCCTCCCACCACAGCCGTTCCCATGGCAATACGGCCATTGGCACCTTCACCGGTGGCGAACATCAGTGGCAGCAAACCCAGTATAGTGGAGATGCTGGTCATCAGGATGGGGCGCAACCGCTGTACGGATGCTTCGATGATTGCCTTATGCTTGTTCAGTCCCGCCTGCTGACGTTGGTTGGCGAATTCCACGATCAGAATACCGTTTTTTGCCACCAGGCCGATCAGCATGATGATGCCGATCTGGCTGTAGATGTTCATTGTCACACCTGCGATCCACATGAATAGGAGTGCACCAAAGAGCGCCATGGGTACGGAGAACATGATGACAAACGGATCCTTGAAGCTCTCGAACTGAGCTGCCATCACCAGGAAGATCAGGAGGATGGCTAGTCCGAAGGCGAAGAGCAGACTGGAGGAACTCTCCCTGAAGTTTCTTGATTCCCCTTCCAGGGCGGTGCGGAAGCTGTCGTCCAATACTTCAGCCGCGATGCGGTCCATCTCCTCCAACCCTTCACCCAGTGAGTAGCCGGGAGCCAATCCCGCAGAGATGGTGGCCGAGTTGAAGCGGTTGTAACGGTATAACTGAGGGGGTGCCACCGACTCTTCCAGTTTCACCAGGTTATCCATCTGGATCATTACTCCCGCATTGTTCTTGATATAGATTGTCTTCAGATCGATAGGTGTATTGCGCTGCTGGCGGTTGATCTCTCCCAGTATCTGGTATTGCTTCCCGTTCATATAGAAGTAACCCATTCGTTGCCCGCTGAGTGCATATTGCAAGGTCTGACCGATGTCACGGGTACTCACCCCAAGTATTGCTGCTTTGTCGCGATCGATCAAGATGCGTGTTTCCGGCTTGGTGAACTTCAGGTCCACGTCGGCCATCTGGAAATAGGGACTGTTGCTCACCCGTTCCATGATTGGTGGTATGAACTCCTGTAGTTTTTCGATGTTGGGAGCCTGCAGGACATACTGAATCGGCATACCCGCACGTCGGCCACCGAAGGTAGATTGTTGCTGGACAAAGGCTCGTGCTGCGTTCTCGTTGCGCACTGCAGACGACAGCTTGCCTGCAATCTCCATCTGGCTGCGTTCCCTTTCAGTCATGTCGGGTAACACCATGCGCACCATGCTGAATCCACTACGGGTGAAGACGATGTTTGATTCTCTTTCAGGAGCGATGGAGTCGGCGATCTCGGAGATTCTATCCGTGAAGTCTCTGACAAATTCGAAGGTTGCCCCTTCGGGTGCCGAGCTGCGGATCATGATCTGCGAGCGGTCTTCCAAGGGAGCCATCTCGGCCGGAACAACGTTCCAGAAGAGGATGATTAGAAGCGTGGAGAGGATGAGGATAGGCAGTACCAGCCATTTCTTGTGCAGGAAGGTGCGGAGCATCCGGCCATAGAAGCGATTCATTCCGACAAAGAAGAGCTCTGTCTTGTTGTAGAACTTGTTATGTTTCTCTTTTTTCTTCAGCAACTTGGATGAAAGCATCGGTACAAACGAGAGCGCCACGAAGGAGGAGATGATCACCGCTCCGGAAATGACGATGCTGAACTCCCTGAAGAGGCGTCCCGTCATTCCCTCCAGGAAGACGATCGGGAAGAAGATGGCTACCAGGGTGATGGTGGTGGAAATGACGGCAAAGAAGATTTCCTTGGAGCCTGCAATGGATGCCTCTTCAGGGTTCATCCCAGCCTCCACCTTCTGGAAGATGTTCTCCGTTACAACGATTGCATCGTCAACCACCAGTCCTACCGCCAGTACTACTGCCAGCATGGAGAGCACGTTGATGGAGAAGCCGGCCAGGTACATCACGAAGAAGATGCCTATTAGCGATATAGGTATTACTACGGCTGGGATCAGCGTCACCCTCCAATTGCGTAGAAAGGCAAAGATGATGAGTACCACCAGAATGAAGGCGATGATCACCGTATTCTGTACTTCTGATATGGATGCTCTGATGAACATGGTGTTGTCGAATGCCACGTCGAGGATCACATCTTCAGGGAGGTCCTTTTTCATCTGGTCCATGCGGTCGCGCACCTCATCGGCAATCTCAATATGGTTTGCTCCCGGTTGCGGGATGATGACACAGCTGACCATCGGCACACCATTACGGCGGAGGATGGTCTGCCTGTCGGCGGCATCCAGTTCGGCATAACCCACATCCCTGAAACGGACTATACGGAAGTTGTCCTCGATCAGGATCAGATTGTTGAACTCTTCGGGTGTCTGCATGAGGCCCATGGTGCGAATAGACTGGGAGATCTGATCACCTTCGATGTTGCCGGCGGGCAGTTCTACATTCTCGCGGTCGAGCGCACTCTTGACATCCATGGGGGTGATATTGTAGGCTGCCATGCGAATGGGATCGAGCCAGAGACGCATGGAGTAACGATACTCACCCCAAATTTCGACGGCACTCACGTTGGAGATTGTCTGCAGCCGTTCCTTCACCGTGAGTTCGGATATTTCGGAGAGCTCAAGCAGTGACCGGTTGGGACTTTGTATGGTGATCTGCATGATCGGGTCGGAGTCGGCATCAGCTTTCGAAACGGTGGGAGGGTCTGTGTCGCGCGGCAGGTATCGCTGTGCAACCGATACCTTGTCACGTACGTCGTTGGCAGCCGTCTCCATGTCAACACTCAGTTCGAACTCCACGGTAATGCGAGAGCTACCCTGACTGCTTCGGCTCACCAATGAGCGTATGCCCGGGATGCCGTTGATGTTTTGTTCCAGTGGCTCGGTAATCTGGTTCTCGATCACCTCTGCATTGGCTCCCGGATATGAGACGTTGACGGTGATGATAGGGTTGTCCACGCTGGGGTACTCACGTACCGGCAGATTGGTAAATCCGATGATGCCGAAGATGATGATGATCAAGACCATCACCGTGGCAAGTACCGGTCGTTTGATGCTTAGTTCTGAAAAGTTCATAGGTCAGCGTATCTCCTTGCTCGTTTCATTCTTATTCAGCGTTGTTTGCTACCATCTGCGTAATCCGTACAGGCATGCCGGTGCGGAGCTGCATCACTCCTGTCGTGAGGAGGGTGTCACCCACTGAGAGACCGCTGGTCACCTCCACCGAGGAGGCGGTGCGTATACCGGTAATGATCTCTATCTCTTTGGCTTTTCCATTGTCATAGAGATAAACAATATCACGTCCCATCTCTTTCACACTGGAGATGCTCGGTATTACGATGGCATTCTCTTTCTGTTCAATTTTAATTTCAATCTTTGCCGACTGTCCCGGTTTAATTTTACCGTCATGGTTGGCATAACGGGCACGTGCAAACAGGTTGAGTGTCTGCATGTCGAGTCGTGACTCTACAGCATAAACTGCAGCATTGTACACTCCAAGATCATTTTCAACCTTGAACGAGATTTCTGTACCAGGTTTAACAAGATTGACAAAATTCTCGGTCAGCGAAAATTCAATTTTCAATGGTGAGATTTTAGTTAGATTAGATACCACTACCGTGGGAGACGCGTACGCCCCTTCGCTCACCTGTCGCAAACCAATCATACCACTAAAGGGTGCCCGCATCTCTGTTTGCTTAATACGGGCCTTCACCAGCTCGATTTCTGCCTTCAACGTCTCCAACTGGGT
>JADLKK010000020.1 GCA_016839025.1 Proteiniphilum sp.
CGAGTTAGAATCTTGTGAATACCCTATATTGCAACTTGCTGATCTATTTGCTGGTTTAACGAGGCTATCATTCGAAAAAAGTGAAAAATTTTGCTTTTGGTACGATAATGAGACCAATGGAAGTTCTTTATTTAATGAACCGATATCATTATCAAAAAGCGAAACTGCAAAATTTCAAGTGATGCATCATTTTAAGAAATTGTGTGACCGTTATAAAATGGGTCTCAATCTGAGTAAGGACAAGCATTTTAAGGTTTTTAATAAACAGTGTGGTCTTTGGATATGGTTTTATGAACCTCAAGGTGACTATGACAAAGCACCTACAAAAATATTCAATGAAAATTCGTGAGTTCAAAACATAATCATTGAGGAATACGATTTATGTGACAATTGGATGTCAATAGAATGGTTGATAATATGCTTAAGATTGACATTTTGCTAAGTCCGATTTCAGGAAAAGAGATGGCAGAGAATAAGGAGCGGCGCAGGCTTTGGTATCTGGAGATTCATGATGAATTCATTTTTCTTGCATATTGACAATTGAACATGCTGTGTTTTGTGCATTTGACACAAGATGTCATTTTTTTTCATTCGCTTCTCTATTCATAGACTCATGAAAAACCCATGTTATGAAGGAATTACCGGAAATACCGATCAACCGGTTTCAGCTGGCGGTGCTGCTTGACGAGGAGGCTTGCCGCTTCCGGGAATCGATCAGGCAATAACTGCTTCATTCCCGATATCTGAACTTTGTAGACAATAACCGTAGCCTGCTGCATATCAATAGGGATAAGGTAACCCGAAAAATGGCTATTTGTTGGTATTGCAATCCTGCCGTGCTCTCCCTAATTTTGTGTCGGATATTTTAATTTCCGACAGTTATGGAAGAACAGCAAACCAATCGCATATTTGCCAGCCTCGATCAGGATAAGCTGAGACGGATGCTGGAGATCAAACGGCAGTACGACAACGGACTGCTACCGCTTGAGGAGGCAAGGAACCGGATGAAAAGGGAGGTCGGCAAGATCTCGGCAGCGGAGTTTGCCGCTGCCGAGCAGCTGCTCAAGGCTGAAGATCCGGATGAGTGTCGCAACGAGGATGTCAGGGGGATGCTCGAAGTCTTTGAAGGGCTGATGGACAGGGAGGAGGCAGAGCTGCCGGAGGATCACACCATTGACACCTACCGGCGGGAGAATCGCCGGATGAAGGAGTTGTTGGAGCAGGGGGATGCACTCGCCCAAAAGCCTTTTATCCTGAATCCATGGCGGGAGCTGATGGAGCAGATATTGCCCTACAAGGTGCATTTCAGCCGCAAACAGAATCAACTCTACTCGGCACTGGAGCGGGAAGGCTTCGACCGTCCCACCACCACCATGTGGGTGTACGACGATTACATCCGCGACGAGATGAACAAGTCCTGGGAGCTGTTGCAGAGCGAGCCGGTAGACAGCGCAGCCTTCCTCGACACCTACCGGGAGATGGCTGCCGATTTGCGCGACCTGATGGAGAAGGAGGAGATGATTCTCTATCCCACCTCCCTGAAGCTGATCTCCGCCGACAAGATGGAGCAGTTGAAGTCGGGCGACCGGGAAATCGGTTTCTTCGGATTGGAACAGCCGGCATACGGAGGGGCCGGTAAACAGCATTCCAAACAGCCCATTGCCGAGCAGCATTCTTCCGGGCAGCAGAAAACGGAAAAGGTTACCGGTCAACCGGCCGATCAGGGCGACTTTATGCAGGAGCTGGCTGCACTGCTTGCCAAGCATGGGCATGAGACAAAGAGCAACAAGCAGGATCAGGTGTTGGATGTGGCACAGGGCAAACTGACGCTGGAACAGATCAACCTGCTTTACCGGCACATGCCGGTAGATATCTCTTTCGTGGATGAAAACGAGCTGGTAAAGTTCTACACCGACACCAAACACCGGGTCTTCCCAAGAAGCAAGGGAGTGATCGGTCGTGAGGTGCGCAACTGCCATCCCCCCAAAAGTGTCCATCTGGTGGAGGAGATCATTGAGAAGTTTCGCAGTGGTGAACAGAGCAAGGCCGAGTTCTGGATCAACAAGCCCGGCCTCTTCATCTACATCGTCTATGTGGCGGTGAGAGACGATCAGGGTAACTTCCGCGGGGTGATGGAGATGATGCAGGATTGCACCCATATCCGCCAGCTCGAGGGGGAACAACGCTTGTTATCCTGGGGCACGGAGAAAACGGATCACGATGGCCATCAAGAAGAGGCTGGGGCGCATGAAGCCACAAAAACAAACGATGATACCGGCTATACATCCAAAGCCGGAATCAGCGAAGAAACAGGCCACGAAGGTGTCGCCACAGACGGAAGTTCCCGGAAATTGACCCTTACGGGTGATACCAGATTGAAACCACTGCTGCAGCAATTTCCCGGGTTGAAGGACGACCTGATCGCATTCAATCCCAAATTTTCCATACTGAACAGCCCGATGGCCAAAGTGATTCTTCCCATCGCTACCATCAAAATGATGAGTGAACAATCCGGTATACCCCGCCAGGAGCTGATGGACAAGATCAACGAACTGATCGCACCCACTACGAGCAGGTAGGGATTGAAGGTTTGCTTCAGCACCGGAAGTTGTAGCGGGTGTCATAATTTCACGTATAGTTTGCCGACAAGCGTCCGGGAGGTACGGCTGTCGTTTCCGTAATATGGTCTGTCATTTGCCCGTCATTCGCCTATCCCTGGCTTACATTTCTTCTATCTATCTTCTTTATTCTTGAATATCATCTTCATAATATAAGGGAGTTGATATAAGGCTGGAATAAGGAGATATAAGCCCAGAACCAGTGTCTCGTCCGTATCGTCCTGAAATAGGTTTACACCAATTGGAAAGTAAAAGCAGGACGATACAGGGTGTTCCAATGAAAAATTGATATCGTTTGAAAGCAATTGACAAAAGATGTCAAAAAAACTGTTATCTTGGGCTCATTATTCAATTGAATCTAGAATTACCTGATTGATCAGATGACTCTTGTTCCTATGCAGAAAATTAAAATGTAATCCCATGGACCAACCGAAGCTGGAGCGGCTGCTCCGCCTGATGAAACTGCTCACGGCCAACAGCAACCTGACCGTGGAGGAGATTGCCGAGAGGCTCTCCATCACCCCCCGATCGGTGTACCGCTACATCGATACCTTTCGCACGGCGGGGTTCGTGACCAAGAAGAAGAACGGTTGCATACGCCTCGACAAATCGTCGCCTTACTTCAAGGATATCAGCGAACTGATTCACTTCACCGACGAGGAGGCTTATATCCTGAAGTCGGCCATCGAGAGCATCGACGAGAACAACATCCTGAAACAGAACCTGAAAAAGAAACTCTACACGGTCTACGACTACAAGATCCTGGCGGAGACCATCGTCAACAGCCGCCTCAGCCGGAATGTGCGGCAACTGGTGCAGGCTATGGAGAACCGTCAGCAGGTAATCTTGAAAAACTACGCCTCTTCACACGGCAACGACATCCGCGATCGCAGGGTGGAGGCATTCGCCTTCACCACCAACTACGAGCAGGTGTGGTGTTATTGTCTGGAAGACCGGGAGGTGAAGCTCTTCCGGGTCTCCCGCATCGGGGCGGTGGAGCTCTTGCCGGAGAAATGGCGACATGAGAAAGCGCACAAGGCTGGCTTCATCGATATCTTCCGGATGCACAGCAGGGAGAGGCTACCGCTGAAACTGAAGCTGGGCCTTCGCGCCACCAGCCTCCTGGTGGAGGAGTTCCCGCTCGCCATGAGGCAGCTGAAAAAGGTGTCGGACTACGAGTGGTTGCTCGAAACCGAAGTCTGTTCGTACGACGGCGTGGGGCGGTTCGTCCTCGGCCTGATGGGAGAAATCGAGATCATCGATCCACCGGATTTCCGGCACTACATCTTCGGCCAGGTGGAAAAGATGATGGAGAAACGGCATTTTCCGGGCGATTGACAAAAGGTGTCAACAAATCAGGTTGTGCGGGAGATGCCGCAATGCTGTAGCTGCATGCCATCGGGATCGTCGAAATTGACGGTCTTTTTACCATCCGCAGACCCGGCACGTGGGTATAAAAATCGAAGTTCCTCTTGGCGTTGTCGGAGATCGCCGTAACGTGGTGTAAACCTAATATTCTCTTATCCATAATAGTATTGTTGCTGTGATTCTTTTGTGTAGATGGTAGCAATCCATAGACAATGATTAATAATTCAAATCGATTTTCCTTATCTGTTCATCAAAAAGCTTTGTAGATCGAACGGCAGACTCTTTGTCCCCATCATATTTCGTATACCCCACATAGATAGTACTCTTGTCATCCGAAGTAGAAAAAAGGATCAGTTTATCCATTTCCGGTGAAATCAGACCGGCACTATAAGCACCTGTTTGTGCTACAGGTATATATCTTTCCAGTAGAAAATCAACAATCACACTTGCAATATTGGAAAGTGTGCCGAAAGCAAATGCTGACATCTTCAGTTTGTTGTTTTCAAACATGTAAAGATAGATGACATCAGACTTGTCAATCCTTCTTTGAATGGCAAACCCATCATCCAGTTCAACAATCTCTCCCCCCGAAGCAGCATTGGATTTGACAGTTTCATAGGTCTCTCCAAATCCCAAATAGGGTTCCGGTAAATAATTGATCAGAGTTTTGACTTCTACTGTGGCAATTGTGGTCTCATCCATGGAGGTTACCAGGATGGTTGTTACCCCCCTTACACCACCTTCCACAACTCCTTCGTCTGACACTGATGCGATCAGGCTGTTTTTCGACTGGAAAGTCAAATCTCCCGGATTGTTTTCTACAACCAGCGCTTGCGGAAGAGGAAAACCATTATTTATGCTTACCTTCGCTATCTCCCTTTTATATAGTTGAAAAGAATGAGTACTTGAGCGTTTAATAAAACCAATATGTCAAACATCGGATTGATCATTGAAGAAAGAGCGGCCAACATAGGCAATTTCCTGGTAGGGCGGTTGCTGCCCTTCCGGCAGAAGCGGATGGTGGGGCCCTTCGCTTTTATCGACCACATGGGGCCCGCCACGATGGGTGCGGGTGAGAACCTGGATGTGCTGCCCCATCCCCACATCGGACTCTCCACGCTCACCTATCTCTTCGAGGGGGCCATCATGCACCGCGACAGCCTCGGCAGCGAGGTGGAGATCACGCCTGGGGCGGTGAACTGGATGACGGCCGGCAAGGGAGTAGTGCACTCCGAGCGGACTCCCGGGTGGCTGCGCGACAGCTCGAAAGTGCTACACGGCATGCAGATATGGGTGTCGCTGCCCAGGGAGCTGGAGGAGTCGGAGCCCTCGTTCGTACACATCCCCGCGGAGGAGATCCCTGCCTGGGAGATGCAGGGGATGAAAGTAAAGCTGATTGCCGGTGAGGCGTTCGGAAAGAGATCGCCCGTACCGGTGCACAGCCGGCTCTACCTGATCGAACTGAAGAGCGACAAGCCACGGCTCTTTTCACCGGGTGACGAGCTCTACGGTGAGAGCGGCCTCTATATCCTGGAAGGGGAGGTGTGCAGCGAGAGCTACCGCTTCGGGCCGGGAAAGCTGCTGGTCGCCAGGGATAGCCACCTCTGCACCTTCGCGATGGGGACCAAAACGACGGTTTACCTCTTCGGCGGTGAGTCGTTTCCGGAGAAACGATTTATCGACTGGAACTTTGTCTCCTCACGCAGGGATCGGCTCCGACAGGCGAAGGAGGATTGGATCGAACGGCGTTTCCCAGAGGTGCCGGGAGAGAGGGAATATGTGTCGTACCCCTCATTGAGATAGGGGGGATATGGCGTGTTTTCATTTAAGAAAAAACAGCTACAAGGTTGAATTTGTAACTGTTTTGCTGTAAGCTTGTAGCGAGAGGGGGGCATGATCCCCCGACCTCATGATTATGAATCATGCGCTCTAACCAACTGAGCTATCTCGCCAACATGTGAAAGAGGGAGTTGTCTCCCGAATTCGAGGTGCAAAAGTAGCAACTCTTTTTCAATTCTGCAACTACAATTCTCGAAAAGTCGGGCAAAAAGTGTATTTTTGTTCATCCAATGCACAGTACACAATTATTAGAAACGAGTTTAACGTGATCTATCCCGATAACTTCGAACAGAAGATTGAGTTTTCCAGGGTGAGGCAGCTGATCACCGACCGCTGTCTCAGTCCCCTGGGCAGGGAGAAGGTGGAGGAGATGTGCTTCTCCGCCTCTTTCAGCGTAATCGATGCCCGCCTGGCACAGACCGAAGAGTTTGTGCGCATCCTTGCGGAGGAGGATGATTTTCCTGCCAACCACTTCTACGACATGCGTGCCGTGCTGCACCGCATCCGACTGGAAGGCTCCTGGGTCGACCAGAGCGCCCTCTTTGAGCTGCGACGCTCATTGCAGACCATCAATGGCATCATCATCTTCCTGCGACGTGACCCGGAGCACCCACGTTACCCGAGACTGCTGGAGCTGACGGGCAACATCGCGACCTATCCGGAGATCACAAGAAAGATCGACACCATCCTCGATGGGTTTGGACAGGTGAAGGACCACGCCTCGGCACGATTGTCGGATATACGGCGCGAGCTTACCGCTACCACCAGCGGCATCTCACGTAGCCTCAACGCGATTCTGCGCAAGGCTCAGGCGGAAGGGTATGTGGAGAAGGATGTGGCGCCCAGTATGCGTGACGGGCGATTGGTGATACCTGTCAACCCCTCCTTCAAGCGGAAGATCAGGGGAATTGTACACGACGAATCAGCATCGGGGAAGACAGTCTTTATTGAACCGGAAGAGGTGGTGGAGGCCAACAACCGCATCCGCGAGCTGGAAGGTGAAGAGCGGCGCGAGATCATCCGCATCCTGGCGGAGTTCACCTCTTGGCTGCGTCCCTTCCTGCCGGAGCTGCTGGCCTCCTACGAGTTCCTGGCAGAGATCGACCTGATACAGGCCAAAGCAGCCTTTGCACAACAGATAGGTGCCATCCGCCCCGCGCTTACCGACGAGCGGCTGATCGACTGGGTGGAGGCGGTGCACCCGCTGCTTTACCTATCGCTCAAAAAGCAGAACAGAAAAATTGTGCCGCTCGACATCACACTGGAGGGGGAGAACCGCATACTGGTGATCTCGGGACCCAATGCCGGCGGCAAGTCGGTCTGCCTCAAGACGGTGGGTCTTTTGCAGTACATGCTGCAGTGCGGCCTGCTGATACCGCTAAGGGAGAACTCCAGGGTCGGTTTGTTCAGCGATATCTTTATCGATATCGGCGATGAACAGTCGATCGAAAACGACCTCTCCACCTACAGCTCCCACCTGATGAACATGAAATATTTCGAGCGGCATGCCGGTGACGGTACGCTGTTGCTGATAGACGAGTTCGGCAGCGGTACCGAGCCCCAGATAGGGGCAGCCATCGCCGAAGCGCTGCTCGACCGGTTCAACAACAGCCGCTCCTATGGCATAATCACCACCCACTATCAGAACCTGAAGCACTACGCCAACGAGCATGAGGGGGTGGTGAACGGCGCCATGCTCTACGACCGCCATGAGATGCAACCCCTCTTCCGTCTCTCCATCGGCAACCCCGGCAGCTCCTTCGCCGTGGAGATCGCCCGTAAGATAGGATTGCCCGAGGAGGTGATCGCGCATGCCTCTGAAATCGTGGGGAGTGAATACATCAACATGGACAAGTACCTGCTTGACATCGCCCGTGACAAGCGTTACTGGGAGCGGAAACGCGATGAGATTCGGCGCGAGCGGAAGCGACTGGATGAAGCGGCTACGAAATATGAAACGGACCTGGAGGTAATCGCCAAGCAGAAGAAGGAGATTCTGGCAGCAGCCCGGCAACAGGCGGAGCAGCTGCTGGCAGAGAGCAACGCCCGCATCGAGCAGACCATCCGCGAGATCAAGGAGGCGAAGGCGGAGCGGGAGGCGACGCTCAAGGTGCGCAACGAGCTGAAAGGTTTCCGTGAGCAGTTGGGTGACGGCGACAGCGAGGAGGCAAAGGAAGCATCTGAGAGAGCAGACAGATTGCAATCACCACGAAAGAAGGTGAAGAAGAAAGCGACAGTTCCGTCAGTGAAACAGCTACCCAAAGAGGTACAGCCCGGGGTGGGGGATGCTGTCCGCATAAAGGGACAGACCAGCGTGGGTGAGATCATGGAGGTCACCGGCAAGAAAGCCACGATCGCCTTCGGAATGATCAAGTCGACACTTCCTCTCGAGAAGCTGGAGCAGGTGAGCAACAACCAGTTGAAACGGGAGATGAAGGCATCCAATACCCGGGATCTCTTGCATGAACGCAAGCTCAGTTTCAAACAGGATATTGATGTAAGAGGCATGCGGGGAGATGAGGCGCTGCAGGCGGTGCTCTATTTCATCGATGATGCCATCCAGCTGGGGGTAGCCCGCGTGCGCATCCTGCATGGCACAGGCACTGGCGCCCTGCGACAGATTATTCGCGAATACCTCGGAACCGTAAATGGTATAAGCCACTTCGCGGATGAACATGTGCAGTTCGGTGGTGCCGGCATCACAGTAGTCGACTTGGAATAGCTGTGCGGGAGATGAAGTAAAGGACGAAACGGGTCGAATATATTAAAATAATTATATATCTTTGCTTTTAAATTTAAATTCATACTATAATTAACGACAAGATCCCTGCCGATGGTTAAATTTACAAAACCTTTCTGGGTGGCCAACTTCGTGGAGCTGCTCGAGCGACTGGCCTACTATGCCGTATTCATCGTCATCACCCTCTATCTCTCCAATGTATGGGGATTCTCCGATATCGAGGCGGGCGTCATTGCCGGCATCTTCTCGGCCATGCTTTACCTGCTACCCCTCTTTGCGGGAGCCTATGCCGACAAGATCGGATTTCGTTCCGCCATCATCCTGGCGTTCGCACTGCTCACCGTGGGCTATGCCGGTCTGGGTATCCTGCCCACCCTGCTCGAGAGCGCGGGACTGGTCGACTATGAGATGACCACCACCTACACCGGCCTGCAGGAGAGCTACCTCCGCTGGTCGATCATCGCTCCCCTGGTGCTGGTGGTGATCGGTGGTGCCTTCATCAAGTCGGTGATCTCCGGCACGGTAGCCCGTGAGACCACTCCCGAGAACAGGGCGCGTGGCTACTCCATCTTCTACATGATGGTCAACATTGGCGCCTTTACCGGCAAAACAGTGGTGGACCCGCTCAGAAGGAGCATGGGCGACCAGGGGCTGGTCTACCTCAATTATTTCTCTGCAGCGATGACCCTCCTGGCACTGATCGCCGTTTACCTCTTCTACAAATCGACAAAAACGGAAGGTAAGGGAAAGAGCTTCCTGGAGATCGGACGCTCCATGGGCAAGGTGTTGCTCAACGGACGCCTGATGCTGCTGATCATCATCGTCAGCGGATTCTGGATGATACAGAGCCAGATGTACGCCACCATGCCCAAGTATGTGATCCGTATGATTGGCGAGAGTGCCTCTCCGGGATGGTATGCCAATGTGAATCCCCTGGTGGTTTTCCTGGCGGTCAACCTTGTCACTTCGCTCATGAAGAAACGAAGCGCCATTGCTTCGATGATGATCGGGATGATCATCATCCCTCTCTCGGCCCTGGTGATGTCGCTCGGATCACAGGTGGGTGAGGCCTATATTCTGGGATTACATCCCGTTGCCTTCATGATGATTGTCGGCATCGCCTTCCAGGCATTGGCCGAGTGTTTCATCTCACCCCGCTACCTGGAATATTTCTCCTTGCAGGCACCCGAAGGGGAGGAGGGACTCTATCTTGGTTTCAGCCACCTGCACTCCTTTTTCTCCTATCTCTTTGCTTTCGGACTCTCCGGCTTCCTGCTCGACAGGTACTGTCCCGATCCGAGGCTCTTTATGAACGAGGCGGGAATCGTCGACACGGTAGCCTATTCAGCTGCCACCCAGCATGCGCATTACATCTGGTACGTCTTTGTAGGCATCGGTGCCATCTCGGCCATCGCCCTCTTCTTCTATGCCCGGATCACCCGCAGTATCGACAGGAAAAAGGAGGCAAACATCTGACGGGTGATTGATGAAAAAAATTCACCCTGCAGTCAAACAAGTCGCTCTGCCGGATGTTATCTAAGATCAGAACAAAATATCAACGTATAAAAAAAACAGAAACTTATGAGACTGGATCTGAGTTCGCACATCACATTGGATCGCGTTCCGAAAAAGTATTACAAGCCGGAAAATGATTTTGAGGAGTACAACCTTGCCCGGTATGAGAAGCTGCCCATTGCCATCTATGAGGAAGCCCGCAAAGCCGCCCAAAAAATCGCCAGGGAGATCGTACAGGAGATGTTGCAGAAACAACAGGCGGGGAAACCCTTTGTGCTCGGTATCAGTGGTGGGGCCTCTCCACTACCGGTATATGAGGAGCTGGTGAAGCAACACAGGGAGAAGGGCGTTAGTTTCCATAACCTATTGGTTTTCAATACCTATGAATTCTACCCCGTGCTCGACTTCGCCTATAGCAACCTGCAGATGCTGAAAGAGGTGTTGTTGGATCACATTGACATCGATCCGGCCCACATTTTCTCTCCCGATGCCACCGCTGAGAAGGAGCTAATCGGAGACAAGTGCGAGGAGTATGAGGCGAGTCTCCAGCAGAGGGGAGGACTGGATTACCTGCTGCTGGGACTCGGCAGCAAAGGTAATGTGGGCTTTAACATGCCGGGCAGCAGCCTTCATTCCCAGACACGGATGGTGATGCTCGACGGTGATTCCCGCAAGGATATCGCACGCAACTTCGGATCGCTTGACAGGGTCCCGGTGAGTGCCATCACCATGGGGCTGGCCGATATGATGAACGCCCGCAAGATAGCCCTGATTGCCTGGAATGAACAAAAAGCGGAAAGCATCCGCGACATTGTGGAGGGTCCCGTTACCGACCTGGTACCGGGTTCCATCCTGCAGACGCATGGTGAAACGAAGGTGTTTGTCGACCTGGCAGCAGCCTCCGAGCTGACACGTATCAGTCGACCCTGGCTGGTGACCAACTGCGAGTGGACCAGTAAACTGATCCGCCGTGCCATTGTCTGGCTTTGCGGCGTGGTGAACAAACCGATCCTGAAGCTCACCAACAAGGACTACAACGACAACGGATTGAGTGAGCTGATCACCCTCTACGGTTCGGCTTACAATGTCAATATCAAGATATTCAACGATCTGCAGCACACCATCACTGGATGGCCCGGGGGTAAACCCGACGCGGATGATACCTACCGTCCCGAACGGGCCAAACCCTATCCCAAACGGGTGATCATCTTCAGTCCGCATCCCGACGACGATGTGATCTCCATGGGAGGCACCTTTCAGCGACTGGTGAGTCAGGGACACGAGGTACATGTGGCCTACCAGACCTCGGGGAATATTGCCGTGGGGGACGAGGAGGTGATCCGTTATATCTCCGTGTTGAACAGCATGCGCAAGAAGTTCACCCCCGAAAACAGGGACCTGCTCGAGAAATATGAACACATCCGCCACTATTTGCTGCATGAGAAGACCAACGAAGATGTGGATACCCCCGATATCCTTTTCATCAAGGGTAGGATCCGTCGCGAAGAAGCCCGTTCGGCCGATCGCTACGTGGGGCTCCCCGAGGAGAATGTACACTTCCTCGACCTTCCCTTCTACGAGACTGGGAAGGTGAAGAAGAACCCCATCAGTGAAAAGGATGTGATGATCGTCAAGGATTTCATCGAGACCATCAAGCCCCACCAGATCTATGTGGCGGGTGACCTGGCCGATCCGCACGGCACACACAAGGTGTGTCTCGATGCCATCCTCGCCGCTGTCGATATGATGAAGGAAGAGGAGTGGTTCAGCGATTGCCGCATATGGATGTATCGCGGTGCCTGGATGGAGTGGGAGATTGACCATATCGAGATGGCGGTACCGCTTTCACCCGAGGAGCTGCGCCAAAAACGCAATGCCATCCTCCGACACCAGTCGCAGATGGAGAGTGCACCCTTCCTGGGTGATGATGAGCGACTCTTCTGGCAGCGATCGGAAGAGAGAAACCGTACTACCGCCGATACCTACTGGAAGCTGGGGCTGGCCTCCTACGAAGCAATTGAGGCTTTTGTGGAGTATGTCCCGGTTCAGTGAGCCGGCACGAAATGTAGCAATTGCCAAGAAACTGTTTCCTTCCGGGGGCAGTTTCTTTGCTTTTGTACCCGCTTGCTCACTTTGGGAGAAAGTACTGACAACTGTCGTTTTTTTATATCTTCTTCTGGGGAAATAGGGAAAATAGTTGTATATTGTGGGCCATATTGTAACATGATAGATGCTGAAAGAAAAGTTTCATATCGAGTTCCTGATGGGAAACGCAACCCAAAACAGCTTATGGCGCATGATCAGTCAGATTGACGGACTCTCGGAGTGGTTTGCCGATGAGGTACTGATGGATGAAACAGAAACACGCTACACCTTTAACTGGGGAAAATCCTCAAACGAGGCACAGATCGTTTGCAACAAACCCCAAACAGTTATCCGTTATCACTGGCTAGACGAAGAGGATGAGAATGTATACTTCGAGTTTTTCCTGCGAAAGCTAGACCTGTCGGGAGAGATGACACTCGAAATTACGGACTTTGCCGAACCCGACGAGAAGGGTGATGCCATCGCTCTCTGGGAGACACAGGTGGACCTGCTCAAAAGACGCCTCGGGGTGTGATAGCCCATCGTTCCCAGGAGACTGCATTAATCATCTTTACATTTTCAAAACCACGATTCTCCGTTTGATTTTACTATCTTTGTCATCGAATTAACAGATCCTCTTTTGTGCTCCGGATGAATGCATTTTTTCACATAAAGCGGTTATACAGGTATATCCTCACCACCTTTATCCCGCTTTTTCTGATGACTTTTGCCATCTGCCTCTTTCTGGTGCTAATGCAGTTCCTCTGGAAATATGTGGAGGACATGGTTGGTAAGGGACTGGGACTGGATGTGCTGGGGGAAATGTTTTTCTATGCCGCCCTCAACCTGATCCCCATGGCACTGCCACTGGCCATTCTGCTGGCTTCGCTGATGGTATTCGGCAACCTGGGTGAGAATCTGGAGCTCCTGGCCATCAAATCGGCCGGTATTCCCCTGCTCACCACCATGAAGCCGCTCATCATCCTGATTGCCTTCATCAGCGTGGGGGCCTTCTTCTTTCAAAACAACGCCATCCCCAGGATACAGACAAAATTTTATTCCCTGCTCATCTCCATCCGCCAAGCATCGCCTGAGCTGGATGTGCCGGAAGGCGTATTCTACAAGGAGATTGACGGTTACAACCTCTATGTGGGGAAAAAAGACAGGAAGACAGGGATGTTGTACGACGTGCTGATCTATGATGTGGCCAGCGGCTTCAACAACATGGCCGTGATCGTTTGCGACTCAGCCAGGATGAGCATGACCGAAGACAAAACCATGCTCATCTTCACCATGTTTAGCGGACAGCAGTTCCAGAATTTCACCGAGGGATCCTCAACCCGCTACCGTGCCGACTTTGTCCCCTATGCCCGGGAGAATTTCGATACAAAAACCATGATGATCGCTTACGATGCCAATTTCAACCGTATGGGCGAAGAGGTGATAGAGGGAAGCTCAACCAGCAACTATGTCTCCAAAAACCTGACACAGCTGGGCAGCTCCATCGACTCCATGTCGGTGATCCTCGACAGCGTAAACCTTGTGGACAGAAAGCTGATGAGGAACTACTCACACCTCTCATTCCGGAACAGTTATCCCGCACACCAGAAAGACTCGCTCATACTGGCGGCGCTTACCACTGAACAAGAGGTGCCCCGGCCTGACACCCTCCTGCAGTCGATGGAACTATCCTCGCAATCTTCCATACTCTACACCGCATTTCAAAAGGCGGAGAACAACAGCAACGAGTTCCTGTTCCGCTCACTGAACAAAACCACCACACGGAAAACCATCAACCGTCACTGGGTGGAATGGCACCGTAAGTTCACCATCCCCTTTACCTGTCTTCTCTTTTTCTTTATCGGTGCCCCTCTTGGTTCCATCGTCAGAAAGGGGGGACTGGGAACACCCATTGTCATCTCGGTGATCCTCTTTATCATCTATTACATCGTGGAGAATGTTGGATACAAGATGACCCGCGATGGCGTCTGGATGCACTGGTTCGGCATGTGGTTCAGTTCACTCGTCCTACTGCCCATTGGGGTATTTCTCACCCATAAGGCAATGAGCGATTCGGTGATCATGAATGCCGACACCTATGTCCAGCTATTCAGGCGTTTCTTCTTCATTCGCGAGAAACGGAAATATCCGGTCAAGAGCGTGGTGATCGATAAACCCGACTTTGTAGCTGTCAGCCATGCACTGGAAGAGCTATCACAGGAGGCAGACCATATCCTGGAGAAATACAGCAGCTTCACCTACAGAGCCTACTGGAACGACGGAGGTTACGAAAAGGAGTTACGTACCCTTAAGAGCAAGATGGAGATCACGCTGAACCAGGTTTCCAATGCGCGTGACCTTGACATCTTGGCCAAGGCGGAAGAGTTTCCGGTGCTGATCAGTAATGTGCGGATCTTCAGACCCGCCTCGTTACCGGCACGCATTGCCATGTACCTGTTCCCCTTGGGACTCCTGCTCAGACTGCTCTCCTATCCCTTCGAACTGCGCATCAGAAACGACCTGAGAGGCATCAGGCAGCGGGGTGGAGAACTGAATGAGCTGATCAGGAGAGATCATCCAATGATCGGTGATAAAACTGCACAAAAACCAATTGATATAAATGGAAGAAAAATTTACTTTGAACACGATTGAAGAAGCCATTGAGGAGATCCGCAAAGGCAACTTCATCATTGTGGTGGACGATGAAGACAGGGAAAACGAGGGTGACCTGGTTATCGCAGCCGAGTGCATTACACCCGAAAAGATCAACTTCATGGAGACACATGCACGGGGACTGATTTGTGCGCCGGTCACACGGGAGAGAGCCGAAGAGCTGGAACTGCCGATGATGGTTTCGCACAACACCTCCATCCATGCCACTCCCTTCACTGTCTCCATCGATTTGCTCACACATGGCTGTACCACCGGTATCTCCGCATACGACAGGGCACAGACCATTCTGGCGCTGACACGCAAGGAGACGGCCCCCGAGGATTTTGGTCGTCCCGGTCATATCTTTCCGTTGCGTGCCCAGACGAAGGGTGTGCTGCGCAGGGCCGGGCACACAGAAGCAACCATTGACTTTGCCAGACTTGCCGGATTGTATCCGGCGGGAGCTCTTGCCGAGATCAAAAAAGAGGATGGCTCCATGGCACGCCTTCCGGAATTGATGGAGATGGCCCGTAAATTCAACCTGAAGATCGTTTCTGTTGCCGACCTGATCAAATACCGTCTCAAGAGCGAGTCGCTGATTGAGCGGGGGGAAGAGGTTCACCTACCCACAGCCTATGGTGACTTCCGCATGGTGGCGTTCCAGCAGATAACTACCGGCCAGGAGCATGTGGCACTCATCAAGGGCGAGTGGGAGGATGAAGAACCATTGCTCGTGCGGGTACACTCCTCCTGCATGACCGGCGATATCTTCGGATCAATGCGCTGCGAGTGCGGTGAACAGCTGCACAAGGCATTGCAGTTGATCGAGAAAGAGGGCAAAGGGGTACTGGTATACCTCAACCAGGAGGGGCGCGGCATAGGGCTGATGGCCAAGGCGGCGGCATACAAGCTGCAGGAGCAGGGTCTCGACACGGTTGATGCCAATTTGCATCTCGGCTATCAGGCCGATGAGCGGGATTATGGTGTGGGAGCACAGATCCTGCGCAGCCTGGAGGTGCGCAAGATGCGCCTGATGACCAACAATCCCACCAAACGGATAGGTCTTGAGGCATATGGACTGGAGGTGGTGGAAAATGTACCGCTGGAGATAGAACCCAACGCTTACAACCATTTCTACATGGAGACGAAGAAGAAGCGGATGGGACACCAGCTGAAAAGCATCAAGTAGCACCGAAGGGCTTCACAGGAGGATTGGTGTACGACAGCGCAAATGTAACGAACAGGATATGGAGTCGATTTATCTTCTGACCGGAATTGCTGCGGGTGGTCTGATCGCATGGATCATGGCAGTACTCCTTATGCGATCGAAGATGATTCCGAAAGGGGAGCATGAGGCACTGGCAGAGAAGAACCTTTCGTTGCACCGATCACTGGCAACCGTCACGGCTGAGAATAGATCGTTGATGGAAAAGCTTGAAAATCAGAAGAGAGAGATTGAATCCCTGCACAAACAGTTTAACCTGGAGTTTGAACAGATAGCCAACAGGATACTGGAAGAGAAAAGCGAACGGTTTACCCGTCAGAACAGGGACAATCTAGACAACATCCTGAAACCACTCGGAGAGAATATCGACCGCTTTCGCAGAAAGGTGGAGGAGGTATACGTCACCGAAGCCAAGGAACGCTTCTCATTGGGTGAGGAGGTGAAGAAGCTGCGGGAGTTGAATGACCGGCTCAGCGCCGAGGCGGTCAACCTGACCAACGCACTCAAAGGAAACAGCAAGACCCAGGGCGACTGGGGGCAGATGATCCTGGAAAACATTCTGGAGCGCTCCGGACTGGTAAAGGGACGGGAGTACTTCGTACAGGAGTTCCTGCGCGACGCCCATGGCAACACCCTCACCAACGAACAGGGTAGCAGGATGCAGCCTGATGTGATCATCACCTACCCCGATGAGCGAAGGGTGATCATCGATGCCAAGGTGTCACTCACTGCCTATACCAACTATGCGGGCAGCAATGATCCTGAGGAGCAGAAACAACTGGTGGGTGAACATCTGCGGTCGGTGAGAAGACATATCGATGAACTGAGCCGTAAGAGCTACCAGGAGTATGCCCAAACGCTCGACTTTGTGATGATGTTTATCCCCAATGAGCCGGCTTACCTGCTTGCGTTGCAACATGAGGAGTCGCTCTGGCAGTATGCCTACGACAGGAAGATCCTGCTAATCAGTCCCACCAACCTGATCGCTGCCCTCAAGCTGATCGCTGATCTCTGGAAGCGGGAGTACCAAAACCGTAACGCCGTCGAGATCGCCGAACGGGGTGCCGCCCTGTACGACAAGTTTGTCAACTTCGTCGCCTCGCTCACAGAGATCGACACCCATCTCGAGCGGGCGAAACGGAGCTATGAGAACGCCATTGGACAGCTCAAATCGGGTAGGGGCAACCTGATTGGACAGGTGGAGAAGCTTCGTGAGCTGGGTGTGAAGGCGAAGAAATCACTTCCTTCATCTCTTACAGATGAGACGGAATAGCAATCAGCAATCAGCTTTGAACATCAAACCAAATACTATCAAACCATGTACGGAAAAATGCAACAACACCTGCAAGCCGAACTGAAGGCGATTGAGGAAGCAGGGTTATACAAGCGGGAACGGGTTATCGTCACCCCCCAACGTGCGGAGATCAGGGTGGAGTCGGGACAAGAGGTACTTAACTTTTGTGCCAACAACTACCTTGGGTTATCTGATCATCCGCGGTTGATCACTGCAGCATCGAAAGCGCTCGGAGAGCGTGGCTATGGCATGTCGTCGGTACGCTTCATCTGCGGAACACAGGACTATCACAAACGACTGGAACGTACCATTAGCAGCTTCTTCGGTACCGATGACACCATCCTCTACGCTGCCTGCTTCGATGCGAACGGTGGCCTTTTCGAACCCCTCTTCACCGAGGAGGATGCCATCATCTCCGACGCCCTCAACCACGCCTCCATCATTGATGGTGTGCGCCTCTGCAAGGCGAAGCGCTACCGTTATGCCAACGCCGACATGGATGATCTGGAGGAGAAGTTACAGGAGGCACAGGCACAACGCTTTCGCATCATCGTTACCGACGGCGTCTTCTCCATGGATGGAAACGTAGCGCCGATCGACCGGATCATGGAGCTGGCGATACAGTACGATGCGCTGGTGATGGTAGATGAAAGCCATTCCGCCGGTGTGGTGGGTAACACCGGAAAGGGAGTGACCGAACGCTACAACGTGATGGGTGAGGTGGATATCATCACCGGTACCCTCGGCAAGGCTTTCGGTGGTGCTATTGGTGGCTTTACAACCGGACGGCAGGAGATCATCGACATGCTGCGCCAGCGTTCCCGTCCTTACCTCTTCTCCAACTCCATACCGCCCCTGGTAGCAGCGGCAGGCATTGAAGCATTTCAACTGCTGCAGGAGTCGAACGAGCTCCAGGAGAAGCTGCATGAAAACGTGGACTATTTTGTGAGCCGCATGAAGGGGGCCGGATTCGACATCAAGCCTACCCAGTCGGCCATCTGCGCCGTGATGCTCTATGATGCAAAGCTGTCGCAACAGTTCGCTGCCGATCTGCTGGAGGAGGGAATCTATGTCACCGGCTTCTACTACCCCGTGGTGCCGAAAGAGCAGGCACGTATCCGGGTGCAGCTCTCCGCCGGACACCGACGCGATCACCTGGATAGGGCAATCGCCGCCTTTGTCAAAGTGGGTAAAAGCCTGTATATCATATAATTATACAACAGTCTAACTGCCGTCTGCTCACTCTTTCATCACCAAAAGCTGAAAGCTGAAAGCTGACCGCTGAAAGTTGAAAAAATATGAAAGCACTGGTAAAACTGCGTCCTGGAAAAGGCATCTGGATGGAAGAGGTTCCTGTTCCCACCATTGGTGTGAACGACGTGCTGATCAAGATCAAAAAGACATCGATCTGCGGCACCGACCTGCACATTTACAAGTGGGACGACTGGTCGCAAAAGACCATCAAGACCCCCATGACCATCGGCCATGAGTATGTGGGTGAGATAGTCGACATGGGTAGTGGCGTGGAAAATCTGAAGGTGGGTGACAGGGTGACCGGTGAAGGGCACATCGCCTGTGGCCACTGCCGCAACTGCCGTCGTGGGAAGCTCCATGTTTGCGAGAACACCATCGGAGTGGGAGTCAACCGCGACGGTGCCTTCGCCGAGTACCTTTCCCTGCCGGCCGCCAACGTGGTGAAGCTTGATCCCCGCATACCCGACGAGATTGCCTCCATCATGGATCCCTTCGGCAATGCCACCCATACTGCCCTCTCCTTCCCGCTGATCGCCGAGGATGTGCTGATCACCGGTGCGGGACTGATCGGTAGCATGGCCACCGCCATCTGCCGCTTTGCCGGAGCGCGTTACATCGTGGTGAGTGACCTGAGCGATTACCGCCTCGAGATAGCCCGCAGGATGGGAGCCACCCTCACGGTCAATCCCTCGAAAGGAGAGACCATTGCACAGGCCGTACAGAAACTGGGCATGCGCGGCTTCGACGTGGGGCTCGAGATGTCGGGATCACCCGCCGGTTTCCGCGAGATGATCGCAAGCATGTACAACGGCTCCAAGATCTCGCTGCTGGGCATCCTGCCCAACAATACCCAGGTGGACTGGAACGAGATCATCTTCAAGGCGCTCACCCTGAAGGGTATCTATGGCAGAGAGATGTGGGAGACATGGTATCAGATGGAGCAGATGATCATCTCCGGCATCGATCTAACACCCATCATCACCCACCGATTCAACGTGGATGACTATCAGCAAGGGTTTGATGTGATGGAGAGCGGACAGTGCGGCAAGGTGATGCTCAGCTGGGAATAAGCCTTCAGGAGGTAAGCAGGTCAACAGTCGTTTCCGGGTAGGTGTAGTCATCGATCAGCGACATGTTTTCCAACTGCCAGTGGTTGGCGGTGACCACCTCACCGAGCAACAGCTTCATCTGATCGGCAGCGATCTTCATCAACCCGCTCGTGAGTGCAGCCTTTTTCACCTGCTCCTTGCCCAGCTCCTGTATCTGTTGCAGGTCGTTTCTGCCAATGAAGTTGAACAGGTCATCCTCGAAGTAGTAGTAGTTGAAATCGGTCTCTACGGAGAAGATCTCTGGTTTGGGGAACTCCAGCAGTCGCAGCTTCTTCTGCTCCTCGTTGATCTCCCAGCGGCACTTTTTCACGTCGTAACCAATCAGCACCCGTGCACGTACAATCACCAGGGCCTTCTTGGTGGAAGGGATGAACTTGAGCAGTTTCTTGGTGTTCTCGTAATTGTAGATTTCGTTCAGCTGCCCCTCGGCCAGTACGATCTTAAAGACACGCTTCACACCCTCTACCACGGTGTGTGATTCGCTGCGGATTCCCGAGACTGATCTCCGGGCGTTGCGCAGTTGTACCCAAAGGTAGGTGATGAGCCCACCCGATATGAGACCGGTGATCAGCAGACCGGTCACATTTGTTCCTGTCGCACGGTTAGACAGGGTGAAGGAGCGGTAGAGGTAGGCCGCAATCAACAGCAGCAACAATGCGGCCGCAATGATGCCAACTGTTTTAGCGATTTTTTGGGTCATAGGGCAGTGGTTTGTTATAAAACGCAAAAAGAGGAGGAAAGGTTTGATTTATGCTCATTTTTTCTGTTTCCACAGGGAACAGTTTAAAGGGTATGTGAAATATTATCCGTAATTTTGTCCGCTTAAAACGTCAGATACGAAATGAAACAATTGATTATATTGCGTCACGGCAAAGCCGAACAAGATACCATGGCCAAGGATGATTATGACAGGGTTTTAACCGAGCGTGGCCAAAAGAATGCCCGTGATATGGGTGGATATATCGGCAAACGTGCCGGCAAACCTGACCTGATATTGGCATCATCCGCAAGAAGAGCACATGAAACCGCCATTCTTGCCGCTCAGGGAGCAGGCTATCCGGAAGAGAAGATACAGACCGACCAGAACCTCTATTTCGCCCCAGCCGCCTGGATCCTCAACAATCTCTCCAAGTTGCCTGATGGTGTGAACAGCTGCCTCTATGTGGGGCATAACCCCGGAGTGACGGAGTTGATCAATGAGATGGGAGTACGTATCGATAACCTGCCGACCGCCTCCGCAGTCTGCTTCGAATTCCTGCTGGATAGCTGGGTGGAAATCTCACCAGAGAAAGCCAACTTCCGGTGGATCAAGCTGGCACGGGAACTCTGATCCTGTTCAACACCTCAGAAGCTGCTGAATAGCAGCCAGGCAATCAACAGGGTGAGCAGAATGTTAAAAGTCTGTGCCGTGAGGAACGACCAGATGAACCGGGCGTTCTCTTTCTTGAAGATGTAACGGAAATCGGTTTCCAGTCCGATGCTGACGAAGGCCAATGAGAAAAGCAACTCTCGGGCACCTTTGTTGGCCACCTTCGACAGTGCCTTGCCGGTCTCCAGGTCGAAAGCGAAGCTGAAGAGCAGCGAGGCAGCCATGAACCCCAGCACGAACTTGGGGAAACGCTCCCACAACACACTCCCCGAAGGGCGGATATCACTGTTGGTGCCCTTGTAGGACCAGTAGATGGAGATGGCAAAGGCAGCAACACCCAGCAATACGTTCTGTGCCGACTTGATGATCACACTGTATTTCTCTGCCGTCTCGCCGATGAACTTGCCTGAGGCCACAACCGCCGCCGTGGTATCGATGGTGCCACCCAGCCAGGCACCTGCCACCTCTTCACTCAATCCTGTCAACTGCGCCAGCCAGGGGAGGAGGTACATCATCGGTATGGCAATGATCAATACCAGTGAAATCACAAACGAGAGCTTCTTGGGATCGCCCTTCATCGCTCCGCTGGTGGCTACTGCCGCCGAGACGCCACAGATGGAAACCGCACTGGAGAGCAGAATCGACATCTCCTTATCGATGCGAAAAGCACGGATGGCAACCCAGAAGCTGAAATACCATACCGAGAGTACCACAACCACTGCCTGTACCATGCCAAGTGAACCGGCTACCATAATCTGTTGAAAGAAAATGGAGCTACCCAGAATTACCAAGCCTGCCTTGATGTAATATTCGCTACGGGCTGCCGGCGCCAGCCATTTCGGCAGACCAAGGGTGTTGCGGATCAGCAGGCCGATGATCACGGCGAAGAAGACCGATTCAAAACCGGTGCTCTTGATGAAGGAGGTGGCGGTGATGGCGCGGGAAAGCCAGGCCAGCAGGAAGATAGCCACGAAGGAGAGAAGGAACTGCCCCCTGTCGCGCTTGCCCATAAAGAGATATCCGAGATATGCGAGCAGTGCAACAATCACTGCAACAGCAACAAAGTTCTTCATTACAGAAGGAACAACGACCACGAGGAGAAGGATCAGACCACCCATAATGGTGGCTACCCAATCTTCATTTTGTAACGATTTCAGCATAAAGAATTGGTTTTCTTACCCTTGAGGGGTAACCGGTTTGTGAGATGGCAATGGAACTGCGGACAAAAGTAAAAAAAAATATACAGAAAACAGCCTTTTGCCCCTTTATTTCCCTGTAGTTGCTTCATTCCTCCCATAAATCGTGCGGTTGGTCGATAAATCCCCACAGTTGATCTATTAGATTTGCCATCCGCCACTGCGGGAACTATTTTTGTGCTTGCTTATGTCTCATCATATTTTACCGATCATTTTACAGACAGGAATGAAAAAAATAGTCCTTTCGCTTCTTACCATATTTGGTGGCACATTGACGCTGATGGCACAGGCACAGTCCGGCAGCACCCTCTCCGGCAAGCTGATCGACAAGGAAACCAATGAACCGGTTGCATTGGCAAATGTACGGCTCTTGCGTCAATCCGACAGCAGCTTCGTAGCCGGGAAGGCAAGTGATGCCAAAGGTCTCTTCACCATACCGGTTGAGAGGGGAGATTATATTGTCCAGGTTTCCTATATCGGCTACCACAACGAATACCGGAACGTGGAGGTTACTCCCGGGCAGGTCAGCCTGCAGTTGGATGATATCACCCTGACCAGCGACAATATCCTGCTTTCTGAAGCAGTGGTAACCGCCAAGGCAGCAGAGATAGCTGTAAGAGGTGATACCCTGGAGTACAATGCTGACTCTTACAAGGTGACCGAGAGTGCAGTGGTGGAGGATCTGCTCAAAAAGATGCCGGGCGTGGAGATCGATAGCGAGGGGAAGATCACCGTCAACGGCAAGGAGATCAAAAAAATCCTGGTCGATGGGGAAGAGTTCTTCAGCGATGACCCGAAGGTGGCATCGAAGAACCTGCCGGCGAGAATGGTAGACAAGCTGCAGGTGTTGGAAAGAAGGACGGAACAGGCTCAGATGACCGGTTTCGACGATGGTGAGGAGGAGAATGTAATCAACCTCACCGTGCGCCCCGGCATGAAAGAGGGACTCTTCGGAAACGCCTTTGCCGGTTATGGCAGCCAGGATAGATATGAAGGCAACGCCATGGTCAACTACATGAAGGAGAAGGATCAGTACACCTTCCTGGGTGGTATCAACAATACCAACAATGCCGGTTTCACCGACCTCTCGAGCGCCATGTTCGGCAACTTGGGAGGCGGCATGCGCAGGGGAGGATGGGGTGGCAACAGCGGCATCTCCACTTCGGGCAACCTGGGGGGTAACTTCAGCAAACAGTTTAGACCCGAACTGAAACTGGGTGGCAATATTCGTTACGGCTTCACCGATACCAATGTCAATTCGGATGTCTTCACCCAGCAGATTCTCAGTGCCGGTAACACCCTCGAGGATGAACGCAATCGTTCCAACAACAAGAGTGAAAACTTTGCTATGGATCTTCGGCTGGAGTGGGAACCCGACTCAGCTACACGGATCATTTTCCGCCCTGCTCTCTCACTCTATGCCAACCAGCGCCAGGAGGAAGGAAATTTTTACACCGAGAATGAGTTGTCGGGTGACACCATTAATCAGGGTGACTCCGAGTATTTCTCCGATGGCGACGGCAGGGATCTCTCATTCAACCTGGATGTCAGCCGTGAACTGGGTAAGGAGGGACGAATATTGAGTCTGCAGCTGAGAGGGCAGGGAGGTAACTCTCAAAATGATGGCAACAGCCTCTCCGGTACCTTTTACAATGGAACACGTCCCGACGACCTGATTGACCAGCGTTTCACCAACATCAACCGGAACCGTTCCTGGCGCGGTTATCTCTCCTATGTGGAGCCACTGGGTGACAACCACTATCTGCAGTTGGCCTACCAGTACCGCCAGAACATATCAGCGTCTGACAGGGATACCCGCACCAGGGATGATGCCGGTAACTATACCCGGCTCGATACCCTCTACAGCAAGCGGTTGGAAAACAATTTTGTGGGACAGGAGATTGAAGCCAACTTCAAAGGAGTGCGGGAGACCTATGACTATATGTTCGGTTTCTCCATGCAACCCTCCTCCTCACGCAGCAAAACCTTTGTTGGCAATGAGCTGAAGTATGACGGTGAACAAAAGGTGATCAACTATGCTCCCATGGCTCAGCTCAACTATCGCTGGAGCCGCACCCATAACCTGCGATTGCGTTACGCCGGCACTACCGAACAACCGTCGCTCACCCAGCTCTCACCGGTGATGGATGTCACCAATCCTCTTAACATCAGCTACGGTAATCCCGACCTGAAACCCTCATTCGAACACCGCCTCAATATCCGTTATCAGCGTTCCAATCCGGAGAAGGCCAGCTCGTTTAACACATTCATCAACGCCGGGTACATGACCAACGATATTGTGACAGCCTCCATTACGAATGTAACCAGTGGCCGCAGGGAGACCACCTACCGCAACGTGGGGGGCAACTGGAACGTGAACGGACGGATGATGTTCAACCTGCCGTTGGGCAACATCAGGTTCTCACTCTTCTCCATGTCATTTGCCAGCTATAGCAACACCAGCGGTTTTTCCAAATCCATCACAGATGAGAATGAATCATTGGTGTTTACCAATGCAGATAAGAACACCAACAAGCGGATGTCGCTGGCAGAAGTGATGGGACTTAACTATCGTTCCGATCAGTTTGATTTCGCGGTGCGGGGGAACGTCAACTACAACAACGTGACAAACAGCCTTGAGGGACAGCAGAACCAGAACTATTTCAATTACGGGGCCAATGCCAACGGCACTTTTTATCTGCCGTGGGATCTCACCCTGGAGAGCGACATCAACTATTCCAGCAATTCCGGTTATGCCGACGGGTTTGAACAAAATGAGTGGCTTTGGAATGCTTCCCTGCAGAAAACAATCTTTAAACAAAAGAGCGGCACCATTCGTTTTAAGTTGTATGATATTTTGCAGCAGCGTAGCAACATCAGCCGCAGCGTCACCTCGAACTATATCCGTGACACTACTACCAACACACTGACCAGCTACTTCATGGTGCATTTTGTCTACCGTTTCAACTTCTTCAAGGGGGGAGCAACCCAGCAGGATATGATGCCGCAGCGAGCATTCGACAGAGGGAAAGGATACGGTGGCAGACACAGAGAGAGATGATCTTATCATCCGGAAAAAGCGAAGAGGAATCTGATGGGGCAATTATTGAGACTAAAAACAGGCGGCAGTTTGAACAATCTCTTCGTTCACCTGCTCCTTTGGGGGGTGATCTTCATCCTCCCCTACTTTTTTATGGACTCGGAACGGGTCTTCACCTGGCGCCCGTTCCTGCGATCCATACCGGAGATGCTGGGTTTTATGCTGATCTTCTATCTCAACTTCTTCCTGTTGATAGACCAGCTGCTATACAAAGGGAAAAACAGGGCATTTATCCTCTGGAACATTCTACTGATCATTGCTGTCTCCCTTTTCATGCACTACGGACGGGAGCTAATGGAATATTTTATGCCTCACCTGAGACCTCGCTGGCGTGGCAGACGCAGCAACAACCTCTTTCCACTGCTGTTTCTCTTGCGCAACTCTACCTCTCTGTTCCTGATGATGGGACTGAGTGTCGCACTGAAGATGACTGTACGTTGGTGGGAAGTAGAGAATGAACGTAAGGAGCTGGCCAAGGCCAAGACAGAAGCAGAGTTGCAGAACCTGAAGAATCAGATCAATCCCCATTTCCTGCTCAACACCCTGAACAATATCTACGCCCTGATTGAATTCAACCCCCCCAAGGCACAGCAGGCGGTGATGGATCTGAGCAAGCTGCTGCGACACCTGCTCTACGATAACAACCAGACCTATGTGCCGCTGCGGCAGGAAGCCGACTTCATGCGCAATTACATTGAGCTGATGCGTATTCGCCTGGCCGATCATGTGAAGTTGACTACCCATTTTGACTATGCTGAAACCGGAAATACGCTGATTTCTCCCCTGATTTTTATATCTTTGATGGAAAATGCATTCAAGCATGGTATCAGTGGAGAGAGAGAATCTTTCATCGATATCTCCCTCAGAGAACATGCCGACGGGAAGGTGGAGTTTGCAACCCGCAACAGCTTTTTTCCCAAATCGACCTCCGACAAAAGTGGAAGCGGTATCGGGCTGGAGCTGGTGAAGCGGAAACTGGAGTTGCTCTATCCCGATAGCTACCTGTGGCATACAACCGTGGAGAAGGATATCTATTCAACCGTGCTGGTGATCGACACAAAAAAGAAACAGGATGATACTCAACTGCTGGATCATAGATGATGAGCCACTTGCATTGTCGCTGCTGGAGTCATATGTAGAGAGAACATCATTCCTGCGCCTTACCGGTAGATTTAGCAATGCTCTCTCGGCAATGAAACATATTGCCGATGAGAAGGTCGATCTGATCTTCCTCGATATTCAGATGCCGGAGGTGAATGGAATGGAATTTGCCCGCATCATCAGCAGTCATACGCGGGTCATTTTCACCACTGCCTTCAGCGAATATGCACTGGAGGGATATAAGGTGAGCGCACTTGATTATCTGCTCAAACCCTTTTCGTTTACTGATTTTCTGGCAGCTTCGAAAAAGGCATTGAACTGGTTTGAGATGACCGAAAACAAGCCGACGGAACAACTTCGACAGGAAAAGATAGGTATTTTCGTGAAGTCGGAATACAAGCTGATACACCTCCTCTACGACGATCTCCTCTATATCGAAGGATTGAAAGACTATGTGAAGATTTTCACCATTCAGGATTCCAAGCCCATTCTCTCGCTGATGAGCCTCAAATCGCTCGAAGAGCAGCTGCCTGCCGACCGCTTCATGCGGGTACATCGCTCCTACATCATCCACAAGAACAAGATCAGCAGTATCAACAAGAACCGGATTACCATTGCCAAAAAACAGATACCGATAGGGGAGACCTATCGCAGGCAGTTCCAGTCAATCATTGAAAACCAGCGAGGCGGATATACCCCTTAGGAGAAGATATTCCAGGCGTGTCCCAACAACCAGAAAGCCGTTCCTGCCCTTGTGGCGGAACGGCTTTCAATCACTTTGTCAGGGTTTCTCTTATGAGAGGGTGGCGGTCAGCATCCATACGGTTTTCTCCTGACCGGAAATAAAGTCGCCCATCAGCGCTACTGTTGCCTCATCGTCACCTTCAGAGGCGGTTTCCAGCACCTTACGCTCCAGTGCGATCAGCACCTTCAAATAGTCGAGGATCAGTTTCAGGATCTCCCTTGTGTCGCTGATAACGCCGCTCTCCTTGATGGTAGCGCTCTTCAGGTAGCCGCTGAAGTTATGGGCAGGTACTCCCCCCAACATCAGGATACGCTCGGCAACCTCATCAACCTTCTCTGCCGTATCATCGTAGTATGCTTCAAAACGGGCGTGTGCTCCGAAAAACTCAATCCCTTTCACATTCCAGTGAAAGCCGCGCAGGTTGGTGTAGTAAACCTGCAGGTTGGCCAACAACTCCTGCAGGCCGTCAACTGTCTTCTTAGCGCTCTTGGGATCCAATCCCAGATAATCCAACGTCTTCATAATTTAGCGTTTAAAAAATTAATTGGTTTTATTTATCTTTAATGCAAATATATAAAAAAATCGCATAACTTCAAAATGAATCGGAGTCAATCTCCCATCAATTCTGGCTATCATCCTTTTCCTCCATGGAAATCTACAGAAGAGTGATTCCATTTCAGAAAAAGTGACCAAAACTCACAAAAGGATGAAATTTACGGGAAAGAGCGGAATATCCCAGCTCCAGCCGTAAGGGACCGGCAATTGAGCGAAAGGCAAATCCCAGGTTACCGCCCCAGAAGGAACTGCCCTTGGAGAGTTGATAGAGATGTTCCTGGTGCAAGGTGTAGTTTAGGTTGGCATAGAGGAAGTTGTTCTGCCGTAACCGGTAGTGAATCATCACATCGGCAGTGGCTGCCATGTTTTTCAGGATCTCCATTCCCACGGATCCCTGTAGTGCGATCTGTTGAGGCAGGTAGTGTCCGTCGTTTCGGCCCCCCACAAAATTACGGTATATCTGCGGTACGCTATCGTTCATCACATAGCGGGCCGACACTTGTGGCGTGAGATGGAGCCGATTCGTTAGAGAAATTGGTTTTTTACCATTCAACTTCAGTACATTTAATGGCAATCCTTCTTCCAATTGTACGAAATTATCGGTATGCAAGGAATACCGAAATGAAAAGTACTGTCCTGATGTGGGAAAAAAAGTGCTGTTGAGGTTGTCATATTTTCCCTCAACCATGTAGTGGATATACATCTGCTCTTCCAGCGAGTGGAAATCGGGATTGGATGCCCTGCCCAGTATGTTGTAGAAGTCGAAATGCTCAAATCCTGCTCCCAGATGCAAACGCACATTGCCGAAGTAAAACTCTGAGAAATTGATATCCAGTGCATTGCGATTAACTCCTAGCTGGTAGGAGAGCCTGCCACGATCATAGATGCTCAGCTCATCCTTGCTGATCTTATAGTTGATACCCCCCTTGTAGAAGATCCCGCTGTTGATCGAATAATCAACCGTCAGATAGGGATTGCGGCTGAGACGTGCCGTAATGCCTACACGTGAGTTGAGCGATCTGCTCAGTCGGATGGAGCTGTTGGCCAGAATTGCTGCCATATCGTTGCTGTCGAAATGTACTCCCAGGTTTAGGATATTGGACTCGATCGGTACCACCTGGAAAATAAGATCGAATGGCTGATCACCGTCCAAACGGTAGTAGACACGTTCAAAGTTGCCACTGCCGTATATGCGGGCTGTCATTGCTTCCAACTCTCCGCGGGTAACCCTCTTCCCCTTCAGGGAGAGCCAGCGCATGATCTGCTCTTCCTCACGGGGAGAGACCCCTTCTACGCTGATCTGGTGGATGAGGAGGGTGTCTACCCGGATATATGGATTTTGGATGGGTCTCTTATCGTAAGCCTTATCACTGACCTCCAGACTCTGCTTCAACGTCATCAGCTCATCCAGATGAGCCATGGCAGCCTGTTCCCCACGTGCAATCAGCGAGTCAATGGCTGGCATGTGGAAATCCATGGAGCCATAGGGATGTATGCTGGGGGTGATCAGCAGGTCGGTATCGGCAATATTCCGCTTCCTTTTTTCCCTACCCACGAAGTTGGAGATGTTCTCCGCAATCTCGGTGATATTACCCCGGTTTTGCGCCATCGCCTTCTCATCCGGTGGAATGATCACGCCAATTACCAGGTCAGCCCCCATGCTCCTGGCGAGATCCACCGGGTAGTTGTTGACCATGCCCCCGTCAATCAGCAACATGCTGTCCTTCTCCACCGGGGTAAAAAGACCCGGGATGGCCATACTTGCCCGTATCGCCTCCGGAAGCACACCATGTCTGAAGATGACCTCCTCACCCGTGCGTGCATCGGCAGCTACGCAGCCGAAGGGTATGGGGAGGTCATCGAAATCCATCTCTTCCTGGAAACCAATGGTCAGATTCAGAAAAAGACTGTAGAGGTTCTGACCGGTATAAACACCCCGTGGCAGAGAGACTCTTCCGCTTCTCTCTCTGATATTCAGTTTATAGGGAAGGGATACGATAAATCGATCTTGTTGTTCCCGGCGTGAGGGGGGCAGGTTGTGGCGGGAGATGTTGTCGCGCATCAGGTAGTTCCAGTCCTGGATATGAATCAACGAATCAATCATCTGTGCATTGTAGCCTACCGCATAAAGTCCACCGACAACGGCACCCATACTGGTGCCGGCAATATAATCGATGGGGATGCCCATCCGCTCCAGCACTTTGAGTACTCCTACATGCACAAAGCCCTTCGCAGAGCCACCACTCAGCACTACTGCCACCTTCTTCCTTTGCGGTTCAGCACTTCGCAGAACCACCGTGCTGCAGAGAAACAACATCAACAGAAACAGGGCTTTTTTCATCGCTCATTGAATAAGTTACACCCTTGCAAATATAGCGATTACTGTTCAATATGTCAACAGCTATACACAACGCAGCGGCTCAGGGTTTGTTCAGGGGGAATCATCCAATGAAGAGAAGGCAGAATCTAACAGTATGGACATCAAAAAAAGCCGAATGAACCATTCGACTTTTTTTGATTGTGTGGGCGTTGACGGATTCGAACCGCCGACCCTCTGCTTGTAAGGCAGATGCTCTGAACCAGCTGAGCTAAACGCCCGGATAATATGCTTTTTGCTGTGCTGATCCCCGCTCCCGGAGATTGCTTTCTGAAAAAGTGATGCAAAGATAGACTCTTTTTGTTTTCCCGCAAAATAAATTGCAAATATTTTTGCAAATATTTTTTCAACTCTGCAATTATCGCTATTTTTGCACCGTAATCATAGGGTGTTATAATTTTTCGGGAATTAAGATTTCGATGAAACTGAGTTGAACCTGCGCGGGAAGTGATTTCCCGTTGTTCAAAATCAACCTTCAAACCCACTTTGCGCAAGAATTACAATGGAGATAAACCAACTGAATGCAATTTCCCCAATCGACGGACGTTACAGAGAGAAAACCGACGAGCTCAGTCTCTTCTTTTCGGAACAGGCACTGATCAGGTATCGTGTAAAGGTAGAGATCGAATACTTTATTGCCTTGTGTGAGACAGGTATCGAACCGCTCAACCGGGCAGACAGGGGGCTGTTTGCTGATTTGCGGCAGCTTTACCTTTGCTTCTCTGAAAAGGATGCACAACGTGTAAAGGAGATTGAACAAGTTACCAACCATGACGTTAAGGCAGTAGAATATTACCTGAAGGAACAGTTTGACCGGATGGGATTCACTGATTACAAGGAGTTCATTCACTTCGGTCTCACCTCACAGGATATCAACAATACCGCCACACCGATGATGTGGCAGGAGGCGTTGCAAGAGGCTTATATCCCTCACCTTGAGAAAGTGATTGCACAGATCGAGTCGCTGGCCGGGGAGTGGGCTGATATCCCGATGCTGGCCCGTACGCATGGACAGCCGGCATCCCCTACAAAGCTTGGTAAGGAGATGATGGTATTTGCCTACAGGCTCACCAATCAGTTGGAGGTGCTGAAACATATTCCGGCAAAAGCCAAGTTCGGTGGAGCCACAGGTAACTTCAACGCCCATCATGTGGCTTATCCGGCCATCGACTGGAAGAACTTTGCCAATGACTTTCTTCTCCATAAGCTCAACCTGCGAAGAGAGGTATACACCACTCAAATTTCAAATTACGATACCCTGGCTGCATCATTTGATGCACTGAAACGGATCCATACGATCCTGATCGACTTTAACCGGGACATGTGGCAATATATCTCGATGGAATATTTCAAACAGAAGATCAAGGAAGGTGAGGTGGGTTCATCAGCCATGCCGCACAAGGTGAACCCCATCGACTTTGAGAATGCCGAGGGTAATCTGGGTATTGCCAACGCACTGCTTGAACACCTGGCTGCCAAACTGCCCATTTCACGTCTGCAGCGGGATCTGACCGACTCTACCGTGATCCGCAACATCGGTATGCCCCTTGCACATGGATTAATTGCCCTAAAAAGCACAACAAAAGGGATCGGTAAACTGTTATTAAACAGAGAGGCTATTGAGCAGGAGCTGGAGAAAAACTGGGCAGTGGTTGCCGAAGCGATCCAGACCATCCTGAGAAGAGAGGGATATCCGAAACCCTATGAGGCATTGAAAGCGCTTACGCGAACCAACAGGGAGATTACGAAAGAGCGTATTTCGGAGTTTATCGACACATTGAAGGTACACGAGAAAATCAAAGAGGAACTAAGATCCATCACACCCCAAAATTACACAGGTATCTGATTGAACTGGTTTTGTGCGGAAATCAGTCATTCAATGATCACAGAATAAGAGAACAGAAATTATCTAGTTTGGAAAATCCATGCCGGCGATCTTTCTACTTGTGTCTCCGGGTGGACGTTTTAGGAGATTAAATGCAAACCGTGAGGTTTCAACTGAAAACAACAACAAAGCAACGACAATGACAACAAACAACGAAGAATCGCGCCCCAAACGTCAATTTTTTAGCGCGAACAATGAGAGACACGCTGCACCTAACCGCAATTATGGCAACGAGCGGAGACCAAATCAGGAAGGATACCGTTCTACCGGTAGGTCTTATAACAAACCCTACGACAGGCAGTCATCCGACAGGTCATACGATCGTCAACCCTCTGACAGACCCTATGATCGTCAACCTTCAGAGAGATCTTACAACCGCAACTGGGAAGATGCGCCGCAAGGCAACAGCTACGGCAATCAGGAAGGTGCTCCCAGAAAACGTCGTCCCAGGGTAGGAGAGCGCACTACTCCCCAGAGGAGGAGTGCGGGAGGCTCCCAGCAAGGTAATCGCAGCTGGGGGGGAGCCACCCAGCAACGGAACGGCCATACAACCATGGGGCCCGGTGGCAAGAAGCTGAAGAAGAAAAAACCGTTCAAACAGATCAAATATAAGGAAAATGCCGATCCCAATGCCCCTATCCGCCTGAACAAATACCTGGCCAACGCGGGGATTTGCTCACGACGTGAGGCTGATGAGTTCATCACGGCCGGTGTAGTGAAAGTGAATGGTGAGGTGGTGACCGAATTGGGCACCAAGATCACCCGCGCTGACGAAGTGATGTTCCACAACCAGCCGGTGCGACTGGAAAGCAAGGTATACGTGCTGCTGAACAAACCCAAAGGGTTTGTCACCACCACCGACGATCCCGAGAACCGCAAAACGGTGATGGAACTGGTGAAGAGCGCCTGCTCGGAAAGAATTTATCCGGTGGGACGTCTTGACAGAGCCACCACGGGGGTGCTGCTGCTTACCAACGACGGGGACCTGGCATCAAAATTAACACATCCCAAGTACGAGAAAAGGAAGATTTATCAGGTGTGGCTCGACAAGCCAGTGGCTATGGAGCATATGCAGGCGATTGCCGACGGTATTGAACTGGAGGATGGTGAGATCCATGCTGACGCCATCAGCTATGTCACCGAAGAGGATCTCACCCAGGTGGGCATCGAGATACACTCCGGCAAGAACCGCGTGGTGCGCCGCATGTTCGAGAAGCTGGGATACCGTGTGCTGAAGCTCGACCGTGTCTACTTCGCAGGGCTCACCAAGAAAAAGCTGTCGCGCGGCAAGTGGCGTTATCTCTCGGAACAGGAGGTGAACATGCTCCGTATGGGCGCCTTTGATTAACGGTGCCTTCGAATTCACTACAGATCATTTTCCTCCGTCACTGTACGGAGGGAACTTTTTATAATAGAATAAGCATAGAGTCTCTCCTTTATGAGGAGATGTAGTCAGATATGAAACAAATCAAACGAACAAAAATTTCGGATGCGTTGCAACTTTCCAGCTTTGGTGAGGAGATAAACGTGAAGGGGTGGGTACGCACCCGCAGGGGGAACAAGAATGTGGGATTTGTCGCACTGAACGACGGATCGACCATCAACAACATACAGATTGTGATTGATATAGCACAGTTTGGTGAAGAGTTTCTGAAACCGATCACCACCGGTGCCTGCATCAATGTGAACGGTCGCCTGGTAGAATCACAAGGACAGGGTCAAACCGTAGAGATACAGGCCACCGAAGTGGAGATCTACGGTGGAGCTGATCCCACGGCTTACCCCCTGCAGAAGAAGGGTCACTCCCTCGAGTTCCTTCGCGAGATCGCACACCTGCGTCCCCGCACCAACACATTTGGTGCTATCTTTCGTATGCGGCACCATATGTCGTATGCCATCCACAAGTTTTTCAACGACAGGGGGTTCTACTATTTTCACACCCCCATCATCACCGCTTCGGATGCCGAGGGAGCCGGCTCCATGTTCGGGGTGACCACCCTCGACGCGGCCAACCCGCCCCGAAACGAAGAGGGGAAGGTAGATTACACGCAGGATTTCTTCGGCATGCAGACCAACCTCACCGTATCGGGACAGCTCGAGGGTGAGCTGGGTGCAATGGCACTGGGTGCCATCTATACCTTCGGACCTACCTTCCGTGCCGAAAACTCTAACACACCACGCCACCTGGCTGAGTTCTGGATGATTGAACCAGAGGTTGCCTTCAACGACAACCACGACAACATGGATCTGGCGGAGGATTTTCTGAAGTACCTCATTGGCTACGCATTGGAGCACTGCAGTGAGGATATCGCCTTCCTGGCCAAGATGTATGACAACGAGCTGGTGGACCGGCTGAAGTTCGTGGTGGAGAACGATTTTGTACGGCTTACCTATACCGAAGGGGTGAAGATCTTGGAGGAATCAGGAGAAAAATTTGAGTTTCCCGTTTACTGGGGTGCCGACCTGCAGTCGGAACATGAACGTTACCTGGTGGAGAAGCACTTCAGGCGGCCGGTGATCCTGACCGACTATCCGCGTGAGATCAAATCGTTCTACATGAAGCAGAACGACGATGGCAAGACGGTACGCGCCATGGATGTGCTCTTCCCCAAGATCGGCGAGATCATTGGCGGTTCGGAACGGGAAGCGGACTACGACAAGCTGATGAAGCGCATCGAAGAGACCGGTATGCATACCGATCCGATCTGGTGGTACCTCGAGACCCGCAGGTTCGGTACCGCACCCCACGCCGGCTTCGGCCTCGGCTTTGAGCGACTGATGCTCTTCCTCACCGGGATGACCAATATCCGTGACGTGATACCCTTTCCCCGCACACCAAACAACGCGGAATTTTAAGATTGATAGATGAATAAGATACGCAATTTTTGTATCATTGCCCATATTGACCATGGGAAGAGCACCCTGGCTGACCGACTGCTGGAGTTCACCAAGACCGTGGAGGGAAAGGACCT
>JADLKK010000147.1 GCA_016839025.1 Proteiniphilum sp.
CTGTGAGGCCATCCGTTCGGTCTCGCGACCGATCAGCGTGCCGTCGGGAAGGCTATCGCTGTAACTGCTTTTCAACCGCTGCAGTCCCCTGTTGATCTGCTCGATGGTGTCGATCTGACCGCTGATGCTCTTCAGCTGCACCTCATAAAGGGCATTGAGTCCGGAGAGGGTGCTGTTCAACTGTTCCATCTGACGGTTGTAGTGCTCGGTCTGTCCCGTGAGGTCGTGCGGATACCCGGGGCTGCCTTCATTGGCGGGTTGCGGGTAGAACGAGGGTGCAGCTGCTGCACTTGCATTGTTCCCGACCGGTGTGGAGCGTGACGGTGCCTCCCCGCCGAAGTCGGGACGATCATCCGGATTCTGTGACGCCAGCACGGGGAACACCTGCTCCCAGGGGTAGTCACGCACCGGCGTGTCGAAGGCGGAGAGCATGAAGACCAACACTTCTGTCACCATCCCGATAAAGAGCATCTCATTGCCGAAAGGGAAGTGGAGCAATTTGAACATCGCACCCAGGATCACCAGGGCGGCACCGAAGCTGTAGGCGAAGTGGATGGCCCGTTTTCCCTGTGTGGTCTGCAGGTACTGTTCCAGCCGGTTCTTCTGTTTTTGGTATGCATTCATAGGATTGTAGTTTTCGCTTTTCTGCTTTATTTGCCGGTGCTCACCTGGGTGCGCACGCAGCGGAACCCGATCCAGGAGCGGCCCCGGTGCTGCAGTTCGGTGTCACGCATATCGGAGCGGATGAAGGTGGCGTTGTCTTTCCAGGATCCTCCCTTCACCACCTTGCGCTTCAGGATATCGGGATCATCTGCCAATGCGTGGTAGCGGTACTCCGGGTTGAGGTCGTTCATCAGTTCCAGACCGGAACCGCTGTAGGCAGTGGAGGTCCACTCCGCCACGTTGCCCGCCATGTCGTAGAGACCGAACTGGTTGGGCTGGAAGGTGCGCACCCTGGCGGGGATCAGATGGTTGTCCGCCGCGTAGGCTCCCTCGCCCGGGTTGAAGTTGGCCGGGTAGCAGTCGGGGTCGTTCTTCCCGTCGCCCGTCTCCCAGGGGTAGCGGCTGTCGGAGTTGGCATTGCGTGCTGCCACCTCCCACTCCGCCTCGGTGGGGAGACGATACTTCTCAATGATGAGACCTTCTTTATTGATGCTGCGGCGCAGAAACATCGTCCTCCATTCGCAGAAGGCGGTGGCCTGTTCCCAGCTGACCCCCACCACCGGGTGATGGGCATAGGCGGGATGGGCGAAGTAGTTGCGCATGTAGACCTCGTTGTTGGCGTTGGGGAAGTCGGTGACCCAGCTGGTGGTGTCGGGGTAGATGTTGATGATGCGGGTGTGGACGAAGTCGTAGAGACTGCTCAGGGGACGGGTGATGGTCTCGTTGACGATCCGTCCGTCAAAAGCAACATAGGCGGTATCCTTGCTGATCATCACCGTCTCAGCCATGCTGCCGCTCCCGGCAACTGTTCCCTGTACCCGGGTCAGTTGCTGTTGCCGGCGTGCTGCCTCCGCCGCGTCGAACCACTCGTAGCGGAAGTTGAGCTGGGTGGCGTCGAGCATCTTCTGTCCCGTGATGGGGTGGGTGACAAAGAGGCTGTTGATGGCGGCTTCCTCCTCTTCGGTGTTGCGGATCCAGGGGATGGGAATGGACCAGTTGAGGTGCGGCGTGACGGGATCACCATATGCATCTTCGGTGATCTTGTAGAAGTCGTCGCCCGCATAGCGCGGGTCGGCGATCCTTTCGCGGATGATGGAGTCGCGCACCCAGTAGACAAACTGCTTGTATTGGGAATTGGTGATCTCGGTCTCATCCATCCAGAAATTGTCGACCGAGACACCCCGTGTGGGGATGGTGATGCCCCAGAGCGAATCGAGTTCGCCGGGACCCATGGTGATGGAGCCGCGGGTGACCAGCACCATGTTGTAGGGGGTGGGTTCATTCCACACCTTTCCCACCGGTACGCCCGTCAGCTCCCCTCCCATGCTGCCGATCCCCGGCCGGCCGCAGGAGGTGACCAGCAACAGTGCAAGTGAGAGAAAAAGGAAATTTCGCTTCATGTATGTTGTTTTATTGCGATTAGCTGTAAATACTCAGTTGTCAGTTTGTTTTTGAACCGTGAACCTCAAACCATGAACCAGTTAACGTTTAAAGCAGCCGTATGCTTTTCTGCGGCAGTCGTTTCTGTTGCGGCTGTCCGGCCGGGAGAAGGTAGCGGAGTGTCAGTTCATGGCTGCCCCGGCTTCTCTTTCCCATACCCCGTGTATGGTGGTCGTACCCATACCCGATCTCAAAGCCTTCGATGATGGTAGCGGCGAAGAGACTGTACCCGTCGGCTGAACGCCATGAGAGACCACCGGAGAAGCGTTCGGTTACCGTACGGAGCGTTGCCTGCAACCGCGTGGTGCCCTTGCCGGTCTGTAACCATACCATCGGTTCTATAGCTAACGAACGAGATAGCCGGATATTGTATCCCACCATCAAATGAATGGTGCAGGGAATGAACAATTGCAATGAGTCGGATTGCTGGTCGAGGGTGTCGTTCAGAATACGGAACCCGGGTTCATTCAGGTGGAGGAACGATAGTCCGGCATAGCCGTTATCTCCTTGCCAGGCGATACCGGCATTCAGGTCGGCCAGCTGCCCTTTCACCCCCTCTGCATTGAAGGATGGCTGCGATCCTTCTGCTATCCCCCCGCCGATGTGCGCACCACCCTCATTGAATGCAAGATTCAGCATGCCTGCCTGCAGTCCGAAATGGATATTCCCGCTGTGGGTAGGCAGGATGTAACTATATTGTGCCGCTAGCAGGTCGTTGCGCAGACTGCCTGCCATGTTCCTATAGCCCGTTACACCGGCACCGTGGTGCCTGTTCAGAAAATGGAACGACTGATGGGCACTGAAGATGACCCGCTGCGGGGCATGTTGGATGCCTGCCCACTGAAAGCGGTAGAGTGCCGAGAGCTCAATCGTTTCATCTCCCCCGGTAAACGCGGGGTTGTAGTGCCCCTTCACTGTCCAGTAACGGGTCACAGGTGCATCCCACTGTGCCTGTAAAGGTGGGAAACAGGAGATGAAAAGCAGCCAGATTGCCTGTATGCGTACTTTTCTCATTTCCTCTATAACTCCGAAAGAGGAGAAAAATTGTGTTCTTGGGAAAGGAATTTGTACATTTGCCCGATGGAATTATCAGATATCACAATTCACCATGATCACCATGCGTAAGATGTTATTTTTTGCAGTACTCCTGTTGTTTGCTTTCAACTCCGTAGGGCAAACAAAATGGTACAATCCGATGGATGCGGAATTTCCAGTTGTTCAACAACAGGGATGGACAGAGGAGATCGGGAAAAGTTATCAGCGATTACCCGACAGGGCAAAAGATTTGGTGAGGCAAAGGGTATGGGACCTATCCTTGAACACGGCGGGGCTTGCAATACATTTTTATACGAATGCACCCAAAATAGAAGTACGTTATGGCGTAGGGGGCAATATTGCCATGCACCACATGCCGGCGACCGGAAAATCGGGGGTAGATCTCTATGCGATTGATCCGGATGGCAGATGGCGTGTGCTGACGGATAAGTACACCTTCGGCGACACTATCAGGTATGCCTATGGAGACCTTGCGGAGAGCAAATACCATAAAAAGGGGTATGAATACAGGCTTTTCCTGCCATTATACAACAGTGTCACATGGATGGAGATCGGCGTGCCGGATTCTGCCTCCTTCTCTTTTATTCCGAAGTTGAAAGAGAAGCCCATCGTGGTATACGGTACCTCTATCGCACAGGGAGGATGCGCATCGCGTCCTGCGATGGGATGGACCAACATTCTCTCGCGTAAGCTGGATCTGCCGGTGATCAACCTGGCTTTCTCAGGAAATGGCCCACTGGAGAGAGAGTTGGTCGGTTTGATTGGAGAACTGGATGCTGCCATGGTAATCTATGACTGCCTCCCCAATATGGGAAGCCTTTCCACAGAGGAAGTGAAAAAGAGAACCGCCTACGGTGTTTCTGCCATTCGGGCAAAGAGCGATCTTCCTATCCTGATCACGGACCATATCGGGTATCGGAACGATGCGATGAACATCCATACCAAAGAATCTGCCGACCGGCTGAACAGGGCATCCCG
>JADLKK010000021.1 GCA_016839025.1 Proteiniphilum sp.
TATACCGAGCCGTGGCAGGAGATCTCCACGCTCTCCTCCCCCGTGAAGGAGCGGGAACCGCGAAAAAGGGTCACCAGCACCTCATCCAGCAGTTCCTTCCCGTCGCTGATCCGCCCGAAATGGAGGGTATGGGATGGCTCTGTCTCCAGTTTCTTTCCGGAAGCCGCCAGAAAGATCGAATCCACCAGGGCTATCGATCCCTCACCCGAGAGGCGGATCACCGCGATGGCTCCCATACCGGGCGGGGTAGATATGGCACAAATAACCTCTGACATATGTTTAATACCTGAAGCTACTCCCTCCCAGAAACTCACGCAGCAGCGAGGTGGGTGGCAGCTCCCGATCGGTGATATAATTGAAGTAGCTGAGGAACTTGAGCAAACGGTAGGCTTCGGAGTATTCCGGAGCGGTGCGGGGCACCTGCATCAGGATCGGCTCAGCATGGCGGCGGATGGCAGCCAGCTCGTAGATCATGGCCGAGTTGAACATCACGTCTGCATTCTCCTGAAAGGGGAAGATCCAGCGGTCCTCACCACGTCTTACACTCTCCCAACGGGAAATGGTCTGCTCAGCAGAGTAACCACGGTAGCGGTAATCGCGTACGATGCGCCGCAAGAGGCGGTTGTCGGAAGCGGGTATCCAGTTGTGGTCGTCGAGCGAGATCGAGGTGAGTGCCGAGACATAGACCATGAACTTCTTCTCCTGCGGGATATGAGCTGTAAGCTCCGGATTGAGGCCGTGAATACCCTCCACGATCAGGATACTGTTCTGTGCCATCTTCAGGAAATGCTTTTTATATTCACGGCTACCTGTTACGAAGTTGTAAGAGGGTAGTTCCACCTCTTCCCCCCGCATCAGTCGGAGCATGTGCTCTTCAAACAGTGACAGATCGAGAGCATAGAGTGACTCATAATCCTTCTCTCCATATTCATCGAGGGGCGTTTTGTCGCGGTCAATGAAATAATCATCGAGCGAAATGCCCACCGGTTTCAACATGTTCACCATCAGCTGTACCTCGAGTCGCTTTCGGAAGGTCGTTTTTCCGGAAGAAGAGGGTCCCGATATCAATACCACACGTACCCCATCATGGAACCTGCGGGTAATCTCCTCGGCGATATCGGCGATCTGTTTTGCCTGGTATGCCTCCGCCACCTGTATTACTTCCGACATCCGGTCTTCCCGTTTGGCACGGTTCAGATCACCTACATTATCAAGTCGACTGATCTTCAAGAACTTGAGATGCTCTCGATAGACATTCAACAATTTCTCCTGCTGGATCTCCGGCTCCAGTTCCACCGGATGCTCACGCCTGGGTACCCGTAACAGATATCCCCCGTTGTGGGGCTGGATATCGAACAGGGTGATGTAACCGGTAGAGGGGGTCAGGCATCCGTAGAAATAGTCAATATACTCCTCCAGTTTCGAGTAGCGGGCATAGAGCAGATCGGAGGTCTCCAGCAGTAATGCCTTTTCCTCCATGCCCCGTTCACGAAAGAGCTGCACCACCTTCGATGTCTCCTCCTCCACCTGCACAAATGGGATGTCTGCCTCCACGATCTCTCGCATACGGCTGCGGATGGCATCCAGCTCCGGCTTACCTACCGGCAGATCTGACTCGATCTGGAAATAGTATCCCCTGGCCACGGCATGCTCTATATACATCTCCGCGTTGGGCAGCAGGTCATCCACCGCCTTGGCCAGGATGAAACAGAGCGACCGCACGTAGGTACGCATGGCGGACGAGTCGCTGAGATCGACAAATTCAATGGTCTTGGGCCGGTAGACCCGGTATTCCAGGGATTCTGTCTTGTTGTTCACCTTGGCGTTGGCAATCAGGTAGGGCATCTTCACTCCGAAAGGAGCAATCAACTCAGTCAGAGGTGTACCTACGCGGACCTCTTTCTCTTCATCCGTATTGCGGCAAAAAACTGTTACGGTATCACTTGTCATATCCATTCATTTTTGGGGATACTAATATACGCCATTTTTTGCAGATACTCGCTATTTTCCTCCTCTCTTCTTTTTTTTGGTTTCACAGCCTCCATTCTCACTTATTTTTTTTAAGTTTGTAGACTCTTTTATGTAAAAATTTGGAAATGGAGTACGGAATCATCGATTTCTTGAAGCTGGTAGGCTCACTGGGTCTCTTCCTTTATGGGATGAAGATCATGAGCGAAGGTCTGCAGAAGATGGCAGGTAACAAACTGAGGAACATTTTGTCGGCGATGACAAAAAACAGGCTGATGGGGGTACTCACCGGCATACTGATCACTGCCCTGGTACAATCCTCATCCGCCACCACCGTGATGGTGGTAAGTTTCGTGAATGCGGGCTTGCTGAGCCTGATCCAGTCGATCGGTGTGATCATGGGTGCCAATATCGGCACCACGGTCACCGCCTGGATGATCTCCTTCTTCGGCTTCGGCAAGTTCTCCATCAGTGCCCTTTCCATCCCGCTGATGGGTGTGGCACTGCCACTGATTTTCTCCTCCAGGAGCAGAAACAAATCGCTGGGCGAATTCATCTTCGGATTTGCCTTTCTTTTTATGGGTCTCGACTACCTGAAGGGGGCAATGCCCGACCTGCAGAACAATCCGGAAGTGCTCGCCTTCGTGCAGAACTTCACCGATATGGGACTCCTCTCCACCCTTTTTTTCCTGCTGGTGGGTACGGTGCTGACCATCATTGTCCAATCCTCCAGTGCCACGGTAGCCCTTACGCTAATCATGGCGGTTCAGGGATGGATCGACTTTCCCAGTGCGGCAGCCATGATCATGGGAGAAAACATCGGTACCACCATCACCGCCAACCTGGCCGCCATTCCGGCCAACCTCTCCGCCAAGCGGACCGCTTTTGCCCATTTTATGTTCAACGTGCTGGGAGTAATCTGGATGCTTTTTGTCTTCAAATATTTCGTGCAACTGGTCGATAGCATTGTGCCCAGTTTTGCATCGGTCCATCCTTCCGGAATCACCTCCTTTGTAACATCCCTCTCACCAGAAACATATTCGCAGATCAGCAGCCTCTCGCGGGGGGAGCTCTCTCCGGAGCTGGCAGCCCTGCAGGACCAGTACCACAGCTACCAGTCGGCCACCTCTTATGGTTTATCGCTCTTCCACACACTTTTCAACATCACCAACGTCACCCTGATGATCTGGTTCGTAAAGTTTTACGAGAAGATCTGCCTCACCCTGATCCGGCCGAAAAAGGGAGAGGAGGAGGACGAAGAGTTTATCTTACAGTATATCTCCACCGGGATGGCCTCTACCGATGAGCTCTCTATCCTGCAAGCGGAAAAAGAGGTTGAGGTGTATATAGCCCGTGTGAAGAAAATGTTCGGCTTTGTGAAAAAGATGACCAACCTGAAGAACAGCGACAAGAAATTCCTCAAGCTCTACAACCGGACGGAAAAATATGAGGATATCAGCGACCGGATGGAGGTGGAGATAGGCTCCTACCTGAGCAAGGTGGCCGAAGGCAAGCTGAGCCACCAGAGCAAGGAACGGGTACGATCCATCCTGCGGGCAGTAACCGAGATTGAGAGCATTGCCGATTCTGCCTGCAACATTGCCCGGCACCTGAAGCGCAAGATGGAAGCAAATACGGAATTTGAAGAGAACATCGTTGCCAACATCAATTCGATGTATGAACTGATGGACAAGGCTATCGACAATATGCAATCCTTGCTGAAAAACCTGAAGATCTCCGAATCTGACCTTGTAAACAGCAAGCACATTGAAAGCAGCATCAACGAAAAGCGGAACCAATTGAAGCGGGAAAATGTAGAGAACCTGAACCAGAAGCTTTACTCTTATCAGAACGGCGTCTTTTATATCGATATCATCTCGGAATGTGAACGAATGGGTGACTATATCATCAATGTGATCGAGTCGCTCGATAAGAAGCAGAATTGACAGCGATGAACGACTGGAAAAAACGACTCGACATCGTCTACTCTACCAATCCCGATTACCACTACCAGCAAGAGGATGAGGATGAGAAGAGGGAAGCCACCTTGCCGAAGAATAAGCAGTTGCTACGCGTCAGCCTCGATAAACGAAACCGTAAGGGGAAGGCTGTGACGCTGGTGAGTGGTTTCCGTGGAAGCGACGAGGATCTGCAGGAGCTGGGCAAGCTGCTCAAGATGCGATGCGGCGTGGGAGGATCGGCCAAGGAGGGAGAGATCATCGTCCAAGGTGACCACCGCGGGAAGGTATTGGATATTCTCCAAAAAGAGGGATATGCCAAATCACGCATCATCTGAACGGGAGTTGCTCCATCTGATCAAAGCCTCCGCCGGATCGGGCAAAACACACCGACTGACCGGAGAGTACCTGCGTTTGCTTTTTTCCCGCCCCAATAATCACACCCACATCCTGGCGGTGACCTTCACCAACAAGGCTACCGATGAGATGAAATCGCGCATTGTGGAGGAGTTGTATCGCCTGGCCTCTGGAGAGCCATCGGGTTACCTGAATGATCTGATGCAAGAGTTCTCTATTGATGAAAAGCAGGTTCGCATCCTCGCCAGGAGTATCCTCGAAGCCATCCTGCACGACTATTCTGCTTTTTCCATCAGTACCATCGACCGTTTCTTCCAGCGCACCATGCGGGCTTTCACCCGCGAGATTGGTCTGGCAGGAGGGTACAACATCGAGGTGGAAGAGTCATCCCTGCTGTTGGAAGCGGTCGACCTGATGCTTTCGGAACTGGACAAGCCGGAGAACAGCTCCCTCTCCGACTGGTTGCTACGCTTCATGCAGGAGAACATTGAAGAGGGTAGAAACTGGAAAATTGAAAATCAGGTATACGAGCTGGCGGGGCAGCTCTCCAACGAGACCTATAAGAGACTGACGCCCGAAGAATTTGCAGTGATCCAAGACAGGGAGTTTTTGGGAACCTTCCGCCAGACGCTCCTGCGCATCATCCGCAACTATGAGCAGGAGATCAAGCAGGAGGGAGCAAAGGCTGTTCGGATCATGGAGCAACAAGGACTCACGGTACATGACTTCAAGTATGGCGACCGGTCGGGATTCCTCTTATTGGTTAAGCTGGCAAACGGAATCATAGAGAAACCCTCAACCCGTTTCAGAGGGGCGGTTGATAACGTGGAAGCCTGGATTGGCAGCAAGGCGAAAGAGAAAGCGGAGGCATTCCACAGAGCCTATTCCGTGGGGCTCAACGATTGCCTCAACAGGATTATTCAGTTGTCAGACAACGACAGGGAATATGCAACTGCAAAAGCGATTCTGCAGAACTTCTACACCCTCGGTATCCTGAGCGATATCAAAAACCGCCTGCGCAGCCTCCAACAGGAAAACAACACCCTCTTCCTCTCCGATACCACCGAGCTGCTCAACCAGATTATCGCAGGTACCGATGCCCCTTTTATCTTTGAGAAAACAGGCACGCTGATCTCCCATTACATGATCGATGAGTTTCAGGATACCTCCCGTATGCAGTGGGAAAATTTTTTGCCCCTTATCCGGGAGAGCCTTTCCGCCGGGAACTTCAATCTGATTGTGGGAGATGTGAAGCAGAGCATCTACCGTTGGCGTAACTCCGACTGGCGACTGTTGGAAGAGTCGGTGGAGGAGGATCTGCACCGGGAAAACATCCGCAAGCAGGTACTCGACACCAACTGGCGTAGTGATGCCCATATCATCCGTTTCAACAATGCATTTTTCACCAACGCGGCATCGCTTCTGCAGGAGGAGGTTAACAGGGTAACACGCGGCAGTGAGGAAACCTCCCCTGAAGAGCTCCCCAACACCCAAATCATCAATGCCTACGCAGAAGTATATCAGGAGCTTCCTCCCCACAGGGACAACAACGAGGGAGAGGTAAAGATATCTTTTCTGACCAGTGAGGAGGAACAGCAGTGGAAAGAAAAAGCACTTGAACGGTTACCGTATGAGATTGAGGCGCTCCAGGATCAGGGATTCGCCCTAAGGGATATCGCCATCGTGGTGCGGCAGAATAGCGAAGCGGCCGAGGTAGCCGAATCCTTGCTTACCTATGCGGAACAACACCGTGAGGGTCCCTACCGGTACGACATCATATCCAACGAGGCACTGTTGATCGGAAAGGCACAGGGTGTCAAGGCTGTGATTGCCCTGATGCGTTATTTCCAGCACCCCAATAATCCTACTTCCCGCATGATGGCTCTCTATGAGTATTACCGGCTTCACCGCAATGCTACCCCGGAAGAGGCGCTCAATCACTCTTTGGATGATTCCCTCAGTGGATTTCCCCGGGAGCTCCAGGCACATTTCGATGAGCTGGCCTCCTTGCCTATTTATGAGATGGCAGAGTCATTCTTTTCCCATTTGGCCGATGCTCTTGATGAAAAAGAAAATGCTCATCTGCAGGCATTTCTCGATATCCTCCTTCGCTTCGGAACCAACCGCTCGGGGGATCTCAACAGCTTCCTGGAATGGTGGGATGAAAAAGGAGACAAGAAGTCACTCTTCTCTCCCGACAACCAGGATGCCATCCGGCTGATTACCATTCATAAGTCGAAAGGACTCGGTTTCGGAGCTGTGATCATGCCCTTTCTCAGCTGGAACACCGACCATGGCTCCACACGCAACCATATCATCTGGAGCAAGCCACGGGAGGCACCCTTCAATACTTTGCGCATCGCTCCACTCAGATATGGAAAACATCTGACAGATACCATCTTCCGGGAAGATTACCTGGAAGAGAGACGATTTACCTATATCGACAACCTCAACCTGCTGTATGTAGCATTTACGCGTGCCAGGCATCGGTTGATTGCTTTCGCACCCATGCCCAAAAAACCTGAAACGATAACAGATGTGTCAGATCTCCTCTGGCGCAGCATTGCTACTGCCCCACACCCCTCACCAACTGAAAGAGAATTGGTCACCTTAAGCGACTACTTCTCCGAAGAGGAGCAAACCTTTCATTATGGAAACAACCTAGCAACCACCAAAAAAAAGATCGGACAGGTGAATATCAGCCAATCAGGCAAATGGCGATCAATCCCGTTCGACGGGCGACTGCGGCTGCGACTAAACGGTATCGGTTACTTCAACGATGATGGCAGTCGTGATTATGGGAGACTGATGCATGCCATCATCAGCAACGTGGAGACGCTGGCCGATCTGCCGCAAGCTGTGGGACGCAAGATTTCGGAAGGAGAGCTTCCGGAGGATGAACGAGAGCATACCATCCAACGGTTGCGGATGACGCTCTCTCTTCCCGCCGTAGCAGACTGGTACAGTGGCAAGTATGTCGTATTGAACGAAACTGAGGTGCTGCATCCCGAATGGGGATTTCGCCGCCCCGACAGGGTGATGATCGGCAATGATAAGGTCATCGTCGCCGACTATAAGTTCGGCGAGGTGGAGGATGCGAAACATGTGCGGCAGGTGCAGCACTATGTCAGATTGATCCGTGAGATGGGCTTTGACCAGGTTACCGGTTATCTCTTCTATATGCAAACGGGACACCTCCAGCAGGTGTAGATGGGATTACCGTGCAACATCACCGGGAGTGACTCACTTCACTTCCAGCTTCATCAGTATACCATCCATGGACGAAACATACAATGCTCCCTGGTCTCCCGGCAGGATCATATTGATCAGTCCGGCAGAAATCCGGTACTTCCAGAGAAATTGGCCATCCGAAGCCCGGTAAGCATAGATCAACCCTTTATCGGTAGGGGCATACACCACACCATCCTTCTCTACCACCGGTGTAGGTGCCAGCTCATAACCCATATCCTCTCCCCAGGAGATCCATTTGATCACTCTTTCGGGAAGAGTGGCATCCACAGCCAGGATTCGCCCATCCATCGTTTTCGCGTAGACGCTATTTCCATCCTCTGAGAGACCAATAGATTCACGTACGCGCTGCTCCGGATCATGGATGCGCCAGACCACTTCTCCGCTCTTTTCATCCAGCACGGTCATATACCTGTCGGGCGAGACCAGGTAGATCCGTCCATGCGTCGATACGGGTACCACCTGTGCCGGGGAGAACATTCTGTTGCGGTGGCCGTTTTTCCATACCCAGCGGGGGGCACCGGTTGCACATTCGAGTGCATAGAACTCGTTCCCCCAGCTCCCAAAGAAGAGCACCCCCTCTTTTACCAGGGGACGGGTTACCACAAAATTCTTCACATCGCTGAATTGCCATTTCAGGGTACCTGATCGGGTATCCCAGGCCCTGCAGGAGCCGTCGCCGCCTGCCAGCATCACAAGGTGGTCGTCGCAGGCGGGTGATGCGACTACAGCCTTACCATTCTTCAACCCATGAAGCCTTTCACCGCTCAGGGGATCTAGTCCGTAGAGATATGAATCGGTAGAGGCCACCCATAGGCAGCTGCCACACAGGAGCGGTGTGGAATAGATCTTACCGGCAGTTTTCACTCTCCAGCAATCACTCCCCGTTTCCGCGTCCACAGCAATCACCTCACCCGCAGTGTTGCTATAGTAGAGCATGTTGCCATGCAATACCATACCACTACCGATATCACTCTTCTCTTGGATGCTCCAGACCTTCCGCACAGAGGGATGATGATCATTGATACCATAGTCAGGCCGGGGTGGCTCATTCTCCCAAGCAACCGGAGCGGTGGTGGACACCTCATACCAGGGAGACAATGTCACACCGTTGGCCCTCCTCTCCTGTAACGTGATCGATTGACCCGACACGGTCACAATCGTATAACCGCCCACATCCTCACTTGCCCTCAGGTTGGAACGACACATCGCCCCGGCCACTCCTTCAAAGTTCAAGATGCGGTTGCTGTGCCCGTGACCGCACAGCATCAGTCGAACGTTCCAGGAACGAAGGGCATCCATCACCTCATACCAGTTGTTCACTCCCGGGTCCATGGGGTAGTGATTCACATAAATGAGCGGCATCCCGCTGTCACTCTCAGCAAGAAATTGATGAAACCAGGTGAGGTTCTCCCGGGGTATCTGTCCCGGCCCCATGCGCATGTTGGGACCGGAAGCCAGTCCTACAAAGAGAAATCCCTGATACACGAAGCCGAATGTCTCGTTGCCGAAGATCCGCAGGAAATCGTTGGTGCCACTCTCTGACCAGTTGGAATCATGATTCCCCGGTAGTGCATAATATGGCACTCGAAGCCCATCCAGCAGCGATTTGGCAATGCTGAGCTCCTCATATGATCCGAACTCGGTCACATCACCCGATACAATCACGAAGGCAATCTCCGGCTGCGCGTTGATATCCTTTACCGTACGTGCCAGGTCCTCATTGTTATCCGGACTGCCCACATGGGTATCTGTGACCAGTGCAAACCGGAAAGGTTTGACAGAAGAGGCTGAAAGGGAAAGCCCATACAACAGCAGCAACAACAGGAAGCAACCCTTTTTTTTCATCTCAGCCCTGTATAATTGATTTACTTCCTCCCTGATACAAAGAAGTCATGGAAAAAGAGGATCTGGTATTTTACCGCGTTACCCCAGTAGTCACGGTTGTGTCCCCCGGGACGGGAGATGAAGTCGTGGGGGATATTGCGATATTGCAGCTCTTTGTGCAGACGCTGATTCACCTCATAAAAAAAATCCTCCGTACCACAGTCAAAAATAATCTTCAAAGCACCTGGTCGGAGCAGGTGCAGCTGCCCCATTACACCATACTCCTCCCATCGTTCAGGTTGGTCACGCAATGTCCCCAACTGTTTCGCCATGCCCCACTTTTCCGGAAATGGGCGGATATCCACTCCACCACAAATGCTGCCACAGGCTCCAAAAACATCCTGATTGCGAAAACCCAGGTACAGTCCACCATGCCCCCCCATACTCAGACCGGAAACCGCACGCCCCGCAGGCTCGGCTAAAGTATTGAATTGGCTATCAACATAGGCTATCAGCTCTCTGGTTACAAAGGTCTCATAACGAACAGCAGGATCCACGGGACTATCCCAATACCAACTGTTCACGCCTCCATCCGGACAGACAATCATCATTTCATACCTGTCTGCAAGATCAGTAAGGTGGGGTGCATCCAGGATCCACCGATCGTAACGACCACCATGACCGTGCAACAGATAGAGAACGGGAAATGACCTCTTCTGCCGATCGGATTGCGGTTTGATCACCACCGTCTTGACCTCCTTGTTCATGGAAGGACTGAAAACCTGAATGGTATCCACGGTGGCGGAAAAGAGTCCCAGTGCGAAAAGGGAACCCAGGAGTAGAGAAAAGAAAAAACGTTTCATCTTATCGATTTTTTTCAGATTATCGCCCAAAGATACAAAAATGAACTTTCCTGTCACAACTGAAGCGATCTGTTTTTACCTAAGAAACCGACTGTTGGTATGAGAACCGGCAAGGACTCAACATTTCACCCCTACAAAACGTTTTATCAGTAGAAGTATCAATTAACAAGAACAAGAAAGTGATGGAGATACAATTCAAGATGGATGAAAAGAAACGGGGTAGTTTCTTTATTGAACAGGGAGGACGACAGATAGCGGAGCTGGAATTCCAGGTAAAGGAGAACCTGCTCAATGCCTATCATACAGGTGTACGCCCCGAACTGGAAGGACAGGGCATCGCGGCACGTCTCTTCGATCGGATGGTAAGCTTTGCGCGTGAAAAGGGGTACAAGGTGATTCCCGCCTGCTCCTATATCCTGGTCAAGTTCAGACGACACCCCGATGCATATGACGACATCTGGCACCGAATGGAGGATGAAGCCTCCGGCGAAGCCTGTGGAATCAGACCAAAGGATAACTGATACTCCCGCAGCTGAGACATCTCACCTTTTCACAATCATATCGCATGGAAATGAACATCGAAACCATCAGTGCCATTGCCCTGGGCATTGGTCTGAGCGCCAGTACCGGATTTCGCGTATTTATCCCGATGCTGGTGGCAGGAATCGCCGCACGTATTGGTCTCCTGCCCCTGGGGGAAAGCTTCGCCTGGATGGGCTCCATGCCGGCGATCATCAGCTTCGGGGTAGCAGCCGTAGTGGAAGTACTGGCCTACTACATCCCTCTTGTGGACAACTTGCTGGATACCCTTGCCGCCCCTTTGTCGGTGGGTGCCGGTACGCTGCTGATGACATCGGTTTTTCCTGCCGAGAGTGAGTGGATCCGCTGGGTTATGGGTTTCGTAGTAGGAGGAGGCGCAGCCGCCACCATCCAGAGCGCCAGCTCCATGACACGGCTCACCTCCACCAACCTAACCGCCGGATTCGGAAATCCGGTGGTTTCCACAGGAGAGGGAGTGGCGGCCACCGGCTTTTCGGTCATGTCGCTCTTTACGCCCATTCTGGTGGCCGTGCTACTGGTGGTCGTGATGATCCTGCTGCTTCGTTTTGCCTACAGAAGACTGATCAGAAGAAAGAGGTCCGTCTGACCACTCTATTTTTGTACCTTGATACCACAACCAATGACACGGGCAGTGCCATTCCCCTGAGAAACGCACCCGGAAGATTCCTCTTTTGACCGTTATAACAGTGAATCGGGGTCGAGGTTATCATGCTCAATATCGAGGAAGTACTTGTAGGTACCCACCTTCAATTCAGCGCAGGCGTCATAATCGCAGACAATGATACCCTTCTGATGCAGCTGCAAGGCGCTGATGGTCCACATCTGGGTGACGGGACCCTCCACGGCATGATAGAGTGCCCTGGCCTTGTGATGGCCATTCACCAGGATGACTACCTCTCTGGCATCCAACACGGTACCCACACCCACGGTGAGTGCTGTTTTGGGTACTTTATCCACATCGTTGTCAAAAAAGCGGGAGTTGGCAACTACCGTATCGGTGGTGAGTGTCTTCACGCGGGTACGGGAACTGAGCGAAGAGCCCGGCTCATTGAAGGCGATGTGTCCGTCGGGACCGATCCCCCCCATGAAGAGATCGATTCCGCCCAAGTCGGTTATGGCCTGTTCGTAGGCAGCGCACTCGGCTTCGAGATCCGCTGCCATTCCGTTGAGGATGTGCACATTTCCTTTCTTGATATCGATATGGCGGAAGAAGTTATCCCACATGAAGGTATGGTAGCTTTGGGGGTGATCCTCCGGCAGTCCAATATATTCATCCATGTTGAAGGTGATCACATGCTCAAAGGAGACAACACCTGTTTCATAGAGCCTGATCAGTGCCTTGTAGGTCTGCAGGGGCGATGAGCCGGTAGGAAGTCCCAACTTAAAAGGTTTCTCGGCTGTGGGTGCCGCCCTGTTGATTTTTGCAGCGATGTAGTTAGCTGCCCACTGTGCCATTTGACCGGCATCGGGTTGAATAATCAATCTCATATTTGCATATTTTAATGTTAGTGGCAATCAGTATTCCTGCCGGGCGAAACAGCTGCACCCGACAACAGCTTACAGGCCATGCTCTTTCCGAGCATCCTTGCTTTTTCCTCTATCTCTTCCAGCATCGCCTGTTTCATGATAACCGGATCACTTACCAGTTCAACCTCCGATTCATTCACGAAAGCAGCCAGCTGCTTGGAGGAAGCGTCTGCCCAGGTGAAACTCCCGAAATAACCGAAAAAGCGGTTTTTCAGGTACCTGTTTTGCAAGGCGGAAAGGAGACTCTCTACTTCCGGGTAGAGTTTGTTATTGTAGGTGGGTGATCCCACAATCAACCCCTTATAGGTAAAGACATCTCTGATGATATCGGATATGTGGCTTTTGGAAACATTGTGCAATACTATGTTCCGTACACCATGGGTTGCTGCTTCGTTGGCGATCAGCTCTGCCAGCTGCTCGGTATGCCCGTACATGCTCCCGTAGGCGATTACCAGACCACTCTCGGCTTCGTAGCGGCTCAGCCTGTCATACAGAGTTACCACTTCCGCAATGTTCTCCTTTTCTGTCCATACAGGACCGTGGGTCGAACAGATCGTCCCGATCGGAACCTCGGCCAGCTTTTTCAGGGCAGTCTGCACGGGTGACCCGAACTTGCCTACAATGTTGGAGTAGTAACGGATCATCTCGCCTCTATAGCGTTCAGGAATAAGCTGGCTGTCCAGCACTCCACCATCAAGGGTGCCAAAGGTACCAAACGCATCGGCACTGAAAAGGACTTGCTGCTCCTGCAGGTAAGTCATCATGGTCTCCGGCCAATGCACCATCGGTGTCAGATAGAACTGCAGGGTGTTACGGCCGAGGCTCAATGTCTGCATATCTTCAACCACACCTACATGCTGTGTGATGCCATAATACCCCTTGAGCATCTTTACCGTATGTTTGTTCCCCACGATCTGGATATTGGGGTAGCGACTCAACAGCAATCCTATCGATCCGGAGTGGTCCGGTTCCATATGATTGACAATGAGGTAATCAATCGGTTTGTCGCCCAGCACCCTGGTTACCTTCTGAAAGAAGAGATCGGAGTAGCAGACATCCACCGTATCAATCAGTGCCTTTTTCTCGTCATCGATAATATAAGCGTTATAGGAAACCCCATAGGGCAGTGGCCAGAGATTTTCGAAGAGATGTTTGGTGCGGTCATTCACTCCCACATAATAGAGATCCTTCGCAATTTCAAGTGGTTTGTACATATGTAAACAGGTTCGAAGTGCTTGGTTCGAGGTTATTATATATGTTGTTACGTCAGTGTTTATTTTAGCTGATCGCTTTATCTCTTCTTCGGTGTATATGGTTTCGCCATTTCCGACTGCCGGGGAGTATCCGCTTTCAGGGCAGGACGTCTCAAGGCAATGATAATAAGCCAGGTACCCCATATAATAAAGGGAACGCTGAGCCATTGCCCCAGGATCAGACCGGTGCTCTCCCGCATGGCGATTTCGGAATCCACCTGTACATTCTTGATATATTCCACGAAAAATCGGAAGAGGAAGATGATCAGGATACCCACTCCGGTAATCAGCCCCTTCCGGTCTTTGGCATCTGTCCCCCAGTAGAGGCAAACAGTGATACCGAACACCACCAGGTAAGCAACAGCTTCATAGATCTGCGTGGGATGGGACGGCTCGGTAAAAACAGGTTCAGCTCCCTGCATCCACTGATAGAGGTTATCCACGAAGCGGAAACCCCAGGGTTTGTCGGTTGGCCCCCCATATATCTCATGATTCATCAGGTTCCCCAGACGGATCATGGCCGCCGTGAAGCCGGTGGGTACCATCACCCGGTCGAAGGTCCAGAGCATGCTCTGTTTCGTTACTTTCCTCGAGTAGAGCCATACCGCAATGATGATCCCAATCACGCCGCCATGGCTTGCCAGACCGCCTTCCCACACCTTCAGGATCTCCAGCGGGTTAGCCAGGTAGTATGCCGGTTCGTAAAAAAGACAATGCCCTAGGCGGGCACCCGCAATAATACCCACCATCATGTAGACAAACAGGGAGTCGAACCATTTCTCCGGCAGATCTTCCCGCTTGAAGATGCGCTGCACCATCGACACGGCGACGATCAGTCCCACAACCCAGAGGAGTCCGTACCAGCGGATCTCTCTCCCCAGAATGGTGAACAGCGTGGGGTTCACATCCCAGGTTACAGATAATAATACATCCATCAGCGATTCAGATTTTTTACAAAGATAACAAAAAATCAGACCAGTTTTCTGATCCACTCCTCTTTATCCCCTGGCAACAGATCCAGCACCGGGATCTCAACCATGGTATAAGCTCCCGGCAACTGCCGCATCGATGCACGGGCCACCGCCACCAGCACCTGAGCAGTGAGGGCGGGGTTGTTGATGCGCATGTCGAAACGGAAGAGTTGGTTTTGGGTTTTTCCCGACACCCCCTTGCGTTCCATGAGTACTCCATGTCCCATATCTTTGAGTGCCTCCACATCCTCGACCTGAAAGACGTGGGTCTCATCGTGTGCGAAATAATCATCTTTTTTGATTGCCTCAGCAACGCTTTTGTAATCATACCCATCGAGCAGCTCGACGTAGACCATCCTTCTGTGTACGCCGGTACCGGTGGGGATGGTCATGGAGAGAGCCGCTTTTACCCCTTCGATGGCTTTCACCGCCACGGTGTGCCCCATGCTCATGCCAGGACCGAAGTTGGTGTACGTAATTCCCTTGGGGGCCAATGCCTCCAGGAGGGTACGCACCACCGAATCACTGCCCGGATCCCACCCGGCAGCAATCACCGAGACAGCACGGTATTGGCGGGCGGTCTGATCGAGCGAACTGCGCAGCTGGACAATCCGGCTGTGGATATCGAAACTGTCAACCGTGTTGATCCCTTTCTCCAGACAGGATTTGGCGTACTCCTCTACCCGTCGCGTAGGGGTACAAAGCAGTGCTACATCCACTTTTTCCAGCTGGGTGATATCGGTCACCACCCTGTAGGGTTGCAGCTCAGCGGACATTCTCGAGGCGTCACGCCGGACGATACCCGCCACTTCAAAGTCGGGAGCCACCTCCAATGCCTCCACCACATATTTCCCAATGTTGCCGTAACCCACTACGGCAGCCCTGATCTTACCAGACATAATTTCAATTTTTGGGGTTATAATTGTTTGTTCTGTTCTTTATCCTGCAAAAATAGGGAAAAATGTGCTACGGATAGCATCCATCTTGAAGAATATTAACCTGACTGGTCCGTCGAAAAAACAAGGCGCAAGGTGCAAACCGTAAGCCACTAGATACAAGGCTCCAGATCCCAAATCAAAGTTCCTCCTCTTCTTCTTCCCAGAGCACCGCCGGCTTCTGCGGTCCCTCCTTTCGGAAAAGCAGTGCTATCAACAAACCACTGAGTGCACCTGAGAGATGTCCCTCCCAGGAGATGGAGGCATCCACCAGCTCGGCAACAGGAAACATGCTCCAGACAGAACCTCCATATACAAATGCCACAATGAGCGATACCGACACCAGAGGTATGTATTTCCTGAAAATGCCACTGAAAAACAGAAAGAAGAGCATCGCGAACAGCAGTCCGCTGGCACCCACGTGCAACGCATTCCTGCCAATTAGCCAGGTGACCGTACCGCTGATGATCCACAGTGCGATAAAAGTTTTCAATGCGATCTTGCTGTAAAAGTAAAACAGAAACCAGATCAGGATAAACAGTGAAAGAGTGTTGGACCAGAGATGGGGAAGAGAATCGTGGAGCAGTGGAGAGAAAAAGATCCCGCGCAAGCCGACAGCTTCACAAGGAGCAATGCCCAATCGCATCATCTCATGATGGGGCAGAATAGTCTCTCCCAGCAAAAAGATCAGCCAAAGAAGAACAAGAAACAAAATAGCCGGGAAGGAAGCCAGCCGGAGCCGTTTCCTAACATGTACAATTCCCTCTGATTCCTGCTGCATCCCCACAACGTGAAAAATGTCGTTACTTGCAATCAGAAACAAATATACAAACAATTTTGCGAATGGGTAAATTCCGTGGAAACAGATCATTTTATTCGATTATTAGCTTGTAGGGTTGTTGCAATTTTATTATCTTTCGCAGGAATTCAACGGAAGGCACCTTACCCATAATTGTGAACGGCGATGAGTTATCTGAAATTTGACAAAGAGCTGATGATTAACCTTGAATATTCCCTCTACCGGAATGTATTAAGGACCAACAGAAGAGGTGCATACCAGAACACCTCCATTTCGGGATGCAACACCTCCAAATATCAGGGTCTGCTGGTGATGCCGGTACCCTATATGGATGATGAAAATCACCTGATCCTTGCCTCATTCGATGAGACGGTGATCCAGCACGGAGCCGAGTTCAACCTGGGCATCCATCGCTATGCGGGTGACAACTACAGCCCCAAGGGACATAAATATATCAGGGAGTTCAATTGTGACAGTGTACCCAAGACCATTTACCGGATCGGAGGGGTAATCCTCTCCAAAGAGATCATGTTCTCCTCAAAGGAGAACCGGCTGATGATCCGCTACACGCTGCTGGATGCCCATTCCCCCACCACCATTCGTTTTCGTCCCTTCTTGGCTTTCCGCAGGATATCACAGCTCACCCGGGAAAATGAGCAGGTGGATCGTTCCTACCGGGAGGTGGAAAATGGGATCAGTACCTGTATGTACTTCGGCTATCCGGAGCTGTTTATGCAGTTCAGCAAAAAACCGGAATTCCTCTTTCATCCCGACTGGTACAAGGATATTGAATACCTGCAGGATCTGCTCAACGGGGACACCTACCAGGAGGATCTCTATGTCCCCGGATATTTTGAAATGTCGATCGAAAAAGATGAAGAGATCATCTTCTCTGCGGGTGACATGATGGTGGAGCCAGCCAGCCTGGCAAAGGAATTTGATTATGAGATCCACAGACGTACTCCCCGCTCCAGCTTTTACAATTGTCTGAAGAACTCAAGCCACCAGTTTTATTACATTCCCGGCAAAAATGAACATTATCTCCTCGCAGGGTATCCCTGGTTCAAGGTGCGGGCACGCGATCAGTTCATCGCACTTCCCGGCTGCACACTGGCGGTAGGGAAGCAGGATGATTTCGAGAAGATCATGGATACCGCCATCCCGCATCTGAGAAGCTTCATGGCCGATAAACCTTTCAAAAGCTACCTCAAACAGATGGATGACCCGGACGTGTTGTTGTGGGTGGTCTGGGCATTGCAACAATACCACAGCGAACAGAGGGAACGTTTTGCAGAACAATACGCCGGTTTCCTCTTCGAGATCATTGACTATCTGGCAGCTGGGAGGCATCCCAACCTGGCCTATCACAAGGAGGAAGGACTGATCACCACTTATGGCCGTGATGTAGCTGTGAGCTGGATGAATGCCCTGCTGGGAGACAAGCCGGTCATTCCCCGTTCCGGCTATCTGGTTGAATTCAATTCGCTCTGGTACAATGCCCTGAGGTTTGCTGAAGAGGTGGCTGGTGAAACCGGAAAAGCGAAGGAGGCTTCCGATCTTGGAGAAAAAGCCCGGCTGGCAGGCAACTCATTCAAAGAGATGTTCCTCAATGATGCCGGATATCTTTATGACTACATCGACGGCAACTACAAGGATCCCGATGTGCGGCCCAACATGCTGTTTGCCGTATCGCTTCCCTATTCTCCCCTGGAGAGAAGCCAGAAAAAATCGGTGATCGACTATATCACCAAAGAGCTCCTGACTTCCTGTGGCATTCGCTCACTCACACCCAAGAGTGCCCGGTTTCATCCGCACTATCGGGGAAGTGAGCATGAGAAAAAAACAGCCTACTTCAATGGCATGGCATTCCCCTGGTTACTGGGACACTACATTGAAGCTTACCTGCGACTGTTTCATAAAAGCGGATTGTCACTGGCAGACCGGATCATGGTAGAGATGGAGGGAGAGATGCAGAATGACTGCATCGGTTCCATCTCGGAGTTCTATGATTCCAACCCACCCTTTGTTGCCCACGGTGGATACTCCTTTGCCATGAGCGTAGGGGAGTTGCTCAGGGCACAGAGAATAATCAACAGTTACCAGTAGACAATTCATTTTGGCTGAAACAGGCGAGGGTATCAGCAATCATTTAAAACTGAAGACATGAAGGCATTGATGTTTGGCTGGGAGTTTCCGCCACATATATTGGGAGGTCTCGGGACTGCCAGCTACGGGCTGACCAGAGGGATGGCACAGCAGGAGGATATGGAGATTACCTTTGTAATCCCCAAACCCTGGGGGGATGAGGATCAGAGCTTTCTGAAGATCATCGGTGCCAGCAATACACCCATCGTCTGGCGCGACGTCAGCTGGGAGATAGCACAGGTCCGCCTGGAGAAATTCATGGATCCAAAAGAGTATTACCATTTGCGAAATCATATCTATGCCGACTTCAGCTATATGCATACCAACGACCTGGGATGCGTGGAATTCTCCGGGAAGTATCCGAACAACATACTGGAAGAGACCAACAACTATTCGATTGTCGCGGGTGTGATTGCGCGTTCCTATACCTTTGATGTGATTCATGCCCATGACTGGCTCACCTATCCGGCAGGTCTCCACGCCAAGAGCGTGACAGGCAAGCCACTGGTCATCCACGTACACGCTACCGAATTCGACCGGAGCCGAGGCAAGCCCAACCCGATTGTCTACGGTATCGAGAAAGACGGGATGGACAACTGTAACCATATCATCTGCGTCAGCGAGCTCACACGCAAAACCGTCATCGAGAACTACCATCAACCCTACTGGAAGGTAACCACGGTCCACAATGCTGTGGACCCCCTCAGTCCCGAGATTGAAGCGATCGAACGCCTCTCGGGTGTATCGGAAAAAGTGGTCACCTTTCTGGGAAGAATCACCATGCAGAAGGGGCCTGAATTTTTTGTGGATGCAGCCACGCAGGTGATCCGCAAAACGGACCATATTCGGTTTGTGATGGCCGGCAGCGGTGACATGATGGACCAGATGATCCGGCTCGTGGCTGACAGGGGCATTGCCCACAGGTTTCACTTCACGGGCTTCCTCCGTGGCCGACAGGTATACGAGATGCTCAAATCGAGTGATGTCTATGTGATGCCTTCCGTATCGGAACCGTTCGGTATCTCTCCGCTTGAGGCAATGCAATGTGGTGTACCCAGCATCATCTCCTACCAGTCAGGCTGTTCAGAGATCCTGCACAATGTGATCAAGACCGACTACTGGGATGTGGATGCGATGGCTGACGCCATCTACTCCATCTGCACCTATCCGGCCATGGCAGAGCATCTGAGGAGTGAGGGGAAAAAAGAGGTTGACAGCATCAAGTGGGAAGACGCCGGTTTGAAGATCCGTCGCATCTACGATAACCTAATGTAGAAAATCAAAAGGAGAACCATATGAAGAATATTTGCTTTTACTTCCAGATCCACCAACCCTTCCGTCTGAAGAGGTATCGCTTTTTCAATATCGGCAGAGACCATTACTACTTCGATGACTATGCCAATGAGGATATCCTCCAGCAGATTGCCGCCCGATCCTATGTACCAGCCAACAGAATGCTGCTCGACCTGGTGAATCTGTACGAGGGTAAGTTCAAGGTAGCTTTTTCCATCTCCGGTGTCGCACTGGAACAACTGGAGATATTTGCCCCCGAGGTAATCGAGGGTCTCCGAGAACTGGCAAAAACGGGTCATGTGGAGTTTCTGACGGAGACCTATGCCCATTCACTGGCCAGCCTGTTTGATCCGGAAGAGTTTCGCAAACAGGTACAGCAACATGCTGAACGCATTGAGATGCTCTTTGGGGTAAAGCCTACGGTGGTAAGAAATACGGAACTGATCTATTCCGATGAGATTGCAGAGATGGTGCATGACATGGGATATAGCAGGATGATCACCGAAGGAGCCAAGCATGTACTGGGATGGAAGAGTCCCAACTATGTCTATCAGGCTGCTACCCGCCCGGAGATGAAACTGTTGTTGAAAAACAGTCGCTTCAGTGATGATATCACCTACCGGTTTTCCAACTACAGCTGGCATGAGTATCCGCTAACAGCCGAAAAGTTTATCGCCTGGATCGCAGCCACGCCACCGGAGGAAGAGCTGATCAATCTCTTCATGAACTACGAAACCCTTGGAAATCTGCAGCCGGCCCACACCGGTATCTTTGAGTTCTTCAAGGCACTGCCCCGATTTGCAATGGAGAAAGGCATCGGTTTCATCACCCCCGGAGAAGCATTGGAAAACCACGAGGCCATCGGTTCCATGATCGTTCCCAATTGCATCTCCTGGTCGGATGAGGAGCGGGATGTGAGTGCCTGGCTCGGCAATAAACTGCAACAGAGTGCCCTCAAATCGCTCTACGAGGCAGGAGAAAGAGTGCGGCTATGCACGGATCGGCGACTCAAGCAGGATTGGATCTACCTGCAGTCCAGCGACCATTTCTATTACATGTCAACCAAGCATTTTGGTGCAGGACAAAGCCAGTTCAGTCCCTACATGTCGCCCTATGATGCGTTCAACAACTACATGAACGTATTGAGTGATTTCATTGCCCGCGTACGGGCACAATATCCTGACACTGTCGACAACGAGGAGCTGAACGCCCTGCTCACCACGATCCACAACCAAGAGATGGAAATCAAACGCCTCCAGTCAGAATTGAAAACCATAATCGGCAGCAACGAAGAGTTATTGGTGGAAAAGGGGAAACGCAAGACAGCAGGAAAGGAGAAATAGAAGAGACACAAACCCATCCCCCTAAGGAATCCGAGAGTTTCCTTAGGAGGATGGGTTGTTTACTTACCTGCAGAAGATCTATTTTGCAAAACTGACTGCACGAGTCTCCCGGATCACGGTAATCTTCACCTGACCGGGATAGGTCATCTCAGTCTGGATCTTGCGGGCAATCTCTTCCGACAGTTTCTCCGTATCCTGGTCATCAATCTGATCGGCACCCACAATCACACGCAGTTCACGACCGGCCTGAATGGCATAGGTCTTCACCACACCCGGGTAAGAAAGGGCCAGGTTCTCCAGGTCATTCAAGCGCTTGATGTAAGCCTCCACGATCTCCCTGCGGGCTCCGGGACGAGCTCCTGAGATGGCATCACACACCTGTACAATGGGTGCCAGCAGCGTAGTCATCTCCACCTCATCATGATGCGCACCGATCGCATTGCAAATGTCGGGCTTCTCCTTGAATTTCTCTGCCAGCTTCATTCCCAGCACTGCGTGTGGCAATTCGGGTTCATCGTCGGGTACCTTGCCGATATCGTGAAGCAGTCCTGCGCGCTTCGCCTTCTTCGGGTTCAGCCCCAGCTCCGACGCCATAATGGCACAGAGGTTCGCCACTTCGCGCGAGTGCTGCAACAGGTTCTGCCCGTAAGAGGAACGATACTTCATTTTCCCCACCATGCGAATCAGCTCAGGATGAAGACCATGGATTCCCAGGTCGATCACGGTTCGCTTGCCGGTCTCAATGATCTCCTCTTCGATCTGTTTCTTCACCTTCGACACCACCTCCTCAATACGGGCGGGATGGATGCGACCATCGGCTACAAGCTGGTGAAGTGAGAGACGGGCAATCTCACGCCGCACGGGATCAAAACCGCTCAGTACAATAGCCTCAGGTGTGTCGTCCACCACGATCTCCACACCGGTGGCGGCTTCCAATGCCCGGATATTACGCCCTTCACGACCGATGATGCGTCCTTTCACCTCATCTGAATCGATGTGAAAGACCGTGATGGAATTCTCAATCGAGGTTTCGGTGGCCACCCGCTGGATTGACTGGATCACAATGCGTTTAGCCTCCTTGTTGGCAGTCATCTTCGCCTCTTCCATGATGTCATTGATATAGGACTGGGCACCGGTCTTTGCCTCCTCTTTGAGTGATTCCACCAGCCGCTCTTTGGCCTCTTCAGCCGACAGACCGGAAATGGTCTCCAGCTTTTCCACAGACTGACGATGAAGCCTGTCCATTTCAGTACCTTTCTTTTCCAGAAACTCTTGTTGGTTGGTGAGGTTTTGTCTGAGCTCTTCGATCTCGGTCGATTTCTTGTTCATCTCCTCCTGTTTCTGATTGAGCGACATCTCTCGCTGTTTCAACCTGTTCTCGGTCAACTGGATCTTGGTCACCCTGGCATTTGCCTGCTTCTCCGCTTCCGCTTTCATGGCAAGGGTCTCCTCCCTGGCCTCCAACAACATCTTCTTCCTGATCACCTCAGCATCCTTCTCCGCATCGCTTAAAATTTTTTGCGCACGGGAGTTTGCCGCTTTACCGGTCAGAAACCAGGCAACCAATGCTCCGATTACCAGCCCGATAACTCCTATCACTATTTCCATACTTCTGATTGTTAATGATTACTATTCACCTCCCTGCAGCTGTTCAAATCCGTTGAGGAAAGTATCTTTGTTCTCTGTTGATATGACTTCTTATCACTGATCGTATAGTTAGCCGTGACCGGGACCCTTTCCGCCTTGTCACAGCAAACAGTCTCTTCTACCCAAACACAAAAACGCACACATTCAAACACATAGCTCCTATGTGCGGAACGGGTGCGGCGGTTGACTCCTGGTATGCAGGAAAATGAGTTATTGCTTCAGATAATGATCCAGATCGCTGATCAATGATCCGATCTTCTCTTCAAAAGGTTTCGTATCATTTTTGTCACCGAGGGAAAAATTCTCTGCCAATGCCTGAATGGCTGTCATAGCCATAAAGTCCTGCGTCGTCATGCCGGAACTTTCCCCTCCGTAGGCAACGCGGTATTGGTTAATTTTCCTGTTAATCCTGGCGGCGGCATCACGGAAAGCCTGTTCATCGGATCTCCTGATTTTCAGCGGATATCTTCTGCCGGCAATTTCCAATGTCAATAAAAATTTATCGTCGCCCATCACATAAATTTTCCAACGGTTATCTCAACAAATTTATGCATTTATCAACTTCTCGCACCAGTTTTGACAGTCGCAGCTTTGCGGCATCCACATCAACCGATGCTGCGGTGATGGTCCTCGCAATTTTCAGACTGTCATATTTTGTTTTCAATTGATTCAGATCGGTGACCGCTTCATCGATCTGCTGCTGCCTGCTTTTCAGTGCTGCTTTCAGTGCCGCGTTTTCCTCTTTCAGCGTATCACACAGGAGAATAACCTGTTTGATACGTACTTCCAGATCGACAAGCAGTTTCTTATTATTGTCCGTCATATGAAACGAGCATCTAAATTATTTCACTGCAAAACATGATTCCAGCGGGTTCCATACAGCATCACGCAAACAAAGGAAACAATCGTATGAAAACAAAAATCCAGGCAAATATAGGAATTGTGAGAGACTTATACAAATGAAATCTTTTTATTTTTCAAAGATTCATCCCTTTGTAATCATTTTCCGTTCCTATGGTTGAGATTTTGTATCTTTGATCTTCTTTTGAAATAGTGTTAATGCATGGAAGATAAACGAGGATGGAGGATAGAAATGGGACAAATCAGTATTGAGATCAGCGACACAATTCTTCGGGCTTGTCCTGATTTTCGGATGGCAGCAATTGCCTGCAGAGTGAAGAACAAACCCTACAACGAAGCTTTATGGAAGGAGATTGATCGCTTTTCAACACATTTTGCATCTGCTTACAGGATGGAGGAGATCAAACTGCGACCGGCCATACATGCCACCCGGGAGACATATAAAAAGCTGGGGAAAGACCCCAACCGTTACCGACCCTCCGCGGAAGCACTCTGTAGGAGGATTCTCAAAGGACAGGAACTGTACCGGATCAACACCCTGGTGGATCTGATCAACCTGGTCTCATTGAAGACAGGCTATTCGATTGGCGGATTCGACCTTGACAAGATCGTGGGTGATCTCACGCTGGATGTGGGAGAGGCCGATGAGCGGTTCGAGGCCATCGGGCGAGGAGTGCTCAATATCGAAGGGTTGCCGGTCTATCGCGACGATCGGGGCGCTATCGGCACACCCACGAGTGATGAAGAACGCACAAAAATCACAACCGGCACCTCCCGCCTGCTCATGATCATCAATGGCTATTCGGGAGAAGAAGGATTGCAGGAGGCGGTGACCTATTCGGTGGATTTGTTGAAAAGGTATGCTGATGGAAGTGAGATAGAATCTTGGTATCCATGCAACGAACTCTCAACTGACAATCTTTTTTAACAAGAATAAATCTTTTCTCAGATTACTACGAATGGGTGTGATTTGAATCCATTTGACTTAAATTCCTTTCCAATAGAGTATAACAATGAGAAATTACAAAGGAGTATTGAGCCTCTTGTTTGTGATTATATGGCTGATTTAAAAGAGAATAAAAAGAGAAAAGAAAAAACATCAAAACAGACAGACCATATAGTTTATGAAGAGTTTTATCCTCGCAGATCCAAATCCATTCTTGACCAAATCGACACGGTATTGGCGGAGCATTATGGATTTACCGAGGAGGAGTTAGATTTTATCATTAACTACGATATCAAGTATCGCATGGGCAAGGCTTTGTTTGGAGAGGCCGATGATGAAAATGAGGAGGATGAGGATGATGGAAACGTTTTTGGGCTTAAATGCTCAGAACCTGATGCAACTCAAACAAAACGTGGTTACTGCATTGAACAATCCTGATGTTATTAACCCGCCTGTTGCCTTAGCTATTAATGAGGTTACCTATGGAAATAACACCTTGCTTTACATCAGCGTGCCTGTCAGTTCGTTTATCCACAAGCACGGGCAAGTAATTTACGACCGGGAGAACGACAGTGATTGTAGGATATCAGACCCAGCACGCATTGCTGAAATGTAGGCTCGGAAGCGCAATGCGTATACAGCGAATCAAATCTTCCCCAAGCTACGAATCGAGGATTTAGATGAAACACTATTTGAGAAGGTTAAGTCAAGAATTACATCGGTGAACACCAATCATCCATGGCTAGCAGTAGGCTACTCCAATGAACGTATATTAAGAGACGCACGTTTTCTTCGAAGAGATTTTACCACTGGCGAAGAAGGTCTGACCTTAGCGGCAACTTTGGTATTTGGCACAGATGATGTGATCGGCAATTTATTGCCGGCTTACCGTATAGATATATTGGTCAGAAGAGAAAACAAAGACCATTATGACGATAGGCTCCTACTAAAAACCAACCTGATTGATTCTTACTTACAATCGTTGCAATTCATTAAGAACCAATGGCCGGAAAAGTTTTGGCAAGATACAAATGGAAACCGAAAAGATTTGCGCGAACTTATTTTCCGAGAGTTGGTGGCTAATATTGTTATTCACCGCGAGTATAACAGTGCCACGCCCACAGAGGTAGTTGTTTATGAAGACCGTGTTGAGGCTACCAACCCAAATCGCAGAAGGTTTACAGGTCCATTGGACTTGGAGACTTTTGAGGCTGGACCAAAGAATCCAAACCTACGTGCATTCTTTAATATCCTTACCTGGGCAGATGAAATTGGGTCAGGTATCCGCAACATGAATAAGTTTGTAGCCTACTACACAGGTGGTGCCCACCCGGTTTTTATTGATATCGTTTGTGGAAAACATTCACAGATAGAAAAAGATGTATATGCACCCATGAATTCAGTTTGATCATTCACTTCTACTACTGATGTTTTACAGTTGCATGTAGGACCGTATGTTTTTACCTGAAAGATCTCAGCACGATTCTGAAGGTAGTGCCTTTATCCAATTCCGACTTCAAAACAAAGATTTTACCTTTGTGGTTCACCTCCACGATCCGTTTCACCAAAGTAAGGCCAAGTCCCCACCCCCGCTCTTTGGTGGTGTAACCGGGGGTGAAGATCTCTTTTTGCTTTGACCGTGGAACACCCTTGCCGGTATCTGCCACATCAAATAAAACACGGTCATTTTTTTCCGTCAGCCTGAATGTGATGGTTCCCTCACCTTTCATGGCATCTGCCGCATTCTTCGTGAGATTCTCAATCACCCAGACAAACAACGGCTCATTGATTGATACCAGTACAGGCTCTGCGGGGAACAACAATGAAAAAACAATCTTATCTGACAACCGCTTTTCGAGATATGAGAGTGACCGTCTCACCACCTCTCTTATGTCTGCCGAATGCATGTCAGCTGTTGAGCCGATCTTGGAGAAACGTTCGGCTATCATCTGCAAACGGGCTGTATCCTTCTCAATCTCAGCCAGCAGTGCGACATCCACCTCTTTCAACTTCAGATACTCCGTCCAGGCAATCAGCGATGAGATGGGAGTCCCCAGCTGATGAGCCGTCTCCTTCGACAACCCCACCCAGACACTGTTTTGCTCGGCACGTTGAGAGCGGTTCAGTGCAAAGAATGCAAGTCCGATAAAGAGAGCAATGACAAACAACAGTACGTATGGATAAAACTGAAGCTGCCGTAAGGTATAGGAGTCATCAAAATAGAGCGTCTGTCCTAACTCTGTCAGCCTCACGGGTTCATGTCTGCTGGCAAACTGTTTCATCTTGTCACGAAGAAAAACAGCGGTATCCTCATCCGGTAGTTTGATGTTGTGCGACTCAAGCCTTCCGCTTTGCTCATCATGGAGTATCACAGGTATAGACCTGTTTCCCTGCAATATGCTTAACACCAGCGACAGATCTGCATCAGGCACATCACGTGAGATCGATTCCGCAGCCATGGCCCATATTTCCATCTTCTGTCGCTCCTCCTGCGAGAGCTCCTTCACCAGTTTTGCTGACACCAGGAGGGAGAGGATGCCAACAACCGTTGCAAGGATTACAAACAGATAGGAAAGGATTTGACGGGAATACATGGAATGATAAAAATGATGGATGTTAATCAATAGATCGTCATGAGAGTATCTCAGTTATTGGTTCCGGCAGGTAACCGCTTCGTATGCGCCACTCCTTCGGATAAAGGTTGTTCGCCCTGTTTCCGATGTTCTTTGCAAAGCCGAGTGGTTCTCCCTGATAGGTGAGCAAAACGAATCCCCTCGGCACATCTGTTAGCGTGAGAGCTTCGTGTCGTAAGAAAGCGATGGCCTCATCATAGCTCAACTCGTGGCTGTTGAATGCTTCGCGGTTCAGCTCACTGCTCATAGCAACCGCATGTGAGGGGATAAGGTCTTTTCCTTTCCTCTCGCCGATTGGAATGCCCATGGTGAGAACCTTCAACCGCTCTTTCAACTGGAGCATTATTTCAACATATGCTGCAGGCAGGGCAATGATCTGATTCTCCATTTCCACGAAACGAAACAATTCCGGAAAATTGATCCATCCGGCAAAAGCAGTGAGATCCTTTACAAACGGGGAGGATCGCTGTTTCCCTTTTTTGGAGGTGTATGCGGGGTGTGGAGCGTATTCCCTTTTATCTGAATCCCTTTTCCGCAACAGGGTGACAAACAGCCCCTCACCACTGCTCTTGTGGGGTAGAAAGCGGTAACTAACCGCATCATGCATTAGTGAGGGAGTGATATTCCACGCCTCTTCAATCTCGACTTCTATAAATGATGCGCCCAAATCGTGTGCCGCCCAAAGAGCGTTCTCCTCGTTCTCAGAGCTGTTAAAGGTGCAGGTGCTGTAGACCAGCACCCCTCCGGGCTTGAGTGCAGGCCACACATCAGAGAGGATATCCTTTTGCCGGGCAGCACACATCGCCACGTTCTGCGTCGACCACTCCTCTATGGCAACCGCATCCTTGCGGAACATACCCTCTCCCGAACAGGGTGCATCCACCAGGATCAGATCAAACTTCTCAGGAAATGCAGTGAAGTCGCGGGGATGGTTATTGGTTACCACACTGGCGGAATCACCAAACTTGGTCATGGTTTCAGAAAGGATCTGCGCACGCTGGTGTATCAGCTCATTGCTCACCAGCAAGCTACCCTTTGGCAGTGCGGAGAGCAGACTGACCGACTTACCGCCGGGGGCACCACATAGATCCAGACAGATGGCAGGCTCCTTCATCAGTTGCCGCACCACCTGCTCCACGAACATGGAGGAGGCCTCCTGCACATAGTAGTAACCGGCATGAAAGAGCGGATCGAAGGTGAAGGCAGGGCGCTCCTCCAGGTAATAGCCCCAGCCTGACCAGGGCACCGGCTTCACAGGCACTTTGAAATCCAAAGGATTCCTTTTCAGCTTGTGCGGGTTCAGACGAATCGTTACCGGACCATCGCTGTCCAGTGCCTCGAATAGCTGCACCGAGTCATTACCGAGCAGTGACTGCATGGAGAGGATGAAATCTTCCGGGAGTTTCATTGGGCAGATCTTTTGTTTGCAAAGATAAAGGATTTTTGCAGAATCGTTTTCAGTTGTTTCTTTAATGAGCCTAACGAAAAAAAGTTAACTTTGTGAATTGACAGAATCATCAAAAAAAAATCAATATGAAAAAAATGCTATTTATCGCGGGACTGCTCTGCTCCCAGCTGATTATTTCGCAGGAAAGGCCTGACCCGCAACCAGCACCCGACAACTTCGAACAATTCAGCGTGGGTATGGCCGGCTATACTTTTGTGAATTTTGACCTGGACAAGACGTTGGAGATCATGGAGAAATGCGATGTGAAATACCTTTGTATCAAGGATTTTCATCTTCCCCTCAAAAGCACGGATGAAGAAATCGCGGCTTTCCATGCCAAACTTCAATCGAAAGGTGTGACAGGCTACGCCGTAGGGCCTATCTATATGCGGTCGAAGGAGGAGGTTGACAACGCATTTGAATATGCAAAACGGGTTGGTGTGAAATTGATTGTGGGTGTACCCAACTATGAGCTGCTGCCATATGTAGACCGCAAAGTGAAAGAGTATGATTTTCAATATGCCATTCACCTTCACGGACCGGACATGCCATTGTATCCCGATGCTGATGATGTCTGGAACAACGTGAAAGATCTCGATGCGAGGATAGGTATGTGTCTCGATGTGGGGCATGACACACGCAACGGAAAAGATCCGGTGAAGGATCTGGAGAAATACCATACCCGCGTGTTTGACATTCACATCAAAGATGTGACAGGACCAACCAAAGCTGGTTATTCAGTTGAAATCGGCCGCGGCATCATCGATTTTCCTGCCTTTGTCAACATGCTCCGCAAAGTAGGCTATAGTGGTGTCTGCAGCCTTGAGCACGAAAGGAACATGAAAGATCCCTTTCTGGGAATTGCGGAATCGATCGGCTATTTCAGAGGGGTGATTGCTGCGACGAAAGAGGTTGACAATTAAAATAGTTTTACCTTCCCTGGCATTACACATGGATGATCTGCTTGATAATCATCCCTTTTATCCAATTAAGATCCGGGAGAAAACCACACATACTCCTTTTTCCGAAAAGGGGTTCCGAAAAAAACGGTCAACAATGAAAAATATCCTGTCCCCCCTGCCCTGGAAAGTGCTTGAAAGTGAATACCTGCACAAGAGGCCCTGGCTTACCGTGCGAAAAGAGAAACTGGAGATGCCCAACGGCAATGTGGTGCACGATTACTTTGTGCTGGAATACCCCAACTGGGTAAATATCATCGCCATCAACAGGGAAGGCAAGTTTATACTGGTGGAACAATACCGCCCCGGTATCGGTGAAACCTGCATTGAGCTGTGCGCCGGTGTATGTGAAAAAGAGGATCCCTCTCCACTTGCCTCTGCACAAAGAGAGTTGCTGGAAGAGACCGGTTACAGCGGGGGGCACTGGAAGGAGTTTATGCGTGTCGCCCCCAACGCCAGTGCAGCCAACAACTACTCCTGGTGCTTTATCGCCGAAGGTGTGGAGAAAACCGGTGATCAGGCACTGGAAGAGTCGGAAGATATCACAGTACATCTCTTTTCCTACGATGAGGTGAAGGCACTGCTTAGAAGCGATCAGATTGTTCAGGCAACCATGGCCGCCCCATTGTGGAAATATTTCGCGACAAATGACATCCAAAAAATACCATGATCACCATCACCATCATTGTGCTTACCTCCATCGTCTCCATCCTCGCATTCCGAAACAACGCAATGATGGAGAGGATGATCTTTTATCCTCCTGCAGTCAGAAGGGGTGAATGGCACAGGCTGTTGACCTACGGTCTCCTGCACGCCGATTACATGCATCTTCTCTTTAACATGTTCACACTCTATTTCTTTGCAACGGATATTGAGCAGATATGCAAAACACAACTGGGTGAGCGTATGGGCGCGCTCTGCTTTATCATCCTCTACCTCTCCGCCATGTTGGTCTCCATCCTGCCCACATACTTCAAACAGAAAGAGAACAGATCCTATCATGGCCTGGGTGCATCGGGAGCCGTCTCGGCAATGATCTTTGCATATATGCTGATCAACCCGATGCACTTCATGGGCATCCTCTTTATCCCGGTGATGCTGCCCGCATTCCTTTTCGGCATAATCTTTATGCTGATCTCCATCTCGCTGGATAAAAAAGAGCAGGGGGGCATCAATCACTCAGCTCATATCACCGGAGGTGTTTACGGCTTTCTCTATATGATTGTACTATTCTACCTTCTGGCAGATATAAAACTGATTGAATCATTCTTCCGTCAGATAAGGATTGATTCTCTCTCCGACCTGTTCCATCTCGGTTTTTAACAAGATAACCGGGGAAAGGAAGCTACCCATTGCCATATTTTGTCTATTTTTGTAGACAAAAGGTCTGCAAGCGAAATGGAGAATCCCTCACTTTTTTTGATACCGGTGACGCTGGGAGAGACCCCTGTTGATCGGGTGATCCCTACTTACAACACAAGGGTGATATCTCAACTGAGATATTTCATCGTCGAGAACATTCGCTCGGCTCGCCGTTTCTTAAAACAGTGCGATCCCGGTATCGACATCGATGCCTGCACGTTTTATGAGCTGAACAAGCATACCGACAAATCCCGCATCAGCAGCTTTCTCCTCCCTATGCAAAACGGTACAAGCATGGGAGTCCTCTCCGAAGCCGGCTGTCCTGCCGTGGCTGATCCCGGCGCTGATGTGGTTGCCATCGCCCAACGGAAGGGATACAGGGTCACCCCTCTGGTGGGACCCTCTTCCATTCTAATGGCAGTGATGGCATCCGGATTCAACGGCCAGAGCTTTGCTTTTCACGGCTACCTTCCAATTGATGGAGGTGAGCGGGCAAAAAAACTCAAACAGCTGGAAGCTCGTTCCTACAGTGAAGATCAGACACAGTTGTTCATCGAGACACCTTTCCGGAATCACAAACTGGCAGAGGATATCCTTCAGCACTGTAAATCCGGGACCATGCTCTGCATAGCGATGAATATATCATGTGAAGATGAGTATATTGTGACCCGCACTGTGAAAGCATGGAAGGGAAAACTGCCAGAGATGCAGAAAAGACCCTGCGTCTTTCTCCTATACAAAGGATCATGAAGATGCTGCACAACATAGAGCTACAACCCTACAACTCCTTCAGGACAAAAGCGATTGCCAGACTCTACTGTGAGCCGACAACAGTGAAGGAGCTGACCGGGATCATCAAAAAATTCCCTACAGAGAGGAAACTGATCCTGGGTGCCGGGTACAATCTGTTCTTCACTGAAGATTTCGACGGGCTTGTTATCAGACCTGCGATGAAGGGAATAGAGCGGATCCGCGAAGATGAGCTCGGAGTGGAACTGGAGGTGGGAGCTGCAGAGGAGTGGGATCATTTTGTGGGCTGGAGCGTCTCAAATGGTTATGCAGGAGTCGAGAATCTATCGCTGATACCCGGCTCCGTGGGTGCAAGCCCGGTACAAAACATCGGTGCCTACGGCAAAGAGGCAGGTGAGTGCATCACCCGGGTACAAACAGTCGACATACAGACAGGTGAACCAATAATATTCACCGCCGGGGAGTGCGGCTTCTCCTATCGCGACAGCCTTTTCAAGCAGACGAAACGTTATGTGATCACCTCCGTGCGATACCGGCTGGAAAAGCAATTTGCCTACCGGGAGAAATATGCAGATCTAAACCGGGAATTGAACGCTATTCCACGTCCAACGCTCGTGCAGGTACGCGAGGCAATCATCCGTATCCGCAACCGCAAACTGCCCGATCCGGAGCTGTTACCCAACGCCGGAAGCTTCTTCAAAAATCCCATCCTGACCCCTCAGGAAAAAGATGCACTGTTGCAGCTGCTACCCGAATTGCCACTCTACCCTTCCGGTGACAACCACTTCAAAACCTCGGCGGCCTATCTGATCGAATCTGCCGGATACAAAGGCAAACGGAAAGGGATGGTGGGCATCAGTGAAAAACATGCACTGATCGTGGTCAACTATGGTACCGGCAAAGGTAGCGAGATAGCCGATTTCGTACAGGAGGTGCAACAGGGGGTGTTTCGATTGTATGGGGTAAGGTTGGAGCCGGAGGTATGGATTTTTTAACCGGACACATCTGCAAATTTCTATAAAATAGACGATTATGGCATCATTTATCATTGAAGGAGGTCACAACCTGAAGGGTACCATCACACCCCAGGGAGCCAAGAACGAGGCGCTGCAGGTAATCTGTGCCACCCTGCTCACCAGTCAGGAGGTGATCATCGAAAACATACCCGACATCCTGGATGTCAACAACCTGATCCTGTTGTTGCAGGAGATGGGCGTCTCAGTGCAACGCCACAATCATACCACCTATGCTTTTCGGGCAGACCGGATGGATCTCTCCTATATCCAGTCGGATGACTTCATGCGGAAGAGCGCCTCGCTGCGCGGCTCCATCATGATCATCGGTCCCCTGCTCGCCCGCTTTGGGGAAGCAGTGGTACCCCAACCGGGAGGTGACAAGATTGGTCGCCGCCGGCTCGACACCCATTTCAACGGGATCATGAAGCTGGGAGCCCGCATGATCTTCAACGAGAAGAAACAGCTCTTCACCCTCACCGCATCGAAATTGAGCGGTAGCTATGTCCTGCTTGAGGAGGCTTCGGTGACCGGAACCGCCAACCTGCTGATGGCCGCCGTGCTGGCCGAAGGGGAGACCATCATCTACAATGCTGCCTGTGAACCCTACGTGGAGCAGTTGAGCCGTATGCTGGTGCGCATGGGTGCCCACATTGAGGGGATCGGCTCCAATCGCCTGACGGTACAGGGTGTGACACAGCTATCAGGGTGCCACCATTGCCTGCTGCCCGATATGATTGAGATCGGCAGCTTTATCGGCATGGCGGCCATGACCGCCTCGGAGATCCTCATCAAGGATACCTCAGTGGGGAACCTGGGGATCATTCCGGAGAGCTTTCGCCGCCTTGGTATCTCCGTCGAGCAAAAGGGTGACGACCTTTTCATTCCTCGCCAGGAAAGCTATACCATCGAATCGTTCATTGACGGCTCCATCCTCACCATCGCCGACGCACCCTGGCCCGGTCTCACGCCCGACCTGCTCAGTGTGATGCTGGTGGTCGCCACCCGGGCGAAGGGAAGCGTGCTGATCCACCAAAAGATGTTCGAAAGCCGTCTCTTTTTCGTGGACAAACTGATTGACATGGGTGCACAAATCATCCTCTGCGATCCGCACCGGGCAGTAGTGATCGGGCTGGACGACCGGTTTCAACTGAAAGGGATGACCATGACCTCCCCCGATATCCGTGCTGGTATCTCACTCCTGATCGCGGCAATGAGTGCCAAAGGGAAAAGTACCATTCACAATATTGATCAGATAGACAGGGGTTATCAGCAGATTGATCAGAGACTGAATGCCTTGGGTGCACGGATTGAAAGGATAGAATGATTCTTCTTAGTCCTGTTTCGACACGATTTATTTGCTTATTCGACGACTCTTTTATTACTTTGCAGTCTCATTGCAAGAGATC
>JADLKK010000148.1 GCA_016839025.1 Proteiniphilum sp.
GGTTCCGTTTAAGACCATCGCCATGGATTCGGGGGTAAATTTTACTGCCGGCCTGCCTATCGTGCGGACATCTCCCGATCACGGAACGGCGTACGACATTGCAGGGCAAAACAAAGCATCGGAAGAATCTTTCCGGCAAGCGATTTATATGGCTATAGATATTTTTAACAACCGCCGCGATTACGATGAAGCGGGCGAAAACCCGTTGCGTAAAATGTTCTTCGACCGCGGAAAAGACGACGTAAGGTTAGACCTGACGGAAGAGGAAGAAGAAGCGTAATGCGAGTCAGCAGTCCTGCTGCTGTGGTGAGTGTTTAAGACGAATACCTGCCCGGATATTCCGGATCAGTTCGTACCCCCATAAGCCCAGCGCCGTGAGCTCAATAAAACCGGAGATGCCGATAAACCGAAAAGCTTCGGGGTAAAAATCAGTCGTAATCTGCGAGACAATACGCCAGGTGTTGCCCACATTGAGCAGGATGAAAACCAGCCAAAGCGAGCTTGTCTTCCGAATGTCGATACCTGAAAAACCGGGCACGACCTTAGCGGAAACACCGACAATCATCATCATGATAAAGCCGACTGTCAATGCATGGCGGTAGGCACCGAAGTAAGCGTGCGAGAATGGATTCTCTCCTCCCGTCATGGGAAGATAGATGCCGAACATGTAATAGGGCCCAAACAGCAGCAACAGCGTAGCTACAATAAACCAGAGAAAGGCTGCCCGGATAAATTTCAGGCTTCGGTCGCTACTGCCTGCCGGCAGCGGCCTGAACAAGCGGAACTGGATGGGTGTACCGATGGCTGCCACCAGGAAAATGATGTAGGAGATACCGTTTGCGGCGTGCCACCAGTGCACACCGGTAGTCATGCCGGCCGTGAACGAGATGATGCCAAAAAGAACGGCCCCGTTCACGCCCCACAATAAAAATCTTCTCCAGCGCCTTGAAGGTGTACGAAATCCATAGGCATGCGGGAGAATATGCAGGGACACCCCCAGAATCATCACTACGGCGATCCCTAATGTTTGAATGTCACGATAGGGTATATTGAACGAGGAGACGTTGAAGAGAAATTCTTCCGGGGTTGCTGCCGCTTCAAACAAACTGAATATAATCGGGTTGGCGACAGCAGCAACGAGGAACCACCCAAGCGCCGCATAGACAAAGCCGTTGTAATATCCTTTGGTCGGTGCGCCACGAAGAGTACGAACCATAACCCACACAAAAATGGCCACTGCGATAAGTTGCAGCAACCCGGCGAAAATGCCGAGCGGAAGGTACGGCGGTTGGGGAGCCATTACATGGGCCAACGCCTGCAGCAGGATACCCGTAATCAGGAGCGGTAACGTCGAAAAGGCTAAACGGGGGTTCCGAAGCGTCACTCCCGCAAACCGGGGCATTGCCTGAAAGGAAAACCCCATAATAAAAAGCCCCACGAAGCCAAAGATCATTGCATGGCCGTGAGCCAGTACCCAGGAGTAGTCGATACTGTGGAAGCTTTCCCCAAGCCCGATCAGAAGCAGATTGACGGCTCCCCACATACAACCCAATGTGAATATCGTAACTAAGGCGCTTATGAAGAAATAACGGTATAATTGATTGTCGATCATTGTACTATACATTAATTTATTGTCCGGGATACAATTGAGATCTCCGGTTCAATGAACAGAAATCCCAACAGAGGCAGACAGCTGTGATTATATACGACAAATGTATAAGAATTTTTTATTCTTCGCGAATAAAAACCTTCCTATATTTTTACAGGCCTGTAGTTTTTAGTGAAAAAAAAACCGTACTTCCAGAAAATCAGTATCTTTGCAGGTGCGCCGATTCTTTGTAAGAAATGAAAAAAACTCTTTCCATATTACTGATAATCTGCGGTATTACTTTGACCCTGCCGGGACAGGAGCTGCAACGAAAAAAAGTGGGGGTGGTGCTCAGCGGGGGGGGCGCTAAGGGATTTGCGCACGTGGGAGTGCTCAAGGTGCTGGAGGAGGCCGGAATCCCCATCGATTATATTGCAGGCACGAGCATGGGAGCCGTTGTTGGCGGGCTCTATGCAGCGGGCTATTCCAGCGATCTGATCGATTCACTGATAAAGATTCAGGATTGGAGCTACCTGATGCGTGATGATATTTACCGGAAACACCAGCATGCCTCCCGAAGAGATCACCAGAAAAGATACATTATCTCCCTACCCTACCAGCTGAAATTCAGGGAGAAAAGAGGAAAGGTGACCCTACCTCCGGGAGTATACGCCGGGCAGAATATCTACACCCTTTTTCTGAAGCTGACTGCCGGATATCAGCACGATCTTGATTTTGATGATCTTCCCATCCCTTTCGGGTGTGTGGCAGCTGATGTCCGCAGTGGCAAGGAAGTCGTCCTGAGGGAGGGAAGCTTGCCAGAAGCGATACGGGCAAGCATGGCAATACCCGGCATGTTCACACCGGTTGAGAAAGACAGCATGTTGCTGATTGACGGAGGGGTGATCAATAATTTCCCGGTGGATCTGGTACGCAGCATGGGGGCAGACAGGGTGATCGGAGTTATCTTTCCTCCCGACGAAGAGGCCATGGAAAAGAGCCGGGGAAGCATTACCGAAGTGACGGAGCAGCTCTGGAACTTTGTCGGCCAGGAAAAACGCAGGAGAAACATAGCGGACACCGACCTGCTGATCACTCCCGAGGTGCACTCGTTCGGAATGATGGATTTTCAACGTCCCGCCATCGATACCATTATCTCCCGGGGCAAGGAGGCAGCAGCCGCTAAGCGGGACGAGCTGATTGCCTTGAAACAATCGTTGGGCACAGAAGAGGCTGCTCCGGCCGTTACATCGGATAAAAACCCCTACATCGGACTCGACACGCTGGTCATTAATTCCATACGGATCGAAGGTGTCTCACCACGGGAGACAAGTCAGATTGCCCGGTGGATTGACATCGATAAGAACAGTGTAACAAAAGAAGAGCTGGATGAGATGACGGCCCGCATATACAGTAGCGGATGGTTCTCCAGGGTATACTACCGGCTCGAGGGTGAACATCCGTTTGATCTTGTTTTCACTGTTGAAGTGAAAGAGTCAAACACCCTAAACCTGGGCATACATTTCGACAGCAACGATATGGCAGCAATACTTGCCAACACAACCATCCGGTTGAACACTTCACTCAATTCACTGTTTGATATCACTGCCAGGTTGAGCCGCGATCCCTACCTGATGATCGATTACTCCATCAACAAAGGGATTTTCTACAAGGGGGGGATCAGTTACAAGATCAGCAGCAATGATCTGAGCATTTACGAAAGGGGTAGCTTATCGTACAACCTGGGCGTTACACGGAACGCGCTGAACCTGGTCTTTTCCGAATTCTATTTTGGCAACATCATGCTGCAGCTAAAGGCTGCAATGGAACATTTTCACTTTTATAAAGCGTTGCGAAACGAGTTCGACCCCCGCCATACAGAGCCAAACGATCAGCTGTATATCAACTACCTGATAAACGGAGTGTACGACAACCTCAACCGCATCGACTTCCCCACATCGGGGCAATATTTCTCTTTTCAGTACTCACTGCATACCGACAATTTCGTTCAACTGAAAAACGAAATCCCATTAAGCGTCCTGAAAATGAATTTCTACAAACCGTTACCGTTAACCGAAAAAATCTGCATCACTCCCCGCATCAACGCCAGGTATGTTATGAACGACAGTGTACCGCACATGTACCGCAACTTAGCGGGAGGCAGGTTCGACGGACATTACCTGCCTCAGCAGATATCCGTGCAGGGCTCTGCCGGCATGGAGTTTTTAAACAACATGGTGCTGTTGACGGATGTGACATTGTATTATAATTTCACCCCGAAAAATTACCTCTACGCCAACATCAATTTCACCGCAGACAGCCATCACCTGCATCACCTGCTTGAAGGAAAATCTTACCTGGGGGCAAACTTAGGCTATTCCTACCTTTCGGTAGCCGGACCATTGCGGGTTGAACTGGGATATTCCAGCCTCTCCAGGAGGTTTCACCCTTATCTTAGTTTCGGACATTACTTCTGACCG
>JADLKK010000022.1 GCA_016839025.1 Proteiniphilum sp.
AGATAACCCCACATTCCTGTAGGGCAGTGACTCCTGCACGTTGGTTGCTCCCAGTGAGGCTGAGTTTCTCAACTGGTAAACCAGCATTGCACTTGTGTTGTGCAGATCAGCAAATGTCCGGTTATAATTTACCGAGGCTTCGACATACATATCAGCCGTTGGGACTCCGATTCCACTGGTATAATTGAGATAATCGGTTCCCTCATCCGGGTTCAGATTATAGATTGAATAGGTATTTGCCAATCTATCGTAGGAGCCTAATCCATACCAGAATGGGTTGTAGTAGCGACTGATTTCGTGATTGGACCTGCGCAAAATATTAAACAGTGCGCGGGCACTCAACCCTTCAGTCAGAAAGTTTAAATTCTGGGTAACTTCGAATTGTGCCGAGATATTGGAGGAGCCTCTCTCCTGATACCCTTTAACCATCTCAGCATAAGGGTTGAGGTAATAGTTGTTACCTGATTGTGTATTTCCGAAAAGGATATTTTTCGTATATTGGTGTTCTTCATCCACGGGATAATAAGCGGGGAATAAAACCGGGTTACTTCTCATGATAAGGGAGTACATCTGTGAGCCGGTGTAAGCTGGCCCGTTATAGTCTGAGAAGGTTGCATTGAATTTGGACGCTACATCGGTGGTTTTGGTCGGCTTAAGGGTGATATTGGATCGAAGCGAATAGACATTGCTGGAGATGCCACTGTTGAAGTTGTTGCGTGAATCCACTTTCAATACGCCCGAATCGTGTGTCACTGCCCCTGTCACGTAGTATGTCACCAATTCACCCCCTCCGCTGATGCTCAGGTTTACCCGTTGGTTCATGGTTTGATCTTTCAGCAACTCTTTCTGCCAGTCGGTGGTTGGATAGATAAATGATCCTGATCCAACCACCGTGTTGTAAATTTTATCTTCCGAGTACAATTGTTGTGCCAGAGGTTCACGCGTAGTAATTGCCTCGTTGTGCATCTTCATATAGGTTATCGGATCGGAGAGTTGCAATTTCTTTGTAGGTGATGAGACTGAATTCTCGACGCGTGCGGTTACCTTGATTTTTCCCACCTGTCCTCTTTTGGTTGTAACCAAAATAACCCCATTTGCCCCGCGAGCGCCATACAGGGCAGTTGCGGTTGCATCCTTCATAATAGAAAAACTTTCTATGTCATCAGGCTGCAAACGAGCCAGGTCGGTTGAGGAGAGCTCGATGTTATCGATCAGGATCAATGGGTTCTGGTTCGCTCCGAAGGTGGTGATTCCCCTCACGAAAAATGATGCATTGTCGGATCCCGGTTCTCCCGTTCGTTGAAACGAGATGACTCCCGCGGCACGTCCCGCCAGCGCGGTTGTCAAATTACTGGTAGGGACTTTCAGGTCGGCAGGCTTAACAGTTGTTATTGATGCGATTACACTCTCCTTTTTCTGTTTTCCAAATGCGACGATCGTCACCTCTTCCAGTTCGTCCACCTTTTCACGCATCACAATATCAATTGTGGTTCTGGTACCCACTTCAATGATTTGAACTTCCATTCCCACAAAGGAAAAAACCAGTTTGTCCGAAGGTTGTGCGGTAATGAGATAAGTTCCATCGATATCCGTTATCACACCGCGAGGGGTTCCCTCTATTGTGATGGTTACACCTGGTAGTGGATCACCCAGTTCATCCTGCACCTTTCCTTTAATTGTATGCTGTTGTTGTGCGGTTAGTTCGGAAAGATTTTTTTCGATCTCTCGAGGGGCAATTTTCTTTTCGTTCTGGAAAATGACCACTTGATCGTCCAGTATCCTATACGCTAAACCAGTATTAGTCAGAATATCATCAAGTATCTCTCCGATATCCTTTGAATTGACAATAAGATCTACTTTCTTGTTGATCATACTTTTCGCACTGCCGGCGAAAATAAACCGAAAGTCACTCTTCTTTTCCAGCTCATCACAAATCTCCTTGATGGAAGTCGATTTTAGATTGAGTGTAAAGGATGTTCCCTGAGAATAGCTATCGGCAGCTTGCGAAAAGAAGATGCTGAAACAAAACAGGATTAAGGTTATTCTCATGATTTTCAGGATGTGTTTTAAATTATTGATGGGTCTACTCCCCTCAATATAATATTTATTCATACCTTTGTAATGATTTTAATTATTGGTAAACGAGGTAATTAGAATTATTCAGCCGAACGATATTCGCAGTATCGTTTGGCTTTTTTTCAAAAGATCGACCGGCCCCCGACAGACCGGCTTCATTATTCTGTCACGTAAATCCCATAGGCACATCATTTTTAGAGATTAATTAATTACTTTTTATAAATATAAATTCTATTGTTTTCTCTTTTGTATTCAGTACCCGAGATCAACGAGAGTGCTGTCATCACATTGTCCAGATTATCCGAAAGGATAATTTTTCCGGTACAGGTGAGTCCTTTGAAAGAGACATTATTATCTAAGTTAAAGGAGAGGTTGTAATATCGTTCAATTTGTTTCAATGCATCCGTTACGGGCGTATCCGCAAACGTGAGATATCCCTCTTTCCAGCTAATAAAAGAGCGAATATCAACTTCTCGTGTATCAAAGGTGCCGGTTGTTTCGGAAAAAACTGCCTGCTCTTTCGGAGAGAGAAACAACTCTTCTCTTTCAGCAGTTTGCAGGCTCACTCTTCCTTCCACCAGTACCACATTGGAGGGTGTCCCGGAATAAGCAGATACATTGAATTTCGTACCATACACTTTTACGTTATATCCAGGCGTGTGCACGACAAAAGATTTGTCTTTCATGGGGGCCACCTCAATATACATCTCTCCCGAGAGAAACACTTCCCGTCTCTTTCCTGAAAATGCAGAAGGAAACTCAAGTGTAGAACCGGAGTTTAACCAGGCTCGCGTTCCATCCGACAACAAGATCTCCGATCGTTTTCCATAGGGGACAATCAGCTTGTTCGTTGCATGCTGCTCGATTGATATCTCCGCTTCTGCCGCTTGTTCGCTTCTCACCCGTGCAGTCTTATTCTCCTCAATCTCGATATCGACATTCCCCTGAAATGTAGTTGTCTGATCACCTGTCACAAGTAAGATATCTGCTGATTCCAGCTCATTCCCGACAATGAAGTTTCCATTGGAGAAGAAATCCTCACCGGTAGCATCCTTCCCTTTTTGGATATATAGGGTCAACAGGATTAATGATACAACACAGGCGGCTACAGCATACGTGAAACGACGCAGGTTGCGCATCCGATTATAGACGCGAAGGGATTGCTCCAAACGTTTCATCGCTTCTTGTTTCTTCTCTCGCCGTAACTGGGGAGACGATAGCCGAATCTGGCGAAAATGTTTTTCGGCCAACTCAAAACAGGTTCGTTCATTGGGGTGTTGTTGCAAGAAATCACTCCAATAGGCATCAAGTTCATCGGTGGGGAATAGTTTCCATTCAATGAATTGCTCGTTTTTTAAATAGCGGATAAAGTTGGTATGATCTGTTCCCTTTCTCATGGATTGATGAGATATAAAAAAACCTTTTGTTAACTCCTTTTATTATAAAGACGGTGCTAACCGAAAAAAATAACCACTTTTTTAAAAGAAAAGCCAGGTTTTAACAAAAAAACAAGCAGTATTCTGTGGTTTTGGATAGCATGAAAGAACAGGATGATTCACTTTATGACCAACAATAGGCTGGTCAGGGTTAACGAAGCCACTCTCAGTTTTCTGATTGATTTGCTGACAAGGTTGCGTGATGCAGCAACAGAAATCTCCATCAGACCGGAAATTTCCTCATAACTACACTCTTGAATGTAACGAAGATATACGATCTCCCGTTCTCGATGGGTGAGTTGGTCCAGGAACTGTTCCACTTTCAGGCGGATCTCATCCGCATCCTCATGGCTGATGAATTCATCCTCTACCGTTACATGCAAATGAAAGGGAAGGATTTCGTCATACTCCTCATCTAATGTGGAAATGCCTTGCATCTCCCTACCTGAACGTTTCAGGTCGATGAGTCGGTTACGCAATGATCGGAAGAGGTAGAATGTAAGGTTTTCAATTTCATCCAACGACGTGTGTCGGGTGCAGAGCTTGTAAAACACATCATGAATTGCATCCATGGACGTTTGTTCATCAAACCCCATATGCAGAGCATACGCGTATAAGCTATCGAGATACTCGTTATAGGAAGAGGCGATATGTGTAAACTTAATGGCAGACATGTAATTATTCCACAAATTTCCGATAAATTACACAATAAAACAAATGAATGTTTTTGAAAAATAAAACGAGCCTGGAATAAGAAAAGTGAATATTATACAAAACAGGTCAAAGGTAATGTTTTTTCCAACATGCAAACGGCATGAGACAGAATAAAAACAAAGGGTGTCATATTTCGACACCCCTGTCAAGGTAGGTCGGCTCTTATGCCGCTGTATAGGAGCATTATGTCAGGTTGTGCCCTCCGGCAAAAGTGGTGATCTCATGAAAAAAGCTGAATTACACCACTCCCTGCGCCATCATGGCATCGGCCACCTTCATGAAGCCGGCAATGTTGGCACCCTTCACATAGTTGACATATTCCCCGTTTTGTCCGTGTACCACACACTGCTCATGGATATCGCTCATGATCTGGTGCAACCACCTGTCCACCTCCTCGTTGCTCCAGGAGATATGCATGGCGTTCTGTGTCATCTCCAGCCCGGAGCAGGCCACACCTCCTGCATTCACCGCTTTACCCGGGGCAAAGAGCAACTCGTTCTCCAGGAAGAAATCGACCGCTTCGGCTGTGCAACCCATGTTGGATACCTCAGCTACCAGGATCACCCCATTGGCTTTCAGCCGACGGGCATCTTCCAGGTTGAGTTCGTTCTGAATGGCACAGGGTAGGGCAATATCCACCTTACATTCCCAGGGCTTTCTGCCGGGATGGAAAACGGCATTGGGGAATCGCTCGACATAGGGTTCCACCACATCGTTGCCGCTATTGCGCAACTCCAGCATATAATCGATTTTTTCCTGCGTGTTGATCCCCTCCTCATCATAGACATATCCGTCGGGACCGGAGATCGTCACCACCCTGGCACCTAACTCTGTGGCCTTGGTGACCGCACCCCAGGCAACGTTACCGAATCCGGAGACGGCTATGGTTTTGCCGATCAGGCTGATCTGATGTGTCGCACACATCTTGTCCACAAAGTAGAGAGCCCCGAAACCGGTTGCTTCAGGACGCAGCCGCGAGCCACCAAACGACATTCCCTTACCGGTGAAGGTGCCGGTATGTTCCCGTGCCAGTTTCTTGTACATGCCGAACATATAGCCAACCTCTCGTCCACCTACGCCGATGTCACCGGCAGGCACGTCGGTATCGGGACCGATGTTTCGCCACAATTCCATCACAAATGCCTGACAAAAGCGCATGATCTCAGCTTGTGACCGACCCCGCGTAGAGAAATCGGAACCACCCTTGCCACCGCCCATGGGTAGTGTGGTCAGTGCATTCTTAAAAGTCTGTTCAAAACCCAAAAACTTGAGCGACGAAAGGGTCACGGATGAATGAAAACGAATTCCCCCCTTATAGGGTCCGATGGCGCCGTTAAACTGTACGCGGTAGCCAATGTTCACCTGTACTTTCCCATGATCATCTACCCAGGGTACCCGGAAGGTGAACACACGGTCAGGCTCCACGATCCGCTCAATGATGCCCGCTTTTTCAAATTCTGGATGCTGGTTGTACACATCTTCAATCGAAACCAACACCTCTCTTACCGCCTGCAGGTATTCCGACTCACCCGGGTGTTTCGCCTCGAGTTGTGTCATTATGTCATTCACTCTCATATTGTAGAAGGTTATTTAAGATAATTACCTGACAAAGGTATAGAATATTTTGTATTTATGATATGCTGAAGGCGATTTTTCAGATGAAAATTGCAATATTCGGCAATGATTCCACGATCAACCCAAACTGCTCTCTATCAAAGTTATATCAAATTACAACCGATTTTGCAACTCCTCTTATGGTCTGATATTATTGAGACATAATAATTGCGTTTCAAAACAAACCAATCGACTTTCGCAGAAAAATGAAAGGCAACCCTCAAGCAGTGCCATCTAGGCGCATAGTTGATTGTGCTATACAAATGAAGCGATCGGAAGAAAGTTTCGCAATTCGCACAGAAATGGCTATTTTTGTAGAAGGAATCTTATGTAAGACGTTTTCATGCATGGCAAAGAACAAACTGGCCAAGTTTGCCGATATGGCCACCTACGACAATGTGTTTCAGTATACTTTCAGAACCCTCCAGGAGAACGGGTTTCCACTGAAGGGTAAATGGAACGGGCATTTCGGGAATCACAACCCCATCGTGCTGGAGCTGGGATGCGGCAAGGGTGAATATACGGTGGGGCTGGCACGCAAATATCCCGGAAAAAATTTTATCGGTATCGATATAAAGGGAGCCAGAATGTGGAAGGGAGCGACCCGGGCACTGGAGGAGAAGCTGACAAACGCAGCTTTCCTGCGCACCCATATCGAAATGATCCGCTTCTTCTTCGCCGAGAATGAGGTGTCGGAGATATGGATCACCTTTCCCGATCCACAGATGAAAAAAACCAACAAAAGACTTACTTCGCCCCGTTTTATGAAGGAATACAGCCATATCCTGAAGGAGAACGGCATCATCCATCTGAAAAGCGACAGTTCTTTTCTCTACACCTATACCCGGGAGATGATAAGAGTAAACCGCTTGGAGCTGCTGACCGACACCGATGATCTCTACCATTCCGGAATCGAAGATGAGATGCTCGAAATCCGCACCTTCTATGAACAACAGTGGCTCAGCCGTGGTTTATCCATCAAGTATCTCCGATTTGTCTGTCCCAAAAAAGGAGATTGGATGGAACCGGATATTGAAATAGAAAAGGATCCCTATCGCAGCTTCGGGAGAAATGCGAAAATTTGAGGTTTCTACGTTTGTAGGCTTGTACGTTGATGAATTTATGGTTCATGGTTCGATGCTCTTTATTTGATGTTCAAAACATAAAGCTAACTGCTAAAAACTACAATAATAATGGCAATATATCCCCAGTTGATTGTAGACGCACTGAAACATGTGCGTTACCCGGGAACGGGACAGGATATCGTCACGGCCGGTATGGTGGAGGACGATATCCGCATTGATGGCATGAAGGTAAGCTTCTCGCTCATCACCGAAAAGCCACATGATCCCTTTATCAAGTCGGTAGTGAAGATGGCCGAACAGGCGATCCTCATGTATGGCGACAAGGATATCGAAATCAAAGGCAACATTGCGGTGAAATCGAAACAGCCACCGCGGCCCGCACTCCCGGAACTGCTTCCCGGGGTGAAGAATATCATCGCCGTGGCCTCCGGAAAAGGGGGAGTGGGCAAAAGCACCATCTGTACCAACCTGGCAGTAGCACTGGCTCAAAAGGGTTATCGGGTGGGACTGCTCGACGCCGATATCTTCGGACCTTCGGTGCCGAAGATGCTGGGGGTAGAGGATGCCGCACCACTATTGGAGAAGATTGAGGGTCGCGATATGATTCAACCCATCGGGCAGTATGGGGTCAAGATGCTCTCCATCGGCTTTTTCGTAAAGAAGGAGGATGCGGTGGTATGGCGTGGCGCCATGGCAGGAAATGCACTCAAGCAACTCATAGGAGACGCTTCATGGGGAGAACTGGACTATTTCCTGATGGATCTGCCCCCGGGTACCAGCGACATTCACCTCACACTGGTGCAGACACTACCCATCACCGGTGCAGTGATCGTGAGCACACCGCAGGAGGTGGCACTGGCTGATGCCCGCAAAGGAATCAGCATGTTTACCGGCGAAAAGGTGAATGTACCCATCCTGGGACTGGTGGAGAACATGTCATGGTTTACGCCGGCGGAGCTGCCGGAGAATCGCTACTATCTCTTCGGAAAAGAGGGGTGCAAAAGGCTCGCCGCTGAAAAGGGATATGCCCTGCTGGGACAGATCCCCATCGTCCAGAGTATCCGCGAAGCGGGAGACGACGGAGAGCCGGTAGCCCTTAATGTGGAGAGTGTCACCGGCAGGGCATTCGCTGAGCTGGCCGACAACCTGATTACAGCAGTAGACAAGCGTAACCGGGAGCTACCCAAAACCGGCATTGTAGAGATCACACACAAATGAGAACCGGCAAATGAGACATCCCCTGCATCTTTTTCACTACTGCCCCCGATGCGGAGCAGATTGTTTTACAGAGCATAACGAAAAAGCAAAAAAATGCAACAACTGCGGCTTCGTCTACTATTTCAACTCGTCGGCAGCAGTTGTGGCGGTCATTGAGAACAACAGGGGGGAGATATTGGTTGCGAGAAGAGCAAAAGATCCCGCAAAGGGAAGTTTTGATCTGCCGGGTGGATTCACCGACATGCATGAGACGGCCGAGGAGGCTGCCTGCCGGGAGGTACGCGAGGAGACCGGGTTGTCGGTGGTGAGCCTGCAATACCTTTTCTCCATTCCCAATATTTACCTATATTCAGGTTTCGAAGTGCATACCGTGGATCTCTTTTTTAGATGCAAGGTAAACAATTTCAAAGGATTACGAGCAGAAGACGATGTATCGGAGCTGCTGTTTCTCCCACCCGGCGAGATCAATCCGGCTGACTTCGGACTCACTTCGATACGTAAAGGAATAGAAAAAATCTTACAGATTGTTATTTAATCCCTTCCCTATGCAGAGAACGCATACGCAAGGAGCAAACAGGATCATCATGAAAAAATTATTCTTACTACTCATCACTCTCCTGTCCCTGCTGCAATTATCGGTTGCACAACGGACAGTTTACCATGCAGAGCCGGAAAAGCTGTTCAACCAAGGTAAAGAGATGTTCCTCGAAGAAAATTACGCTGGCGCGGAGGACCTGCTGGCACACTTCTCTGCTGTGAGCAATGATCCGCGACTACAGGAGGAAGCAGCCTATATGCGGACAGTGGCAGCCTTCAAACGGGGTAGAGTAGAAGGCGGAGAGTTGCTGAAAGCCTTTCTCAACAGCTATCCGGAGAGCGTGCATCGTCATCCGTTGCTTTTCCTGATCGGTTCCCACCATTATGACAGGAAGGAGTGGGAAACCGCTCACAGCTGGTTCACAATGGCAGACCTGGACTACCTTACACTCACCGACCAAGAGGATTACAGCTTTCGTCTGGGATATACAGAATTGCAGCTGGGCAACCGTGAAGAAGCTACCCGCCGCTTTGGCCTGCTCTCCCTCAACAGTAGCAAATACCGTGATGCTGCCAGTTTCTACCTTGCATACATTGAGTATTCGAACAGAAACTATCCGGCGGCACTGGAACGATTCCAACGGCTAAGGGATCTCCCCGAATACCGGGAAGAAGTTGCTTTCTACACTGCGCAGGCCACCTTCTTCGACAACAGGCTCGACGAAGCGGTACGCCTGGCGGAATCGTTTCTGTCACAATACCCCCACAGCGGGCATCGCACAGAGACAAACAGAATACTGGGTAACAGTTACTTCCGACTGGGTCAACCATCACGAGCCATACCCTATTACGAGCAATATACCACTTTGACTGTCAAACCATTGCGTGGTGACGCCTACTTCCTGGGGCTCTCCTATGCGGAAAACGGAAAACTGGAGGAGGCGGTCAAAATGTTCCAGCTGGCCGTAGGGGAAGCCGACGCCCTTTCGCAAAACGCCCAGTTGCAACTGGGACAGACCTACCTGAAACAAAACCGCAAGCAGGAGGCACAGATGGCATTCGAAGCAGCTGCACGCGACAACTTCGACCCTCAGGTGAGGGAAACAGCCATGTTCAACTATGCACTACTGGCACACGAAACCAACTTCTCCGTTTTCAGCGAATCGATCACCCTTTTCGAGAATTTTCTCCGCGAATTTCCACAGTCGCGCTACACCGACCAGGTGAATGACATCCTGGCGGAAACCTTTCTCACCACAAAAGATTACCAGGCGGCATTGAAGGCTATCAACCGGATACAAAGCCCGGGACGCCGTATTCTCGAGGCAAAACAGATGGTGCTCTTCCAGTTGGGCGCCCAGGAGTTCATCAACGGCAACATGAACCAGGCAGTAGAGTACTTCAACAACAGCATCGGTACCGGCAATTATGATTCCAAAGCAAGAAACAATGCCTGGTTCTGGCGTGGGGAATCCTATTACCGGATGGGTAACTACCAGCAAGCTGCCACTGATTTCCGTCAGTTCACACAACATGCCGCACCGGCAGATGAGAATTTCACCATGGGGTGGTACAACCTGGGTTACGCCTATTTCAAACAGCAACAGTACGGTCTGGCTGTAAACGCCTTTGAACGTTACCTCGCCGCAGAGAAAAGCCGCAGCAAAGCGGAGGTGGCCGATGCACTGAACCGCGTGGGAGACTGCCATTACTTCAACCGCCAGTTTGCAGAGGCCGAACGATACTACGCACAGGCTGCCGACAGCAACCCGGCGGCAGCCGACTACGCAGCATACCAACGTGCCTTCGTGCTGGGCCTCCAGCGAAACTACCAGGGTAAGATCACGGCGCTCGACAATCTGATGCGTCTTTACCCCAACTCCCAATACCTTGACGATGCCCTCTACGAAAAGAGCAGGGCTCTCACCATGCTCAATCGGGAGAGTGAAGCCATCGCAGTGCTAGAGCAACTGGTGACCGACCATCCGGGAAGTCCCCTTGCCGGACAGGGAGGCGTGCAACTGGGCCAGTTATTTTACAACAGCGGAAACTACCAGCAGAGTATCTCTGCCTACAAACGGGTGATCACCAACTTTCCCGGTACGGATGATGCCCGTAATGCCCTGGTATCGCTCGAGACAGTTTACCGAGACATGAATGACATCCAATCCTACGTGGATTATGCCAACTCCATCCCCGGTGGGGTACGCATCACCCCGTCACGACAGGATTCACTCACCTACCTGGCCGCAGAAAGCATCTACATGCGGGGCAACAGGTCAGATGCCGGGGCATCGCTGACAAAGTATTTGCAATCCTATCCCAACGGTGCATACAGCAGTGATGCCCATTACTGGCTCGGGGTAATTGCCGATGAGAAGGGAGAGAAGGATCAGGCGCTCTCACACTTCCGCAAAGTGATTGACGCCGGCAATGTGAAGTTTCTCGACAATGCGCTGCTATATGCAGCTCAAACCGAATATGCCAATGGCAACTACCGGCAGGCACTGGCAGACTATACCCGGTTGGCAACCGTTGCGAGAAGTGCCGCCAACAAGCAGACCGCACAGATGGGCATGCTACGTTGTCAATCACGGATAAGTGGCTACCACGAGGCAGCCCGCACTGCCACCGACCTGCTGGAAGGCAGCTCACTCTCTCCCGAGATGGAGACTGAGGCACGCTACCTGCGTGGAAAAGCCTATCAGCAAACCAACGAAGTGGAGAAAGCGATGGCCGATTTCCGGTTTCTCGCCAACGACACACGCAGCATACAGGGAGCCGAAGCACAGTTTATCCTGGCTGACACCTACTACCGCTGGGAGTCGTACGACCGTGCTGAAGCCCAGGTAAAAGAATTTATGCAGAAGGGAACACCCCATCAGTACTGGATGGCCAGGGCGCTGATCCTGCTTTCCGACACCTATAGGGCCAAGGGAGACAATTTCCAGGCACGGCAGTATCTGGAGAGCCTTAACAGCAATTACAAAGGCAATGAGGAGGATATCCGGCAGATGATCCATGAACGGCTCAACCAATGAGTGAAATATGATTAGTTAATAACGAATAAATCTCTCAATCAAATACAATGAGAAAAATATATATCTCCCTGGCAATCCTGGCATGTACTGCAGGAATCACGGCACAAACACAGGATTCATTGCTGAGAAGACAGCTGGAGCTGGAGCGCGATTTCAACCCTACCCTGCTCGACGCCGATAAGATCAATTCCCTGCCGGCACTGCGTGAACCGGTAGTGCAAAAAGCCAACACCAACTACTCTCCCTGGGCAGAGCGAATCACCCCGCCACTGGAAATCGCATTGCCCCGTCCGGGTAACATCATGACAGCAATCCCTTACCACACCCAAAAGGGGTACCTCTCCTTTCAGGCAGGAAACTATGCCAATGTGGACGGTGCCTTCGGATACCGGCTACTGGAGAAGGAGAGACAGAGCCTCGCCTTCTCCTTCACCCACCAATCCACCAACGGGCAGGTAGAGTACATCCAGAGGAACACACCCGAAAACAGCGATGCCTTTTTCATGGATAACCGTGGAGAGCTGGCTTTCCGCCACAACGGCGATGCCAATGACATCTCCCTGAACCTCTCCTACCTCCATTCCCGCTTCAACTACTATGGCAACCGCTTCGGTAACGAGGCATTCTTCAACGAGGAGAATCAACGGCTTGGAGTATTGCAGGCATCCCTTGGAGTGGCGTCAAAAGAGTCAGACCTGCTCAACTACAAGGGGTCACTCAACCTGAAAAACTTCAGTACCGGACTGGCTTATCCCGCATTGCCTGACCCATTGAGGGGCAATGAGATACAGATCATGGCCGGCTTTGACAAGCCTTTCCGCAATAGTTCCAGCAAGATGGGGATAGACGGTAGCCTGACAACAGCACTCTATGGAGATGATTGGAACAACTATATGCTGGTCAACGCAGCTCCCTATCTCCGGTTCGGAGGCCTCAACCGCTCAGCACGCCTGGGAGCCGATATCCTTTTCCAGACGGGTAACAAAACACGTGTGCGTGTTGTGCCCAATATTGCACTGCGAATGGGCATCACCGAACGGACATCGCTCTATGCCAATATTCATGGCGGTTTTATCCACAATACCTTCCTTGATTTGATGGGTGAATCACGGTACATCCTACCCGCAACCGATGTGAGACCTTCTTTTTCCATAGTGGATATGGATGCCGGACTCCGCATCGGGGAAGTAGACGGTTTTCGCTTCGATCTCTTCGGCGGATTCCGGAAAACAGATGATGCTCACTTCCTACTCCTTCATGGTGTAACGATGAACGGTGACGAAGTTCCCGGACCATTTGTCGAGGGGCTGAAACCGGTCTATGGCGATCTGGCTCATACCCATCTCGGAGGAATGATTCACGCCAAGAGCTGGGCACCACTGGAGCTGTCGCTCAGGGTGAAGAAGAACTTCTACACGGTGAAGAACCTCACCGTTGATGAAAGCAGTATTGCGGATCCCAAAGCCTACAACAAACCGGGTATGGAGATCGATCTGAAAGGAGTACTCGAGGTAAGTGAGCAGCTCCGTTTCAGCATGAATTACTATTTTGCAGGGGAGCGCTGGAGCTACTACGAGGGAGAGAACCTGCAGATGGAGAATATCAACGACCTCAACCTGGGCGCGGCCTATCAGATCAGCAATGCCTTCTCACTCAGCATCAAGGCAAACAACCTGATGTTCCAGCATTACGATCTCTGGTATGGTCATCCGGCACAGGGATTCAATGTGATGGGCGGGTTCACCTTTCGCTTCTGACAAGCCGGGTAAAGCAAAGCTGAGCCATCACAAAAGAGAGCACAAAACAATTTTTTAATATTTGTTCCTTCCGCTTTACACTGCTTTTGTGTACTTTTGCCGTGAAAAGTCACAATTTAGAGCAGGTTAACGGGAACAGACAACACTATGGGAAAGAAAAAAATAAGCGGGAGAATATCCCCCAAAGGGAACAACCCCTCTCCAAAACAGAGGATTGTCAGGGCGATGTGGGCTCTGTTTGGACTCGTTGTCGCCTTTCTGCTCCTGCTCTTCACACTGATCTCTGTCGGTGCCGTAGGCTATCTGCCACAGATCAGCGAGCTGGAAAACCCGATCGACAAATATGCCTCGCAGGTAATCTCAAGTGACAATGAGCTGCTCTTCACCTATTCACAGAGCAACGACAATCGTATCTTTGTCGATTACTCCGACCTCTCACCCCACCTGATCGATGCATTGGTCGCCACCGAAGATATCCGTTACCACTCACACTCGGGAATCGACTTTATCAGCGTGGGAAGGGCGGTGGTAAAAACCATGCTGCTCAACAGGGAAAGCAGCGGAGGCGGCAGCACCATCACCCAACAGCTGGCCAAACTACTCTATTCCCCCCGTGCCAGCAACAAACTGCAGCGGGTATTTCAAAAGCCGGTAGAATGGGTGATAGCGGCCAAACTGGAGCGATACTACACCAAAGATGAGATCATCAACCTATACCTCAACAAGTACGATTTCAACTACAATGCTGTCGGCATCGAGTCGGCAGCACGTACCTACTTCAATAAAACGCCGAAAGAGCTGAACATCGAAGAGTCGGCCATGCTCATCGGCATGCTCAAGAACTCATCGCTCTACAATCCTGTGCGCCGTCCAGAAGTGACCCGCAACCGTCGCAACGTCGTCCTCTCGCAGATGGAGAAGTACGACTACCTCTCCCGACAGGTGGCAGACTCATTGAAACAACTACCCGTGACCATCGATTTCAACCGATCGGGTCATATCGACATCGCGGCCCCCTATTACCGGCAACACCTGGCAAAAGTGATGATGGCAAAAAAGCCGGAGCGCAGGAACTATGCTTCCTGGCAAAGCCAGCAATTCAGGGAGGACTCACTTGCCTGGGCTGAGGACCCCCTTTACGGATGGTGTCACAAGAACAAAAAGGCAGACGGATCCAGTTACGACATCTACACCGACGGACTAAAGATCTACTCCACAATCGATTCCCGGATGCAACGACATGCGGAGACAGCGGTAAAAGAACACATGGGGGGGTATCTGCAGGATCAGTTCTTCCGTGAGAAGAAAGGCATGAAATATGCCCCCTACTCGAGAGAGGTAAGCGAACAGGTGGAGGATCTGCTGATCACCGCCATGAAGCAAAGTGACCGTTACCGCATCCTGAAGAAGGAAGGCATGAGTGATGCCGGGATCCTCAAAAACTTCAAGGAGGAGAAGGTGGAGATGAAGGTTTTCTCCTGGGAGCACCGGGAAATCGACACATTGATGACCCCCTGGGATTCGATCCGCTATCACAAAAACTTCCTCCGTACCGGATTCATGGCAATGGATCCGCTGACAGGACATGTGAAAGCCTACGTGGGAGGTCCCGACTTCAAATTCTTCAAGTATGACATGGTCTCTACCGGCAAACGACAGATCGGCTCCACCATCAAGCCCTATCTCTATACGCTGGCCATGGAGGAGGGAATGACCCCCTGTGACGGGATGATTCACGGACCGGTGACGCTCATGACCGAAACAGGTGAGGAGTGGACACCCCGCAACCCGGGTCACAGCAGTGGTGACTTTGTCACCATCAAATGGGGATTGCAGCGCTCCAGCAACTGGGTTACCGCATATCTGATGAAGCAGTTCTCACCCTATGCTTTTGCCCGTATGCTCAGCTCTTTCGGGCTGAAGACACCTGCCGACCCGGTGGTATCACTTGCCCTGGGACCCAACGAAGCCTCGGTCTACGAGATGGTAGGCGCCTATTCCTCCTTTATCAACCGCGGTATCCGGGTAGAACCGCTACTGGTGACCCGCATCGAGGATTCCTATGGTAACGAGGTAGCCACCTTCGTACCCCGGATGAAGGAGATCTTCAGTGAATCCTCCTCCTACAAGATGCTGGACATGCTGAAGGGTGTGATTGATGGGGGCACCGGCAGCCGCCTACGCAGGGTCTACAACCTCAAGGGTGAGATGGGCGGCAAGACAGGCACCACCAACAACAACTCAGACGGCTGGTTCATGTCATTCACTCCCAACCTGGTGGCAGGCTGCTGGGTAGGTGGAGAGGAGCGCTCCATCCATTTCGACCGGATGGCCTACGGGCAGGGTGCCAGCATGGCACTCCCCATACATGGTATCTTCTACCAGAAGGTCTATGCCGACAGGGAGCTGAACTACACGGATGACGGCAAGTTTGAGATTCCGGAAGGGTTCAATCCCTGTGCCGGTTCGGAACGGTACTCACGCGAATTTTACCAAAGTAATGACCCCATGATCGAAAACGAGGGGATAGATGATCTGTTCAATTGAGGCTGGAAGACCAAATGTGAAACCAATCTCTACCGTTTGTCATGCTCAATGAGACGGATAATTTCTTTGAGCTCTTCCGTGTTGATCTTCTGCTCTTTGGCAAAAAAAGCTGCCCCAACACTTCTGTTGAGACAGCCCGCAAAGAGTGATTGTAAAAAATAATCAAATCTCTTTTTCAAAATCCTGCATGCACTGGATCAATGCCTCCACTGCCTCTTTCGGGCAGGCGTTGTAGATGGAGGCACGGAAACCGCCCACCGAACGGTGACCTTTGATCCCAACCATGCCCCTCTGCTTGGCAAATTCCAGGAAGGCAGCCTCCTTATCCTTGTGTTCTTCGCTCATCACGAAACAGACATTCATCAGCGAGCGGTCCTCTTTGGCGGCAGTACCCACGAAGAGAGGATTGCGATCAATCTCATCGTAAAGCAGTCCGGCCTTCTCCCGGTTCATTTTGTACATTGCTCCCACGCCACCCAATTCCTTCACCCACTTGAGGGTTTCGTGCATCACGAAAATGGAAAACACGGGGGGGGTATTGAACATGGAGCGGTCCTTATCAGCACCTCCTATATGGGTGCGGTAATCGATCATGGTCTGCAACGGTCGATCCAGCTTACCAAGTATATCCTCCCGGACAATGACAAAAGCCACACCGGCGGGACCGACGTTCTTCTGGGCACCGCCGTAGATGATGCCATATTTGGAGACATCGACCGGACGGCTCATGATGTCGGACGACATATCAGCCACCAGGGTGACCGGGCTGTCAATATCCTCATGTAGTTCGGTACCGTAGATGGTGTTGTTGGAGGTGACATGAAAATAATCGGCATCGGCCGGTATGGTGTACCCTTTGGGGATATAGGAGTAATTTTTGTCTTCAGAGGAAGCAACCACCTCCACTTCACCGTAGAATTTCGCCTCCTTAATCGCTTTTTTCGCCCATACACCGGTCTGCAGGTATGCAGCCTTTTTTTTCAACAGGTTAGCGGGCACATCCAGGAACTGTGTACTGGCACCTCCGCCCAGGAAGAGCACATGGTAGTGATCGGGGATCTGCAACAGTTCCTTCCACAGGTCGGCTGTCTCCTTCATGATCCGTTCCCACCCAGGTGTCCGGTGAGAGATCTCCAAAATACCAATGCCGGTGTTATCGAAATCACGGATCGCCTCGATGGCTGATTCTACTGCTGGCCGGGGCAATACACATGGTCCGGCGTTAAAATTGTACTTTTTCATAGGGTAGGAGTTATTATTGATTGATTGACTCTGAATCGTTCATCGCCATTCCGGAAGAAAGAGACGATCTGACTGGCAGCCGCAAGAGCTGCATTTACATTGGCATCGGTGGTCTGGGCACCCGATTTCCTCGGTGTGCTGAAATAACGCTTCGGAAAACGCGACTGAAACTCAGCATGCCGATCAGGCATCACGTCGGTGATATACTGAAAACAGGGACGCTCCTCCATGATCCGCAACAGATCTTCCTCAACCAACAGCTCCTTTCTGGCAGTATTGATCAATACACCGTCGCGGGGCATCAACGAGAGGAGTGCATAATTCACGCAGTTGCGTGTCTCCTCCAACAGGGGCATATGCAATGAGACAAAATCACTGTTCTCAAACAGCTCCCTGTTACTGTATACAGTAATCACTCCATACTCTCCCTCCTTCCGCAAATCATCATGCGTAAGCGTGGGGGAATAGGCATGTACGGTCATGCTGAAACCACGGGCAATCTTGGCAACCATTTTGGCTACATTCCCAAAGGCATACAGCCCCAGACGCCTGTTCTCCAGTTCACGCCCCACAGTCCCGTCAAACTGGTTGCGCTGCATATAGATCATCAACCCGAAAACAAGCTCTGCCACAGCGTTGGCATTTTGTCCGGGAGTGTTCATCACGCAGATATTGCGGCTGGTTGCTGCTTCCAGATCCACATTGTCATAACCGGCACCGGCACGAACCACGACCTTCAGGCCTGGTGCAGCCTCGATTACATCCCGGTCGATGATATCGCTACGGACAATGATGGCATTCGCATCTTTCACAGCTCCAAGCAACTGGGACTTGTCCGAATAGCTCTCAAGCTTTTCGAACTGATGACCGGCAGATGCAATGATCTGCTGAATCCCCTCCACTGCCTGCGCAGCAAATGGTTTACCTGTCGCTAAAAGTACCTTCATCGTTTGTTCCTGCTTGGATAAAGATCTCTCCCGAAAATGGAACCACAAAATTACAAACTTATATCAAACCAAAAACGAAATCGGAATAAAAAAACCACCGTTGGTTACAAAATGCAGGTTGAAAAAGTTTTTTGCCCGATAAACGGAATCATCGTATCTTTGCGCCGCAAGAACCATTGTATCGGAATGAACAACTCTTACCCATCGGCACTTCTGGAAAACGCCGTAAATGAATTTGCCCGGCTACCCGGTATCGGAAAAAAAACAGCCCTGCGCCTGGTGCTGTACCTGCTTCGCCAGGAAGAGGAAAAGGTTTCCCACTTTGCTGAAACCCTTCTCAGGATGCGCAGGGAGATCACCTATTGTTCTGTTTGTCACAATATCTCCGACAACAACATCTGTAGTATCTGTGCCGATGCTATCCGCGACCGGTCGGTGGTTTGTGTGGTGGAGAATGTGAAAGAGGTGATGGCCATCGAGAAAACAGGACAGTTCAGAGGGTTGTATCACGTGTTGGGAGGTATCATCTCCCCCATCGATGGTATCGGTCCCTCCGACCTGGAGATCAACAGTCTCGAAGAACGGGTGAAGAGCGGGGAGATAGGTGAGGTAATTCTGGCACTGAGTGCCACCATGGAGGGTGACACCACCAACTTCTACATCTACCGCAAACTCCAGTCATACCCGGTAAAGACCAGCATCATTGCCCGGGGTGTCTCCGTGGGAGATGAGATTGAATATGCCGATGAGGTAACACTGGGGCGTTCCATCCTGAACCGAACCCCTTTCGAGGAATCCTACAAATCCTTCTCCAAATGAGTCCTGACAGGCGAGTATTTGACACCGTACGACATCTCTACCGGCACTTTTACGTCGGCATCTTCCTCATGATACTGATGCTGTTGCTGATACTGTTTCAACTGCTCCCCTTCTGGCGGGAGAGCAAACCGGTAAGTGTCACCCTGGAGCGCTACCTCATCATGATCACACTGATTGTGACACCCATCATCCTGAGATGGTTTGCGAAACAGCAAAAAAAAAGGTGCCGCTCCATCTCCTGTAAGGATGCCCAAAAGCGATACCGATACGCCTACTATCTGCGACACTACACCCTCAGCACAGTTACCCTCTTTCACATAGTACTCTTCGGTATCTCCCGCAACATGAATTTTTTCTGGTTCATCCTGCTCTTGTTTACAGTATTCCTCTATTGCCGCCCCTCGTTACAGGAACTGGAGAAGATAACGGGTATACCCGCAGAAACAGAGAGTGGGGAGAGGGTGGAAAGAAAAAACAACAACTGCGATGATACCCCTGCTGGAAAATAAAGATATCCGCTTGCGTGCTACGGAGCCGGAAGACCTGGAGATACTCTACCGCTGGGAAAATGACTCCCGGCTATGGGATCTGGGAAATACAACTGCTCCCTTTTCACGCGATACCCTTCGCCAATACCTTGCCGAATCGAACCAGGATATTTACAGCGATCGTCAGCTCCGTCTGATGATCAGCCTCAGGGAACAAGGAGACACCATTGGTGCGGCCGACCTCTATGAGTTTGACCCCTTTCACCTCAGAGCAGGGGTAGGCATCCTGGTGGAGGAACAACAACGTCGAAAAGGTTATGGATTGCAGGCACTGCAACTGCTGGAAGAATATGCATTTCGTTTTCTCCAACTCAGGCAACTCTATGCATTTGTTCCCTCTTCCAACCAGGCCAGCAGGAGCCTCTTCTCCAGGGCAGGATACGAGCCAGCAGGAGAACTGAAGGAGTGGATACGCGAGCAGCATCAGTTTACCGATGTGGTAGTGATGCAACGCATCAACCGCAGGTAAGAAAGTATATCAGTTTATTTTTGTAATTTCATTGGTCAATCATGCAGGAAGATATCAGAAAAGCATGCGAAGTATTGCGAAATGGCGGGGTTATCCTCTACCCTACCGACACCATCTGGGGAATAGGCTGTGATGCCACCAATGAGGAGGCTGTCAGAAAAATATATGAGCTCAAACAACGGGACAACAACAAATCGATGCTGGTGCTGCTCGACAATCCGGTCAAACTGCAGCACTATGTGAGCGACGTGCCGGAAATTGCCTGGGATCTGATTGAGCTGACCGAGAAACCGCTCACCATCATCTATGAGGGAGCGCGTAATCTGGCTCCCAGCCTGATTGCAGCAGACGGATCGATTGGCATACGCATAACCGGTGAGCTTTTCTCACGGGAGTTGTGCAAGCAGTTCCGCAAACCCATTGTCTCCACTTCGGCCAACATCAGTGGCACACCCGCACCCTCCCGCTTTCAGCAGATCAGCGGGGAAATCAGGGAGAAAGTGGATTATGTGGTTACCTGCCGGCAAAAAGAGCAAAGCGAAACCGAATCCTCTTCCATCATCCGCCTGGGACGAAACGGCACCATTCAGATCATCCGAAAGTGAAGAATTTGCGTATCTTTGCAATCAGATCCTGAACAGCTTCTGCCAATGCACCTCAAAACGATCTTCAATCAACTGCTGCTGTGGCGTGACTCCCATATCAAAGAACGTCACTTCCTGCTGTTTGTCAGTTTCCTGGTAGGCATTACAACAGCGGTGGCCGCCTGGCTACTGAAGAGCTCCATCCACTTTTTCCAGGTCTTCCTCACTGAAAACTTCAGCAGGGAAAACCTGAACTTCTCCTACCTGCTCTTCCCCATCGTGGGGATCCTCATCGCCGGCCTCTATGTGAAGTATGTGGTGAAGGATGACATCAGTCATGGGGTGACCAAGATTCTGTTTGCCATCTCACAACGAAAAAGCCGCATCAAGCCACACAATATCTACACCTCACTGGTTGCCAGCTCCGTCACCATCGGCTTCGGCGGATCGGTAGGTGCCGAGGCGCCCATTGTGCTCACCGGCTCTGCCATCGGATCCAACCTGGGGCGACTCTTCCGACTGGAACAACACAGCCTGATGATTCTGGTAGGCTGTGGCGCTGCGGGAGCCATTGCCGGCATCTTCAAAGCCCCGGTTGCCGGTATCCTCTTTGTCATTGAGGTCTTGCTGCTCGATCTCACCATGTCCTCTATCCTGCCACTGCTGGTAACCGCAGTCACGGCCACCACCGTCTCTTACCTGCTCAACGGTATGGATGCCATGTTTGCCTACTCACAGGTAGAACCCTTCCTGTTGAACCGCATCCCATACGTAATTGTGCTGGGAATACTCTGTGGTTTTCTCTCCCTTTATGTGATCCGTGTAATGAGCTGGCTGGAGGTTATCTTCCAACGTATCCCGCACTGGAAAAGGTTTCTCCTGGGTGGTGGAATGCTGAGCGTGCTGATTTTCTTCTTTCCGCCACTCTATGGTGAAGGATACAACACCATCAATACACTGCTCGCCTCAGGCAAAGGTTTTCTTGCCCTCACCAACGAAAGCTTCTTTTACAACATGGAGAGCCGATGGAGTATCCTCTTTTTCCTCCTGCTGGTAATCCTATTCAAGGTGTTCGCTACCAGTGCCACCAATGGCGGTGGAGGTACCGGTGGGGTGTTTGCCCCCACCCTTTTTCTGGGATGCATCGCTGGATTTGTCTTTTCCTACACACTGAACCAACTGGGCTATGCCACTTATCTGCCACAGGAGAATTTTGCACTGATGGGAATGGCGGGCGTAATGGCAGGGGTGATGCACGCTCCTCTGACGGGCACCTTCCTGATCGCCGAGCTGACTGGTGGCTACGAACTGTTTCTTCCGCTAATGATCGTCTCTCTGGTATCCTACGGAACCATCCTGGTGTTCGAGAAACACAGCATCTACGCCATCCGTTTGGCCAAGCGGGGTGAGTTGATCACTCACCACAAGGACAAAGCTGTACTCACCTTACTGAAGGTGGAGGATCTGTTGGAAACGGAGATTCCCACTGTCAAGCCCGGATATACCCTCGGGGAAATGGTGAAGGTTATCTCCTCCTCCACCCGCAACATCTTTCCAGTAGTAAACGATGAGGGCATATTGCTGGGACTGGTGCTGATCAACGATATTCGCAACATCATGTTTCGACCGGAGCTCTATGACCGATTCACGGTGGAAAAATTCATGGTGGGTGCACCCGCGAAGGTGGAGATCACCGCCAGCATGGAAGAGGTGATGGCCCGTTTTGAGAATACCAAGGCATGGAACCTGCCGGTAGTTGACAGCAAGGGTCTCTACCAGGGTATCCTCTCCCAGTCGTCAGTTTTCAATTCTTACCGGGAAGTACTGGTGGAAAATTACTCGGACACAGATGAATAACCATATGAAAACAACCCCAAAAGAGTCGTTACGGATCGTTTTTATGGGTACTCCCGATTTTGCCGTGGAGTCGCTCAGTGCCCTGGTTGAAGAAGGATACAATGTGGTGGGAGTGATCACCATGCCCGACAAGGCAGTAGGCAGGGGCTACAAGATGCAATCATCCCCCGTGAAACAGTATGCTGAGGGCAAGGGAATCACCCTCCTGCAACCGGCAAGCCTCAAAGATCCCTTATTCCTGGATGAACTGCGCTCCCTGAAGGCAGACCTGCAAATTGTGGTTGCCTTCCGGATGCTGCCAGAGGTGGTCTGGAACATGCCACCTCTGGGTACCTTCAACCTGCATGCCTCACTGTTGCCACAATACAGGGGAGCAGCACCCATCAACTGGGCTCTGATCAACGGAGAGAATAAGACAGGCGTCACAACTTTCTTCCTTTCGCACGAAATTGACACCGGCCGGATCATCTTCCGGGAGGAGACGACCATAGGGGAAGAAGAGAATGCGGGAGCACTGCACGACAGACTGATGAAGATGGGCGCATCACTGGTAATCAGGACGGTGGAAGCCATCAGGGGGGGAAAGGTTGCAGACATCCCGCAAAGCGAACTCTGCAAGGAGGAGGAGATCCTGAAGAGCGCACCCAAGATTTTCCGGGAAACATGCCGTATCAACTGGAGCAGCAGCGCAAGGGAAGTGCGGAACCTCATCCGGGGACTCTCGCCCTACCCTGCCGCCTGGACAGAACTACTCCCGAAGCAGGGAAGTGAGTCCCTCCGTTTCAAGCTGTTTGCCTCTGAAAAGATCTCCCAAAAGAGATCCGAGCTGCCGCCAGGATCAATCTGCACGGACAACAGGAGCTATCTGGATGTCGCCGTCGGTGACGGATTCGTGCGAATCAGCGACCTGCAGCTTCAGGGAAAAAAACGGATGAAAACCAGTGATTTTCTCAATGGTTTCTCATTCCCGGAGGATGCCTGTTTCAGCTGAGCTTACCACTTGTAATTCAGTCCAAAGCTGAGGGTCTGATTCACCTGCCAGTATTTGAGGTCAGGATCTGCAGGCACACCGTCATCGAAGCGGAGATTCACATATATACGGGTAGAGAAAGCGTTGCTCAGTGCCATGTTGAGACTGTTCTCAAACTCCGACACCACCTTCTCGTAGCTGGTAAAGTAGGTGAGACGGGAGTCCCAGGAGACATAGCGCGTGAAGTTATACTTCAATATAGAGGTGATGGTAGACCCGATATCAAGCAACGATTTCCGATCTTCCGGTATCCCGTACCGCTTCACGTTCACCTCATCGTTACCCACATATTTGTAGTTGATTGAAATCGGCGCCAGATTCAACGTCCATTTCAGGTTGCGATGACGAACCTTTTCCGAGTTTTTGTTCAAATCAAACTTCAAACCCACACCAGCATTGACATAGAGTGGTGCCAGAAACGAGGAGAGAATTTGGGTGGAATTTGAGGGATAATTGTTAAACAACTGCGACTTGGCCTCCATATTCATGGAGTAGGACCAGCCTTTCACAAACGAGGTGAGACCGAAGTCGCCATAGTAGCGGATCTGGTCATTCCCGATCCGGTAACTCCGTATCGTATCATCAGGAGCATTGAAAAGTGAAAGACGCCACTCAAGGGTATTGTTGAAGCGAACCTTATCTTTCTGATAATTGGCCCGGATCACCTGGTAACTGTTAAAATTCAGATTGTTGGTACCCCCTTTGTGCCAGTTGGTGGAAAAATAGTTCTGTGCAAACTGAAAAGAGTGTTCCCCGTTGTAGACCCAATACTTTCTGGCGATTTTGATCCCCTCCACACCCGGGGCATCGAGTGAATAGGTAGTCTCCGTTCTGATCAGCTCACGGAAAGGATTGAATGTCTCCCGCACTATCGCGTCCCCATTCTCGATCCGGGGAATGGTATCAAAACTGGCTACAGAATAACGGATCCTATCGGGATAGCGCCGATAATAATTCCTTCGTACATGCTGTATAAAGTCGGCATGCTCCAGCGCAGGCGCAAAAGTTTTTTCCCGGGGGAGCAACAAACCCTCTTTTTGTTCCTTGTCGGGCGAGTAGAAGGATATTTCCCTCGGCAATATCTTCCCGGTAAAGATCATGGGCAGAAAGAGAGGATTGTAGAAGAGGGTGTCACGGAAAGTAAGCCCGTTGAGAGAAGCAGCCAGGTTGGAATGAACAGGAAGCATCAGCGTACCCCGTTCGCTTCTGCGATAGAGAGAATCCAAACGATTGCGGTAAGAGAGCCGATGGGGTATCAAAAGGCTGTCTGCTGAAGCAGCGGTGAGGGAATCCTCCCTACCGGGGAGAGAGAGATCGTCTCGCTCTGTCTGCCAGTCCTGTTCCTCTTTTGCTGTACGCTGCTCTATCTGCCGGGAAATGTCGGTGATTTCGTTAAACAGATCGGTACTGTCTGTTCTCAGCTGCGGGAGAGTCTGACCGGCAATTGCGTCTCCTGCCCTGACAAAGGAAGCCAGCAGCAAGGACAGGACAAATAGCAACGAAAAAAAATATGGTTTCATAAGCTATGATTACTGGAAGATTGTCTTTTCATTTTTAATCATATGAAATAACATAACAAATGGGATACAGTTCCAGTTTACAAAGATATATAAAAAAGCGTCACCTGAAAAATCATGCGGACAAATCGATTTTCAGATGCGATTCCATACAGATTATCAGATAAGAGTGAAAACCTCTCAGAAAATGATGGATCGCAGCAAAAATATTTTCCTACCTTTGTAGCAATTGCAAACAAGACGATCCACAGATCCATATCACAATTATCCAAACACAATGAAAAGAGTATTGTACATCCTATTGATTCTTGCCGGCGCCGCTTCAATGACCGGTTGCCAGGGATATAACAACATGGTGGAGAAACAGGAAGCGGTCACCGCCCAGTGGGGAAACGTACAGAACGCCTATCAGCGGCGCGCCGACCTGATTCCCAATCTGGTGAACACGGTGAAAGGATATGCTACCCATGAGCAGGAGACCTTCACACAGGTAACCGAAGCCAGGGCAAAGGCTACACAGACCACCATCAGCCCGGAGAACCTCACGACAGAGAGCCTGCAGGAGTACCAGCAGGCACAGAATCAGCTGAGTCAGGCTCTTGGAAGGTTGTTGCTGATCCAGGAAAACTACCCCGAGTTGAAGGCAAATCAAAACTTTCTTGCACTGCAGGATGAGCTGGCCGGCACAGAAAACCGCATCTCGGTGGAAAGGAACAAATTCAACCAGATAGCGCGGGATTACAACGCCTATATCCGCAAGTTTCCGCAGGTAATCTACGCCAAATGGTTCAAATTTGAACCTAAGGCCTATTTCGAAGCAGTAGCCGGGGCAGAAACAGCACCTCAGGTTCAGTTCTGAGGCACAAAAAAAAGTCATGCTGAGCAAGGAAGAACTGGAGCAAATCAGCGAATCGATCCGCAAAGCAGAGCGTCACACTTCGGGTGAGATACGCGTATGTGTTTCCCGGCATTGCAAGGGAGATCCCCTGGAGGTGGCATTCCTCAATTTCACCCGGATGAAAATGGAAGCTACCAAACAGCGAAACGGTGTGCTGCTCTACGTCTCACCCTCCGACCACAAGGCGGCCATCTGGGGTGACAGGGGAATTCATGACGCCACACGGAAAGACTTCTGGGATGAGGTATTGCATGAGATGCTATCCTTCTTCCGAGAGGGGAGAATTGCCGAGGGTATATGCCGCGGTGTAGACAGAGTGGGGAAACTGATCAGAGTACAATATCCGGTATCGGAGCACGACATAAATGAACTGAGTGATGAAGTCATCCTGGAAGAGTAACCTGCAAATCCTTGCCCTTTTTCTCCTGCTCATCGGGTCGCTGGCGGCGCAGGATATCCCGGAACCGATGCAGCCTTACCGATTGGTGAATGATTTTGCCGGCGTCTTCACTGACTCCGGAAACCGGGCATTGGAACAGAAACTGCTGGCGTACCATGATTCCACCTCCACACAGATCTATGTGGTGACGGTGGATGACCTGGGGGGATATGCTGCTTCCGACTTCGCCTTCCAACTGGGGGAGAAATGGCAGGTGGGACAAAAGAGCAAGAACAACGGCGCTGTGATCCTGATCAAACCCAAACGAGGCAACAACCGGGGAGAGGCATTTATTGCCACCGGCTATGGACTGGAGGCTCGCATCAACGATGCCTATGCCGGCCGCATTGTACGCAATGTGATGATCCCCTACTTCATGGAGGAGGATTACTTTGGAGGCGTCAACGCCGCAGTGGAAGAGATGATTGCCCGCCTCTCGGGTGAATTTGCCAACGAAGCAGAAGATGAGGGGGGCATCCCCTTGCTGGCAGTCATCATCCTGGTCATCGGAATCCTTATCCTTTTCTCCCTACTCTCGGGGGGTGGTGATCAGCATATCGACAGTGGGGGACACCGTCGCAGCGTCAATCCTCCCATTTTCTTCCCTCCGGTGATGGGAGGAAGCCGACACAGTGGCGGCGGGTTTGGGGGATTCGGTGGCGGAGGAGGTTTTGGAGGATTCGGCGGTGGTGGAGGCGGTAGTTTTGGCGGAGGAGGCGCCGGCGGGAGCTGGTAAGCAGCATTCCCGCCTACGATTATGCAACAAAAGCTGATTACTCTCCTTGGGCCAACAGCGAGCGGCAAGACCCCCTTTGCTGTGCAACTGGCAGCTGCGTGTAACGGAGAGATATTGAGCGGAGACTCACGACAGCTCTATCGCCGTATGGACATTGGCACCGGCAAGGATCTGAACGAATACAGGCTCGAAGACAGCTCCACGGTACCCTTTCACCTGATTGATATCCGGGAGCCGGGAGACAGATATACGCTATTCGACTACCAGCATGATTTTCATATCGCCTATCAGGATGTCTGCAGCCGGGGAAAACGACCCATACTCTGTGGCGGAACCGGTCTCTACATTGAATCGGTGTTGAGGGGATATCACTTGCCCGATGTCCCTGTCAACCCGGAACTGAGAAGTCGTCTCGGGGAGAAAGATCTCACTGAGCTCAGTGAGATCCTACGCAGCTATGGCCCCCTGCACAACATCACCGATACCGGCACAAAAAGACGGGCGATCCGTGCCATCGAAATCGCTGACTACCGGTCACGGCAGAGTCCCTCCCACGCAGCATACCCTCCCCTTGAGAGCACCATTCTGGGTCTGCAGATCGATCGTGAGTTGCGGCGGGAGAAGATTAGCCGCCGCCTGGAAGCACGCCTCCGTGAAGGAATGATCGAAGAGGTGCGTCAACTCCTCAGCGAGGGGATTCCGCCTGACGACCTTATCTACTACGGTCTGGAGTATAAATTTGTTACGCTCCACGTAACCGGCATGCTCTCCTATAAGGAAATGACCCGTCAACTGGAGATTGCCATTCATCAATTTGCCAAGCGGCAGATGACCTGGTTCAGGGGAATGGAACGGCGTGGTTTTACCATCCACTGGATTGATGCCACCAGCTCCATGGATGAGAAGCTGGAACAGGCATTTTCTTTGCTTGAAATGTAACAATTTCGCCGAAAAAAAGCTATTTTTGTCACCCAAAGAGTGGCAGACCCACCGGTTTTCTGTCCACCCGATGCGCAAAACAAACCCTAACAGACCCTATTAGAGATGATCAAAGGAATCTTTCCCACTGAGAAATTCGAAGCCTTCGAAACACCGTTCTACTATTACGACATAACACTGTTACGCGAGACACTCGACACCATCCGTCAGGAGACCGCCGGGAAACCGTTTCATATACACTACGCCATCAAAGCCAATGCCAACCCGGAAATTCTGCGACTCATTGCCTCTTACGGGTTTGGTGCTGATTGTGTGAGCGGCAACGAAATCCTGCGGGCACTCGCATGTGGCTTTCCAGCCAGCAAAATAGCCTTTGCCGGTGTGGGTAAGACCGATCGGGAGATCCGGATTGGCCTGGAGAACGATATATTCTGTTTCAATGTAGAATCGATGGCTGAGCTGGAGGTGCTAAATGGGCTGGCAGCAGCACAGGGAAAGAAAGCGCCTGTAGCACTACGCATCAATCCCAATGTGGATGCCCACACCCACCACTACATCACGACCGGCCTGAACGAGAACAAGTTCGGCATCAACGAAGATGATCTGCCCGCCATCCTGCGGATGATTGCAGAAGGGCAGCAGATCAATCTGATCGGTATACACTTTCATATCGGCTCACAGATTACCGATCTCTCCTCGTTCGAAGATCTCTGCGTGAAAGTACTGGAACTGCGGGAGTGGTTCCACCGGCAAGGTATCACCCTGCCGGTGATCAATGTGGGTGGCGGATTGGGCATCAACTACCAGCACCCCAACCACTGCCCCATAGCTGATTTCGAATCCTACTTCCGGTTGTTCGACAAGTACCTGAAACTGGAAGAGGATCAGACCCTCCACTTTGAACTGGGGCGATCAATGGTGGCTCCCTGTGGCTCGTTGATTACCCGTGTGGTCTATGTAAAGGAGGGTATGCAGAAAAAATTCCTGATCGTCGATGCCGGAATGACAGAGCTGATCCGCCCGGCCCTCTACCAGGCTTTTCACCACATCGAGAACATCAGCTCAGAGGAACCCTACACCCCTTACGATGTGGTAGGACCGATTTGTGAGTCAAGCGATGTCTTTGCCCGTGACTTTCCCCTCAATGAATCCAAACGGGGCGATCTGATTGCCATCCGTTCGGCGGGTGCCTACGGAGAAACAATGGCCTCAACCTACAACTGCAGAGCGATACCCGCTTCACTTTTTTCTGACAAATTATAACCACTCGAAATGGAATATCTTTTTGTAGCGTTCTCCGGGTTGACACTTACCGAGTGGATCCTGGGCGGATTGTTGCTGTTTTTCTTTTTCGTGCAGCTGCTGTTTTTTCTGGTGATATACAACAAACCCTGGCAGCATCAAAAAAAACAGGCTGCACCCGCTATTTCCGATCAGGAACTTCCCCCCATTTCGGTAATCATCCCTTCAAAAAACAACTCGGAAGAGCTGAAACAGAACCTTCCCTTTATGCTGGAGCAGGATTACCCTGTCTACGAAGTGATCGTGGTTAACAGTGGCTCCACCGACGAGACCGATATGGTTCTGAAAGCTGCAGGCCTGAAGTATCCACTTCTTTATCACACCTATGTACCCGCTGAGGCAGATAGTGTCAACGAAAAAAAACTGGCACTCACCATTGGCATCAAGGCTGCCAGATACGAAAACCTGCTCTTTTCGGAAGCCTACTGCAAGCCCTGCACCCGGAATTGGATCAAAGAGTATGGCAAAGCGTTCGCCACAGGAAAAGAGATCATACTGGGATTCAGCCGGTTGCATATTGACAGGAAGACGGGGATGCACAGGTTCATCCGGTTCGACAACCTGATGCACCACCTCAAGTTCCTCTCCATGGCATTGCTGGGGAAGCCCTACATGGGCATTGGGCGCAACATGGCCTACCGCAAAGAACTCTTTTTCCGACACAAAGGATTCTCATCTATCCTGCATATCGACGGGGGGGAGGATGATCTCTTCATCAACAGGATTGCCCGTGGAAAAGCGACCGGTGTGCTGCTCTCACCGGATAGCATGACCGAGACACACGGCATTGACAACTTCTTCACCTGGCGATCATTAAAATCGAAGTACCTCTACAGCAAACAGTTTTACAAAGGATTCCCCCCCCATCTCTTCAACCTGGAGAGTATGAGCCGCTATCTCTTCTTCGCCGCTCTGACGGCCACAATCAGTCTCTCGCTCCACACCTCTTCCTGGATACTGACAGGCATGGCATTGCTGCTCCTGCTGCTCCGCTACAGCGTGGTATTTACCGTGCTCAACAGAAACAGCAGATTGCTGGATGGTGTGCGTTATCACATCCATCTGCTGCTGTATGACCTCTTCCAGCCATTCAACAACTTCCGTTTCAGGCGGTATGCCAACAAACGAAACAGAGTGAGGCGATAGGCTGACACCGGACAATGACAGCCGGATGCCATCTTGTCAGGCAGATGGGGTGTAGGATCGTCTTTTCCGGTTAAATCGGGTTAATCGGATATTCTTTCCGTTAAAAGTGTTAAAAGCCATCGTGGCGAATCCTCTTCTGTATAATTTTTGTGTTACATTTGCTGCAGTGGGAAACAGCAACAAACTTCAAAACCAACAATATGAATACAAATAACACAAAAAACACTTTTGCAATCGTCCTGGTTGCAATTTTGAGCTCGGTTATCACCCTTTTTGGGTATCACATGATCCGCGGAAATGAGGAAAAAGGCAAGCCCGGCAATTCCGACAGTAGCTATACGGAAGAGATGGGGCAGCTGGCCGATTCGTTTGGTCAGGACAAAAATGTGGTGCTTACCAGCCTTACCACGGCAGATGGTTACCCCGACTTCACCGAAGCAGCTTCCCGCTCGGTTGATGGCGTGGTGCATGTCAAAACCAAGACCATCAGTCAACAGCAATACATCAACCCTTTCGACTTTTTCTTCGGATTCGGTGACCGTATGCCTGCACAGCCCCGCGAACAGGTAGGTTTCGGCTCAGGAGTGATCATATCGAAAGATGGATACATCATCACAAACAACCATGTGGTCGAGAATGCCACGGAGGTATCGGTCACACTGAACGATAACCGTGAGTTTACCGCCAAGGTGGTGGGTACAGACCGCATGAGTGACATTGCGCTCCTCAAGATCGAAGGAGATGAGTTCCCCTATCTCACCTTCGGCAACTCTGACGCCCTGCAAGTGGGTGAATGGGTACTTGCGGTAGGCAACCCCTTCAACCTCACCTCTACCGTCACCGCCGGGATCGTTAGCGCCAAGAACAGAGGCAACGTGATGGGGGGCAGCCTCGGCATCCAGTCATTTATCCAAATCGACGCTGCTGTCAACCCGGGAAATAGCGGGGGGGCACTGGTCAATACCCGTGGCGAGCTGGTAGGCATCAACACCGCCATTTATTCCCAGACAGGAAACTTTGCGGGATATGCCTTTGCAGTACCCATCTCCATTGCGGGAAAGATTGCGGCTGACCTGAAAGAATACGGAACCGTGCAGCGTGCGATGCTGGGCATACAGGTACCCAACATCGAAAACATACGCCGTGAGGATCCTGAGCGCGCCCGGGAGCTGTCACAGATCAAAGGTGTGTTGGTTGAGGATTTCTCCGACAGAAGCGCAGCCAAGACAGCCGGCATACAGAAAGGCGACATACTGACCGCTATCAACAATGTGCCTATCCGCAATTTTGCAGAACTGCAGAGCCAACTGAACCGCTACCGACCGGGTGACAAGATTAGCGTCGCAGTCGACCGCAACGGGAACAAACGCTCCTTTACTGTGGAGCTGAAGAACGATGAAGGAAGTACTGAAATCACCCGCAAAAAAGATGCTGTCAGCGCGCTGGGAGCTACATTTAAACCGGTAAGCGAGGAACGGAAACGCCTCCTGGGCATCTCCAGTGGCCTCGAAGTAGAAAGCGTCGATAACAAAGGGCTGTTCCGCAAGGAAGGAATCAACAAGGGATTCATCATTCTGCGCATGAACAACCAACCGGTTAACAATCCCGGCGATGTGGAGAGCATAGTGGCAGCCACCCGCACGCGCGAAGACAAGGTGGTGTTGGTGGCCGGTTTTTATCCCAATGGCAGAACACAATACATCGCTATCGACCTGTCACAAGAGTAATGGATGGTTAACGAAGGTTAATCACCCCCATTTCAGTAACAAAAAGGAACCAAATAACGTTTCTATAGCAAAGGAATTAGGCGCAAAGGCCGGATTCCTTTGCTATATGTTTGACACTGGGTGCCATTATTCTCCAATATACGGAATTATTTTGTACTTTTGCAGCCCCAATGCCACAACCAAAAGAATATACAGTAGAATCGAAACAGAGAGATGAGACAACTTAAAATTACAAAATCGATCACCAACCGTGAAAGCGCTTCCCTCGACAAGTATCTGCAGGAGATTGGACGCGAGGATCTGATCACCGTGGAGGAAGAGGTAGAGCTGGCGCAGGCGATCAAGAAAGGTGACCGGCAGGCCCTGGAAAAGCTCACCAGGGCAAACCTGCGCTTCGTGGTGTCGGTAGCCAAACAATACCAGAACCAGGGACTCAGCCTGCCGGACCTGATCAATGAGGGAAACCTGGGATTGATCAAGGCTGCCGAGAAGTTTGATGAGACCCGTGGATTCAAGTTTATCAGCTATGCTGTATGGTGGATACGCCAGTCGATTCTGCAAGCCCTCGCCGAACAGTCACGCATCGTGCGGCTACCACTCAATCAGGTAGGCTCACTCAACAAAATCAGCAAGGCTTTTCAGAAATTTGAGCAGGAGAATGAACGACGTCCCTCAGCGGAAGAGCTGGCCACCGAACTCGATCTTTCAGTTGACAAGGTCACCGATTCCCTAAAGGTGTCGGGGCGCCACATCTCGATGGATGCGCCTTTCGTGGAGGGTGAGGACAACAGCCTGCTGGATGTATTGGTCAATGATGATGCTCCCATTGCCGACCGTACGCTGATCAACGAATCACTGCAGAAAGAGATAGACCGGGCACTTTCCACTCTGACGGAGAGAGAGAGCGATATCATCAAGATGTTTTTTGGCATTGGCTGCCAGGAGATGACACTTGAAGAGATTGGCGATAAGTTCCAGCTGACCCGCGAGCGGGTGCGGCAGATCAAAGAGAAAGCGATCCGGCGATTGCGTCAGGATTCCCGCAGCAAACTTTTGAAAAGCTATCTGGGTTAAAAAAAGAAAACAAAACGGGTGTCAGAATCTGGCAATGGGGAAAAAGGCCCATTTGGTCACATTTTTGGAAATTTCTGACAGAAAAACAAGATTATATAAATTTTAAGTTTTATATTTGTAATCTTAAGCTTAACTGCTTCAACGGGAGCAAATAGGAAAAATCCGGGGACATGAGAGCTATTCAGGCATCATTCTGCGAACATTTTTATAACGCAAATGTTATAGAGGAACCATAGAAAGGAAGTACTGAACGCAGTACAACCGTTAAAAACTAAGAATATCGAGTTATTGTAAAACGCAAAATGTTTAATTAGATTGTAAATTTATGAAAAAGTTTAGTTTACTTTTATTTTCTGCACTTCTTGCCTTCAGCATCAGTGCACAGGAAGTACAAAACGTTTCTCATGGTACGGTGTACCTGAAAAACAAGGCTAGTGACAACTGGTATATGGGTCTCGGCGGTGGAACAAACCTCTACATGAC
>JADLKK010000023.1 GCA_016839025.1 Proteiniphilum sp.
TTGGTGGATGGTAGGTACCCGGGTTATGATCGTGCTGCTCGTCTCTTGCGGGCCCACTCCATCACGTTGGCCGGAGGACGTCCCGCCATCAGCTCCTGCTTCATGAAGTCCATATAGGGAGCCACATGTGTGTAGTAGCGGTAATATCCGCTGCAGAGGTAGTTGAGCCCCTTGTTGCCATATTTGTCACGGATAAACCGGTTCTTGGGACATTCACCATAGCAGGTAAAGAGCATGTCGCATTCACGACATTGTTGTGGCAGCGTGTCGAACTTGTCATTGCCGAAGGTGAGTTGTTGTTCCGAGTACATCAGCGAGGCAAGCGGCGTGCTATAGATATTCCCGAGCCGGTATTCGGGGAAAACGAAGTGATCACACGAGTAGACATCTCCGTTGAATTCCATCACCCCCGCATGTCCACAGGTCCTGGCCATGGTACATACACCCGGTTGCTCTCCCACCCAGTTAGCCAGCGTGGCGTCGAAGATCTGGATAAAAAACTTCCCAACATCCTCCTTGATCCATTCATCGAAAAGATCGCACAGGAATTTGCCCCACTTATCTGCCGGTACCGTAAAGGGTGCCAGCTCTACTTCTTCCTCTTCATCCGCTGCGGTGGCAAGCTTAAGCGGAGATTCTGTTTTTCGGATCCGTTCCACGATAGGTGTAAACTGGATGTAGCGGCAGTCGATCTCCTTGAAGAAACGATAGAACTCCAGCGGATAATCCACATTGTAATCGTTCACCACCGCCAGGCAGTTGAACTCCACACCATGTTTCTTCAACAACCCAATGCCTCGCATTACCCGATGAAAAGAGGGGCGGCCCATCTTGTCGCGTCGGTACTCATCGTGAAACTCCTGTGGCCCGTCGATCGAGATTCCTACCAGGAAGTTGTTCTCCTTGAAAAAGGCACACCATTCATCGGTCAGCAACGTGCCGTTGGTCTGGATGGAATTGTCGATCTGGCGTCCTCCCGCATATTTCTTTTGCAGCTCCAGCGCTTTTTGGTAGAAGGAGAGGGGGCGCATCAGCGTCTCCCCCCCGTGCCAGGTGAACATCACCTGCGGCTGCGTCTGAGATTCTATATATTGTTTCACAAACCGTTCGAGGAGTTCTTCGCTCATTACCTGGTTGTTTTTCTTGGGGAAGAGATTCGCCTTTTCCAGATAGTAACAGTAGTCGCAGTCGAGGTTACACTTGGAACCTACAGGCTTCAACATCACATACATCGGTTTGGCGAAAGGAGCAAATGTGGACATATTGATTTTATTTATGCTGCAAAGATAAACAAATCAGCCAGTGAAAGGGTTTAATCCGGGATATTAACAATTTTCAAACATGAACTGCGTGACCACGGTCGCAGATATGGGCGCCTCCTATGAGGGCGAAATCCGGGGTTACATGATAAATGATTACAACGATGAAAAAGAAAGAGAACTTGTTACAACTGGGCTGGTTGATTCTGAGAGCGGGAATTGGTATCTCCATTATGCTGCATGGCATACCCAAACTCACGGGTGGCGTAGAGACCTGGACATATATTGGCGGAAGCATGTCGATCTTTGGGATTACTTTTGCACCGGCCTTCTGGGGATTTCTGGCTGCTGTGGCTGAATCGGTTGGAGGTGCTCTTTTTGCGCTGGGACTGCTGTTCCGTCCTGCGGCCGTGATGCTGACCGGTACCATGGTGGTGGCGTTGGCGACCCATCTGGCGGCAGGGGATGATTTCATGGTGTTCGGCCATGCACTCGACCTGCTGATCGTTTTTGCGGGAGCCATCCTGATCGGTGCCGGCAAGTACTCACTCGACGCGAAGCTATTGCCCAGGCTGGCATAGAGAGCGATCGACAGATCAAACAACAAACCCCTTTACCGGTTACGGTCGAAGGGGTTTTGTCATTATGGCATAAAAAAGGGTAAGCGATCTATATCGCGCCGCTACAACCAAATACCCTTGCTTCGGTCAAGACCTGGGGGACTGCAAAGATACAGCTTTTTATTTAGATACAAAAGGATGAATTGATTTTTCCCATTCAGTCTCTTTTTTTATCTTTGTAGGAGCAACAATGTTGTAACAACGAATCAAATCAGTTCAAAATAATCATCATGGATATAGTAGACCGGTTCATCAAATATGCCCGTATTGATACACAATCGGATGAAAACAGCACACAGACACCCAGTACCCAGAAACAGTTCAATCTGGCCAAGGAGGTGGAAAAAGAAGCACTTGAGATGGGACTGACCGATGTGAGTCTCGACAACAACTGTTATCTGATGGCCACCTTGCCGGCCAACACGAAGAGAGATGTGCCGGTAATTGGCTTCATTGCACACTTCGACACCAGTCCCGATATGAGTGGAGCCAATGTGAATCCCCGTATCGTAAAGGCATACGACGGTAAGGATATACAGCTCAATGAAGCCAACAGGGTGGTGCTTTCATCGGCTGATTTTCCGGAATTGCTGCACCACGTGGGTGAGGATCTGATCGTAACCGATGGGAATACACTGCTGGGAGCGGACGACAAGGCGGGCATCGCGGAGATCATGAATGCCATGCAGTACCTGATTGATCATCCGGAAGTGGAACATGGCAACATTCGCATCGCTTTTACACCCGACGAAGAGATCGGTCGTGGCGCCGATCATTTTGATGTGGAGAAGTTTGCTGCACAGTGGGCCTATACGATGGATGGCAGTGAGGTGGGTGAGCTGGAGTATGAGAACTTTAACGCTGCTTCGGCAAAGATAGGCATACAGGGTCGGAATGTGCATCCCGGTTATGCAAAGGGTAAGATGATCAATGCGCTGCATGTGGCCAATGAGCTGATCGCACTGCTGCCTGCAGAGGAACGTCCTGAACATACGGAAGGGTATGAGGGCTTTTTCCACCTGATCGGACTCAGCGGAACTGTTGATGAAGCAAAGGTCTCCTACATCATTCGTGACCACGACAGGGCAATGTTCGAATCGCGTAAGCTGCTGATGACCGAAACGGTGGAACGTCTGAACGCCAGGTATGAAAACCGGATCACCCTGGAGCTGAAGGATCAGTATTACAACATGAAAGAGCAGGTAGAACCGGTGATGCATGTGGTTGACTATGCCTATCGTGCCATGGAAGCGGTGGGTGTGAAACCCAACATCAAACCGATCCGCGGCGGTACTGATGGTGCGCGTCTCTCCTTTATGGGGCTCCCCTGTCCCAATATCTTCGCTGGCGGGATGAACTTTCATGGCCGATATGAGTTTCTTCCCGTGCCGTCGCTGCGGAAGGCATCCGAGGTAATTGTGAAGATTGCTGAACTGGTTGCCAAAGAGGCATAAACGAATCATCTGAAAACCGACAGATATGAAGACAACACCTTTTACCGATCTGCACATTGCCCTGGGAGCAAAGATGCACGAGTTTGCCGGCTATCACATGCCCATCGAGTACAGCGGGATCATTGACGAACATCTCACGGTGGTGAATGCCGTGGGTGTGTTTGATGTGTCGCACATGGGTGAGTTTTGGGTGAAGGGACCGCAGGCGCTTCCCTTCCTGCAGAAGATAACCAGCAACGATGCTTCCCGCCTGCAACCCGGCAAGGCGCAGTACAGTTGTTTTGTGAATGAACGGGGAGGCATCGTGGACGATCTCATCGTCTACCAGTATGAAGCGGAGAAGTACCTGCTGGTGGTTAATGCCGCCAACATCGAGAAAGACTGGGAATGGTGCCACCGGCACAATAGCATGGGAGCTCAACTGGAGAACGCTTCCGGACGCATGGCGCAGTTGGCTGTGCAGGGTCCCCGTGCAACGGAAACCCTACAGAAACTGACTGCTGCCGATCTTTCCTCTATTCCCTACTATTCGTTTGTAACCGCCCGTTTTGCGGGAGTGGAGGAGGTTATTGTCTCCAATACAGGCTATACCGGTGCGGGCGGATTTGAGCTTTATTTCTATCCCGAAGAGGGGCGGAAAATATGGGATGCCCTCTTTGAAGCTGGAGCTGTTTATGGTATCAAACCGATAGGATTGGGCGCACGCGATACGCTGCGACTGGAGATGGGATTCTGCCTATATGGCAACGATCTGGATGACACCACCACACCCCTGCAGGCAGGATTGGGATGGATCACCCGTTTCACTGACAATAAACCCTTTATCGGCCGTGAGATCCTTGAAAGAGAAAAGGCTGAGGGAGTCTCCCGTAAGCTCTGTTGCTTTGAGTTAACCGAGAAGGGTGTACCCCGTCAGGGTTATGAGATCCTGAACAGCGAAGAGGAGCCAATCGGCAGGGTCACTTCCGGAACGCTTTCCCCTGTATTGAAAACAGGAATCGGCATGGGATACCTGAAACCGGCGTATGCTACTCCCGGCACAGCTATCTTTATCAGCATTCGCAACAGGAAGTTGAAAGCTGTGGTCGTAAAACCCCCTTTCAGAAAATATTGAGGCGATTCTTGCCCTTTTCTCACGAATAACTCCTATTTTTGTGGCCTGTTACGCAAGTATCGGGCCATCATCTTTACAGTACAGCTGCCTCCCTATGGCGAAAAAAGCAAAGATAGCACAGAATATTTTCTTCCTGCTCGGTGCCCTGGCACTGGGCTTTATGATATACAAGACAGGGATCGACAACATCCTGCGCGATATTCGCCAAACCGGCTGGTGGTTTGCTCCTATCTTCGGAATCTGGGTGGTGGTCTACCTGCTCAACACCTACTCCTTCCACATCATTCTGCAGGATGGCAGTGAGGAGGCAGACAAGGTTGGTTTTTTGCGCCTTTTCAAACTGGTTATCAGTGGATTTGCGATCAATTACATCACCCCTTTCGGACTGATGGGAGGAGAACCTTACAAGATCATTGAATTGCAGTCCACCCTCGGCATTCAGCGCGCCACCTCCTCGGTGCTGCTTTCCACCATGATGCACTTTGTCTCCCATTTCATTTTCTGGATGGTTTCTATCCCATTGCTGCTCTTCCTTGTACCGGTGCTCTCCGATGTGGTGGAGCTGGGAATGATTCTCTCCACCGCTACCTCCTTTTTGTTGCTTCTCTGGGCATACCGGGTCTATACCAGGGGTGGGGTCGACAGGGCTCTGATGCTGGGAGGCAGACTCCCTTTCGTGGGTAAGAGCCTGAAGGCATATCGCAGACACAATCAAGAGAAGATTGACCAGATGGATGCCCTGATCGCGGATCTTTACCGCAATCGAAAAAAAGATTTTCTTCTATCTCTTTCGCTGGAGATTTTCTCCCGCTTCTTCCTTTGCCTGGAGGTGATTCTGATGATGATGGCAGTGGGACGCCCAATAAGTTTCGGCCAGAGTGTGCTGATCGAGTCAATCCAGTCACTGGTGGGGAATATCCTGTTTTTTATGCCGATGCAGATGGGTTCGCGTGAAGGGGGCATCGTCATCGTATTCGGTATCCTCTCGTTACCCCTATCCTATGGCGTTTTTGTAAGCCTCTGCAAGCGGATTCGGGAGATCTTCTGGACGTTGGTGGGTATCCTGCTGATCAAGGTGAAGAAATATTGATACGCAGGTGTTAACGGTAAATCGCCTTCTTTCCTGCCAGCAGGGTGTTGCGCATCAGCGAGACAATGGTCATCGGTCCTACGCCGCCCGGGACGGGGGTGATCCAGGAGCATTTGGGAGCTACCTCCTCGAATGACACGTCTCCCGTCAGCTTGAATCCCGATTTGGTCTTGTCACTGGGGACACGGGTGGTGCCCACGTCGATCACCACCGCTCCCTCCTTCACCATATCCCCCTTCAGGAATTCCGGTACGCCGAGTGCGGCAATGATGATGTCGGCCTGCAGGCAGATCTCTTTGATGTTGGCGGTGCGGCTGTGGCAGACGGTTACGGTGCAGTCGCCGGGGACACCCTTCTGCATCATCAGCATCGAGACCGGTTTGCCCACGATGTTGCTCCGCCCCAGTACCACGCAGTGCTTCCCCCGCGTTTCGATGTCGTACCGTTTCAGCAACTCCACAATACCCGCCGGAGTGGCGGAGAGGAAGCAGGGGAGTCCCAGTGACATGCGGCCCACATTCACCGGGTGAAAACCGTCCACATCCTTGCGGTAGTCGATTGCTTCGGTGATCCGTTCTTCCCGGATATGCTTCGGCAGCGGCAGTTGTACGATGAAACCGTCGATGTCGGGGTCGTTGTTGAGCCGTTCCACGCATGCAAGAAGCTCCTCCTCGGTAACATCCTCCTCGTAACGAATCAGGGTGGAGTGGAAGCCCACCTCTTCACAACTGCGTACCTTGTTGGCCACGTAGGTCTCACTGCCTCCGTCGTGGCCCACCAGCACTGCTGCCAGATGGGGTGTCTTGCCGCCGGCAGCCTTGATCTGTGCCACCTCTTCGGCAATCTCCCGTTTTATCTCCGCGGCTGTCGCCTTTCCATCGATCAGGTTCATGATTTTCAACTATCAGCTTTTAGCTATCAGCTATCAGCTTTTTTTATAAACTTGTTCACTTACGAACGATTCTATTATAAACACTACCTTCTGCGGAGATTGCGCATGGCCTGCTTGCCACCACCGGAGGTCATCATCCGCATCATCTTGCGGGTCTCGTCGAACTGCTTGATCAGCTTGTTCACCTCCTGCACGTTGGTGCCACTTCCCTTTGCGATGCGGGCACGACGACTGCCATTCAGTATCTCAGGGTTGGAGCGTTCTGCCGGTGTCATGGAGCGGATGATCGCTTCGATCCCCTTGAAGGCATCATCATCGATATCCAGGTCCTTGATCTGCTTACCCACGCCGGGAATCATCGATGCCAGGTCCTTCAGGTTACCCATCTTCTTGATCTGCTGGATCTGGGCGATGAAGTCGTCGAAATCGAACTGATTCTTGGCGATCTTCTTCTGCAAGCGACGTGCCTCCGCCTCGTCGTATTGCTCCTGTGCCTTCTCCACCAGTGAGACGATGTCGCCCATCCCCAGGATGCGGTCGGCCATGCGTTCGGGGTGAAAGACGTCGATGGCGTCGAGCTTCTCGCCCGTACCGACAAACTTGATCGGCTTGTCCACTACCGAGCGGATGGAGAGCGCGGCACCGCCGCGGGTGTCACCATCGAGCTTGGTGAGCACCACCCCGTTAAAATCGAGCCGCAGGTTGAACTCCCTGGCGGTGTTCACCGCATCCTGACCGGTCATGGCATCCACCACGAAGAGGATCTCCTGCGGGTTGACCGCCTTCTTGATCGACTCGATCTCCTGCATCATCTGCTCGTCGATGGCCAGACGACCGGCGGTGTCGATGATCACCAGATCCTTGCCGTGCTGACGGGCATACTGAATGGCATTCTGTGCGATCTTCACCGGGTTCTTGTTCTCCTCCTCCGCGTACACGGAGACACCGATCTGTTCGCCCAGCACCTTGAGCTGCTCGATGGCGGCGGGACGGTAGACGTCACCTGCCACCAGCAGGGGCTGCTTCCCCTTCTTGCTCTTGAGCATGCTGGCCAGCTTACCGGAGAAGGTGGTCTTCCCCGAGCCCTGCAACCCCGACATCAGGATCACCGCCGGACTGCCCTTGATGTTGATGTCGACAGCCGTGCCGCCCATCAGGGTGGCCAGTTCGTCGTGTACGATCTTCACCATCATCTGCTCCGGCTTCACCGCGTTGAGCACATCCTGGCCCAGCGCCTTCTGTTTCACCGTTTCGGTGAAATCCTTTGCCGTCTTGTAATTCACGTCGGCATCAAGTAGCGCACGACGCACCTCCTTGAGGGTCTCGGCCACGTTGATCTCGGTGATCCTGCCTTCGCCTTTCAGTATCTTAAACGACCTCTCCAGTCTGTCACTTAAATTTTCAAACATGGTTCTTTACGCTCATTATTTATTGGAAGACAAAGATAATGAAAAAAGCAATAACCTGTTCTTCCTGTCAAATCTCGCAGTTTTTATCTCATCCGTATGATGCCTGTTCTGAAAAATATTGCGTAAGTTTGTGATTTGTAATCAAACTGGTACCATTCACAAGATGAAAACAAGATTAATCCTTCTGCTCCTCTTGAGTGTTGTGGCAACTCCCTTTTTTGCCGTTCAACAGGCGTCGATTGTTCCTCTGAAGCTGCAGTGTGAGTATCTTCCTGCGCCCCGGGGACTGGATGAACCATCTCCCCGTTTCAGTTGGTGTCTGCAAGCCGTGGATCCCGACACTCATGGACAGGCTCAGAGGGCATACCGGATTCTGGTGGGCACTTCCCCTGAGTTGTTGAACCGCCAGAAGGGTGATATGTGGGACTCCGGCTGGGTAGCGTCAGATAAGATGCAGCTTATCAGCTACAACGGCCGTAAACTCTCTTCCGATAGAAGTTATTACTGGAAGGTTGCCGTGAAGGATGAAAATGGCCAGATTTCACGCTACAGTGAGATGGCGGAGTGGAGTACCGGACTCTTTTCCGCAGCAGAGTGGACAGCGGAGTGGATCGGTACGGGTGAAGCTTATAATCCGGCTGAAGGACCTAACAAGATGTATGATCCCTGGTTCAGGAAATCCTTTGTATTGAAGGAGAAACCGGCAAGAGCTACCCTGTTTGTGGCATCAGTGGGCTACCACGAGGTGTATGTGAATGGCAGGAAGATCGGAGACCATCTGCTGGCACCGGCGGTAAGCGATCATACCCAACGGGCGCGCTATATCGCTTACGATATCGCACCGGCACTTACCACAGGTGCCAATGTGGTCGCACTATGGCTGGGTACCTCCTGGTCCATCTTCGCACCCTACGCCACAGCAGATAAACCACGTGCCCCGCTGGTGATTGCACAGTGTGACCTCTACGACAAAAATCTCCACAAGATTACCAGAATTGCCACCGACGAGAGCTGGAAGACACATCCCAGTCCCAACAAGCTGATTGGAAACTGGGGCTTCGGCGTAGGGGGGTATGGGGGCGAGATATGGGATGCACGCCTGGAGATAGAGGGGTGGAACCGGGCCGATCGGGAGGAGGATGACTGGCAACAGGCCAGCGTCTTCAATCCGAAATTGAAGCTCTCGGCACAACGTGTTGAACCCAATCTGCGGCTCAATGAGATCCATCCTGTTGCAATAGAGTTGTTGCCCAACGGCGACTGGCGTGTGGATATGGGAGTCAATTTTGCCGGATGGGTCCGTATACCGCTGCGGGGTAATCCGGGCGATACCATTCGTTTACTCTTCTCGGAACGGGAACAGGAGGAGATCACCTTCGGTTTGAGGAATGAGTATGTGGTTGGCCCTTCGGGAAAGGGTGTTTTTGAGAACCGGTTCAACTACAGTTCCGGTAGATGGATCACCATCAAAGGGATGAAAACGTCGCCACGGATGGAGGAGATCAGGGGCTGGCTGCTCCGCACCGGTTATGCGGATGCCACCCGGTTTGAGTGCTCCGATCCCCTGCAGAACTGGATATACAATACCGTCAACTGGACCTTCGAGAATCTCTCGCTGGGCGGATTCGTGGTTGACTGTCCGCAACGGGAACGCTTTGGCTATGGTGGCGATGCACATGCCACCTCGGAGACCGGTCTGCTCAACTACAAGCTGGGGGCATTCTACACCAAATGGCTGGAGGATTGGCGGGATGTGCAGGGAACCGAGCCGATGGTGGGCAATATGAATGATCCGCTGTGGGCTCGCAAACAGGAAGGAAGCGGTCGTCGGTTGGGTGGTGGTATCCTGCCGCAGACAGCTCCCACCTACCATGGCGGTGGAGGCCCCGCCTGGGGTGGCATCGTGGTAACATTGCCCTGGTTCCTCTATCAGTATCAGGGGGATGTGCGGGTGTTGGATGAGAACTATGAAATGCTCAGAGGCTGGCTGGCATTTCTGGATACACATGTGAAAGATGATCTGTTGCAGCGATACGGAGGAAAGTGGGATTTCCTGGGCGACTGGCTCTGGCCCGGAGCTACCGCGCAGGGAATGAACAACTACTCCGATGAGAACCTCTTCTTCAACAACTGCTATTGGATCTACAACCTGAAAACAGCGGCAAAGATTGCCAGGGTGATTGACAGAGACGATGAGGCGGAACGCTGGGAGGCGCAGGCAGCGCGTTCTTCTGCAGCACTGCATGATCAATATTTCCACCCCGACGACCACAACTATTCAGATAAAACGATGCGAAGCCTGGCGGCCGCCCTCTACGGTGGTATCATGCCGGCAGCGCTTCGTGAAAAGGTGATGAAGCGCCTTGAAACGGAGATAGTGGTGCACCGGCAGGGACATATCGATGTGGGTATCACCGGTGGTGCCATGCTTTTCAACGTGTTGCGCAACGAAGGACGGGATGACCTGATCTACGCCATGACCTCTCAGACCACATACCCTGGCTGGGGATTTATGCGTGCACATGGAGCCTCCACCATCTGGGAGATGTGGGAGAAGGATCTGCCGGGTCACTCGTTGTTGCATAGCTCTTACCTCTACCCCGGTGCCTGGTATATCGATGGGGTGGCGGGTATCCGGATGAGTGAACCGGGTTTTCGGAAATTTGATATCCGTTTGCCAAAACTGACGGAAAAGCAGATGCAGTGGGCCAGTGCTGAGTTTGATTCACCTGCCGGCATGATCATTTCTCACTGGAAAAGAGAAAAGGGAAAAACAGAACTGCAGGTGACTGTTCCCCCCAACTGTAGTGCCACTGTCTACTTTCCAGACGAAATGGGGAGGAGCATACATGAGCAATCTGGTGTCGCTAGAAAGATGAAAGAGTGGGGGGGATATGTGTTGTATGAGGTTCCTGCAGGGAGCTATTTTTTCTACAATTGATTTTTTAGTAAAAAAACGTAAACCAAAAAATGATGAGACAAACTTTTTTAATCGGATTGACATGGGTCATGCTGATGACCGCCTGCCAGGGTCCTCACACCGAGGTGGCAGGTCTGAAGGTTGAGATGCAGGAGAACCCTCAGGGGGTATCTACCCTGATACCCCGTTTTTCCTGGCGGATTGAATCGACAATGAATGACCTCGTGCAGCACTCCTATCAGATAGAGGTTGCGGAATCGGAGAAGGCACTGAAGAATGGGCAGCTAATCTGGAGTTCAGGAACAGTAGAGAGTGACCAGTCATTATTCATCCCTTATGCGGGGCATGAACTGTTATCAGGCAAGAGCTATTACTGGCGGGTGAAGGTCGTCACCAATCATGGCGAAACCGACTGGAGTGAGCTACAACACTGGAGCATGGCACTGCTTGATCAATCCGAATGGCAGGCACAATGGATCGGTGAGGATACGCTATCCAACCCAGGGGAGAGTGACAAAGGAGACACGCGACTGGCAGCCCGTTATCTGCGCAAGTCATTCGCCGCAGGTAAGAAGGTGGAGAGAGCGATGCTTTATATCACAGGTCTGGGGAGTTATGAGGCTTACCTGAACGGAGAACGGATATCGGATGATGTCTTCTCCCCCACTGTCTCCTGGTACCCCGAGCGGGTCTACTACAATGTGTACGAGGTGACTTCACTGCTGAAGCAGAAGGATAACCTACTGGGTGTGAAGTTGGGCAACGGGCGCTACTTCGGGATGCGGGATACCCGCACCCAGATGTTTGGATTGCCCCGGCTGCTGGCACAGCTGCAGATTGAATACAGTGACGGCTCAACAGAGCTGATCGTTACCGATGATTCCTGGAGAGTGACATCGCAGGGTCCCATCATCGCCAACAATGAGTTTGACGGCGAAGAGTATGATGCCCGCAAGGAGATGAAGGGTTGGAGCAAAAGCGGGTTTGATGACTCCGGCTGGAAACAGGCCGATTTGATGGATGCCCCCGGTGGGGAGCTTACGGCGCAGCCAAACCCCAACCTGCAGGTGATGGAGGAGATCTCCCCGATAGGAATCACCCGTCTCAGTGACGGCAGATTTATCATTGATATGGGACAAAACATGGTGGGATGGTTGCGCATCAACAACCTCAAGGGGAAGAAAGATCAGCCCGTTGTGATGCGTTTTGCGGAATTACTCAACCCCGACAGCACCCTCTACCTGGCCAATATCCGTAAAGCGAAAGTAACCGATATCTATACGCCGGTGGCTGACGGCCTCTTCAGCTGGGAACCCTCATTTGTTTATCATGGATTCCGTTTTGTGGAGATCACAGGGATGGATGAAGAACCGCGATTGTCGCACTTTACCGGAAGGGTGGTGTATGACCGGATGGAGACAACCGGTCAGTTTGAGACCTCCAATGAGGTGATCAACCAGACATTCCGAAATGCCTACTGGGGTATCCGCGGCAACTATCGGGGTATGCCTACCGACTGTCCGCAGCGCGACGAACGACAGGGCTGGCTGGGAGATCGTGCCACCGGTTGTTTCGGCGAAGCATTTGTTTTCAACAACGCCATGCTCTACAGCAAATGGCTGCAGGACATCGAAGATTCTCAGAGCCCGGAGGGGAGCATTTCGGTGGTCTCACCCCGCTACTGGACCATCTACAACGATGATGTGACCTGGCCGTCTGCCTATTTCTATGCGGCTAGGATGCTCTGGCAGCAGTATGGTGAGACTGCACCGATCCGGAAACACTATGCCTCCATGAAACGCTACCTGGAGCGTATGCAGGAGGTCTCCATGCAGGATGGGATCCTGACCAGGGATACCTACGGCGACTGGTGCATGCCGCCCGAGCGGCAGGAGCTAATCCATTCGCAGGATCCCACGAGGAAGACTGCCGGGGCTGTGCTCAGCACCACCATGTATTACAGTTTGTTGCACCTCATGACCCAATTTGCGGAGATCACAGGTAACCAGTCTGATATCCCATCGTTTCGCGAGCTGGCGGCGAAGGTGAAAGAGGCTTACAACGCGCGTTACTTTGATGCCGATTCTGCCCGCTACGACAACAATACCGTTACAGCCAATATTCTCTCGCTCCAGTTGAAGCTGGTGCCGGACGGTAGAGAGGAAGATCTGTTCCGCAACATCGTGGAGAAGACCGTGAAGGATTTCGACGGGCATGTCAGTACCGGTGTGCTGGGGATCCAGCAACTGATGCGCGGTCTCACCGAACATGGGAATGTGGATCTTGCCTACCGGATCGCCACCAACAAAACCTATCCCAGCTGGGGTTATATGATTGAGAAGGGTGCCACCACCATCTGGGAGCTATGGAACGGCGATACTGCTGATCCGGCGATGAACTCGGCCAACCATGTGATGCTGCTGGGTGATCTGATTATCTGGTACTACGAGGATCTGGCGGGGATCAAAAACCATCCGGAGAGCATTGCTTACAAGAAGTTGCTGATGCAGCCCAAATTTCCGGATGGACTCACCCATGTGAAAGCCTCCTACCAATCGGTTTACGGTGAAATTCGCAGCGAGTGGAAGAGGAATGAGGATGCTTTCAGCTGGGAGATCACGCTGCCGCCCAACACATCAGCAGTGGTGAAACTGCCGAAGGAGATGGGTATTGCTGATCCATCGGGCGAGGGTATCCGCGAAGTGATGCATACCGAAGAGGGTGTCGAGATAGAGATTGGATCCGGGAGCTATTATTTCACCCGCTAATCCGGGAGAGGCATGCGATAGGGATATTCTGTGAGTGGTCTTGTTTTTTTCTGTCTGGTGAGGCGACAAAGATTCGTGGAAATGATTATTTTTGTAACCCACATGCAAGCAAGATCACTTAACAAATATCTCTATCTCTCTGTAGGAGCGGCACTCCTGACTATCCTGCTAAAGAGTTATGCCTATTGGGTAACCGGATCGATGGGTTTTCTCTCCGATGCCCTGGAGTCATTTGTCAACCTGTTTGCAGCCCTCTTTGCCCTGTTGATGCTTCATCTCTCCCGTAAACCGGCAGATGAGGAGCATGAGTTTGGACATGGCAAGGCGGAATATTTCTCCAGTGCGGTGGAGGGCGCACTGATCCTGGTGGCTGCCTTCACCATTATCCGGTCGGCAGTGCCCCGAATCATTGCGCCGCAGCCGCTGGAAAATATCGGAACAGGGCTGCTCTTCTCACTGCTGGCCTCACTGGTGAACCTGATGGTGGGTCTTGTTCTGGTTAACAACGGAAAAAAGAAGAAGTCACTGCTGGTGGAGGCGGACGGCAGGCATCTGCTAACCGATGTCTACACCACCGCGGGAGTTATCCTGGGTATTATCCTGGTGGAATTTACCGGTTGGCTGATCATTGACCCGGTCATCGCCATCCTGGTCGCGTTCAACATCATCTATTCCGGTTACAGACTCATTATCCGGTCGGCCAGGGAGCTGATGGATGCTACCATACCCGAGGATGAGCTGGTGAAGGTAACCGGTTACCTCGATTCACTCAGCAAGAGGGAGATTGCATACCACTCGCTGCAAACACGCATGTCGGGACAGCGTCGCTTCATCTCTATGCATCTGCTGGTGCCGGGCGAGTGGAGTGTGAAAAGGGGGCATGACTGTGCCGATGAGGTGGAGGAGAGCATCATTGCGATGTTCCGGGAGCCGGTCACCGTCTCCACCCATATTGAGCCGGTGGAGGATCCCGCTTCAATGAGGGATATCGGCATCGATCGCATTGAGATCGACACTCTTTGATCACATTCGCTGGTCAGAAACAAAAGTGAGGCTGTTCCTGTTGGGGAGCAGCCTCATTTCTTTGGGTTATTGACTCATTCAGGCAACGGCGGTACCGATCAGGAAGACACCGGCCAGTGCTACAATGGCATAGAGTTCGGGGAACACCGCCAGAATCAAGGTGTTTCCGAATACATCATGTCCTTGCCCGATTGAGGCGATGCCATTGGCACATACCTGTCCCTGACGGATGGCAGAGAAGAGACCAATCAGGCCGAGCGCAAGACCACCTGCCAGCACGGCTGCCGACTGTATGGCGGAAATCTCGGGGGTAAGCACGTTGAAGATACTCTGGAACATGAAGTATCCGGCGAAGCCGTAGAGCCCCTGTGTGCCGGGCAGAGCCGTCAAGACAAGGAAGTTGCCGAATTTGGAGCTGTCTTTCTTCAATGCGCCGATGGCTGCGTTACCGGCAATGGTAACCCCGTAGGCGCTGCCGATACCCGAAAGGGCAATCATGATTCCGATGCCGATATAGGCAATTAATAAGTTGCTGTCCATGTTGTGAATTGTTATTTGTTATTTGTTGTGTATGTAAAAATCTGCTTTATCAATGATCATTGTTCTCTTTTCACCTTTCTTTGTCAATGCCATACTGCAGGTTATGGCCTGTTATTTCCTGAAGGGGTTGTATCTTTTGCCTCCACCGGTGAACTCTGCGTTCTTGTAGAACTCCACGAAGGTGAGTCGCATGGGGTGCACGATGGCACCCAGCACGTTCATGAAGATGTTCATCGCATGTCCGAAGAGGAAGATGAGCAGGAAGACCAGTGAACCGCCAATCAGGTTGTCCGGCTTCAGTCCCAGGGCCAGGCTGTTGAAGACGCTGGCCAGTATGCCACCAGATAGCCCCAGTGCGAAGAGACGTACATAGGAAAGCACATCGCCGAGCAATCCGGTGGCCATGTTGTAGGTGTCGTAGAGTCCCAGGCCCAGGTTGAGAAGCGGGTTCTTGCCCGGGGCGTTGAAGAAGAGGATCAGCACTGCTGCTGTACCCATCACCGCAAGATGAATCGTACTTCCCATCGGCATCGCTGCAGGGAAGAGGAATGCTACGATCACGCTCAACAACAGGATCACCCATCCGATGGTGGAGAGGGCGTGCATGAAGCCGAACTGCCGGATGCGGTTGAAGATCTTCAGGAACATGCCGAAGAGGATCTGTATCACCCCCAGGATCAGCGAAAGCACAAACATCTGCTGGTTATCGAAGTAGACCTGCTCCTTCATCTGCTGGAAGAAGGGGATTTGGGTCTCGTAGATGCTGAAACCGAAGAAACCGCCGGTAAGCAGGCCGCACACCATGGTAGATGCTCCCAGTATCTGTACCAGCCGCAGCATTCCCTTCATGGTTTTGCCGATCTGCTTCATGAAGAGCATCGCCAGGGTGGAGGCGAGCAGCAGGAAGGTGCCGTAACCGATATCGCCCAGCGAGAGGCCGAAGAAGATCATGTAAAAGGGAGCAAAGAAGGGGGTGAGGTCGATCTCATTGTATTTTGGTAGCATGTAGAGCTCCGCGATCGGTTCAAAGAGTCGGGTGAAACGGTTGTTGGCAAACATGATAGGAACCTCATCCTCCGGTGCCGGGTCTGCCGTCTCAAAGTAGGCCTCTTTGGCCTCCAGGTAGGCTGTAATCTCGCTCTCCTTCGCTGCAGGTGCCCATCCCTGAAGCAGCAGCAGTTTCTCATCTGCCACACGGGTAGCGCTATGGGCTACACGGGTGAAGAAGATGCGTGTGTTCAGTTCTTTTATGGCTGCCTCGAGTGAAGGAAGGTCAGCTGTCAGCTGCTTGATAGCCTCATCTTTCTCGTCTATTCGCTCCCTTACGGAGACAATCAACTTGTTGAGTTCCTGCAGAGACAGTTCGGGTCGCTTCATCTCCTCCAGGTTGAGCCGGTCAGCGAGACCTGCTTCTTTGGTGAGGGTGATGAAATAGCTCTTTGATCCCTCACGATGGATGATCATGGCGTTGTATTGTTCTTCCCACTCCGGGTTGTAGTTCCTGTCGGGGACAATCAGCAGGTTGACATGGTAGCCTGCCTTCTCCAGCCGCGTAATGTTCTCCGGGTCGAAGTTGCCCCATGGGCGGAGTGCTTCCTGTTCCCGAAGCGTCACCTGCAGTTGCTGTGCCAGGTTCGCCTTCTCATTTTCAATCACCGCAATCCGTTCGGGGATCTTTACCCCCAACGTCGGGTCGGCATCGCGGAATGGAAGGGGTGACTTTTTATCGATCATTTTTTCCAGCGACCTCTTTGCTTCATTCAGCCGGCGTGACTCAGTCATGAACTGTTGCAGTTCTGCGCTGTTGAGTGCGGCACGATCCTGTTCCACGACATGGATCATTCCCAGCTCCCGCAACTGGTGCAGGAAAGCGTTGTAATCCCTGTGAAAGACCAGGAAGCTGAATTTCTTCATCCTTGCTACCATATGCTTCCCTCCTCTTCCCTGCGTTGTTCTTGGTGAGCACGCATGATCTTTTGTGATGATTTGGAAAGGTTCTCCTCATCTTCCAGGTATCGCTTAATCTTCAGAATCGCTTCCTGATAGCCGGGTATCTGTACCTTTTCGAACAGGTTCACCTTTTGGGTGGTTTTCTTGCGGGCATATTCGAGCCGGTTCAACCGTATCTCCTGAAAATCACGGCGGATAGCTATCTCGGCCAGCTCCTCCACACTCTTTATCCCGTCGAGAAACCATTTGGGGCGGTTGAAAAGGCTGAATGGCCGGGTCTCGAACAACACCTTCTCGAGGGTGGGCAGGATGACACCGGCGATCTTCTTCTTCGACAGTTCCACATCCTTCACCCGTACCAGGGCAGGGTCGAACTCACTCCAAAGGGGAACCATCCTGTCGTAGGAGTGAATTCTCTTTTCCAACTCCTCATCCAGCTCTTCGATCTCTTTTTTGGCTTTCTTCACTTCCATACGAAGGGCTGTCTCCTTGTTTTGTAGGGTGGGGAGCGACCGTATCCGTACATTCAGCTGTTTTTCCAGCTGCTGACGCGAAGTTTTGTTGTATTGAAACCTGATTGCCATTACTGCCAGTATTTATCCACCAGTTCCTTTTTCATGTTCACCTCGGCGGGTTTGAAGTGTGCTGCCAAGAGCCTCCATGTCTTGTCGAGCATCTCCTCGGCATCGAGGTTGACATCGATGGCAAGGATATATGCAGCATAATCCTTGGCGAAGGCCAGCGTACGTTCATCGTAGTCGGTCAGATCAAAGCCGTTTTCCTGCTTCGTTTTGGCGTTGGCCGCATCGGAGTAGAGGCGTACCGCGGCATTCATCAGTTGCGGGTGATCTTCACGGGTCTTTTTGCCCTGCACCAGTTGTTTGAGTCGGGAGAGTGACCGGAACGGGTCGACGATCACCTTACCCACATCGCTGTCGCGTCGCAGGAAAAGCTGTCCCTCGGTGATATAACCCGTGTTGTCGGGTACCGCGTGGGTGATGTCTCCGCCCGAGAGGGTGGTGACAGCCACGATGGTGATTGATCCTCCGGAAGGAAACTGTGCCGCCTTCTCATAGATTTTTGCCAGATCGGAATAGAGGGACCCCGGCATGGAGTCCTTGGAGGGTATCTGGTCCATACGGTTGGAGACAATCGAGAGCGCGTCCGCGTAGGAGGTCATGTCGGTGAGGAGCACCAATACCTTCTCATTTTTGTCTACCGCGAAATATTCGGCAGCGGTCAACGCCATATCGGGCACCAGAAGGCGCTCCACTGCGGGATCCTCAGTGGTGTTCATAAAGGAGATGATGCGGTCCAGAGCTCCTGCATTGCTGAAAACATTCTTGAAGAATAGGTAGTCGTCGTTGGTCATCCCCATCCCTCCCAGGATGATCTTATCCGCTTTTGCGCGTAACGCCACGGTGGCCATCACCTGGTTGAAGGGTTGATCCGGGTCGGCGAAGAAGGGAATCTTCTGTCCCGACACCAGCGTGTTGTTGAGGTCAATACCGGCGATACCGGTAGCGATCAGTTCGGAAGGCTGCTTTCTGCGTACGGGGTTCACCGAGGGGCCGCCGATGGGGCGTTCCTCCCCTTCGGGGACGGGACCACCATCGATGGGATCGCCATAGGCGTTGAAAAAACGTCCGGAGAGTTGCTCCCCTACCTTCAGTGAGGGGGCCTTGCCCATAAAAACCACCTCTGCATTGGTGGGGATTCCTTCAGTGCCCTCGAAGATCTGGAGAGTCACTTCATCGCCGATGATCTTTACCACCTGTGCCAGCTTGCCATTCACGGTTGCCAGCTCGTCATACCCTACGTCGGTAGCCATCACCGAACAGGTTGCCTTGGTGATCTGGGTGATCTTGGTATATATTTTCTGAAATGCTTTTGCCATCTTAAATTGATTTGCTGATTTGATAATTAGCTGATTAGTCGATTCGCTCTTCTCTGGGTGGATGCATTGCTTCATCCGATGCTCTTCTCCGATACCCTCTCAAGGAGCTGCCTTTGGTATTTTTTGAACAGGTCGGACTCAAATGCGGCATAGTTCAGCTGCTTGCCGATATTGATCAGTTCCTTGAAGAAGTCGGCCACCTGGTTGAAGTGGTCGAATTGGAAGTCGGTACGGCAGATTTCCGTCACCAGGTCGAGGATCTGCTTCTGCCGTTCGATGGGCGTGACCGAATCGATCTCATCGAAGGCATCCTGCTGCAGCACGATGAAGTCGATCAGCTCCGCTTTCCAGAAGGTGATGTGGTACTCCACCGGCACGCCGTCATCGCCCAGGATGTTGATCTGCTCGGCGATCTCCTTACCCCTGAGGAGCCGTGTTTTGGCTTCGTTCACCTTCTCTGTCCAGTCATCGGAGATGTGGCCGGATATAAAATCTTCAAATTCAGGGTATTCGATATATTTGGAGTAGGACTCAATCGGGTTGATGGCCGGGTATCGCTTCTTGTCGGCACGATCCTGTTCCAGGGCGTAGAAACAGCGGGCCACCTTTTTTGTGTTTTCGGTCACCGGCTCCTTCAGGTTACCGCCTGCCGGTGATACGGTCCCGATAAAGGTGATGGAGCCTTGTGCACTGTTGTTGAGGATCACATGTCCCGCGCGGCCATAGAAGTTGGAGATCACGGCAGAAAGATCCATCGGGAAGGCGTCCGGACCAGGAAGCTCCTCGAGACGATTGCTCATCTCCCGTAGCGCCTGTGCCCATCGGGAGGTGGAGTCGGCCATCAGCAGCACCTTGAGTCCCATGGAACGGTAATATTCTCCGATGGTCATTGCCGTATAAACCGATGCCTCACGTGCCGCTACCGGCATATTGGAGGTGTTGGCCACGATGATGGTACGTTCCATCAGTTTGCGTCCCGTATGTGGATCGATCAGTTCGGGAAACTCCGTGAAGATCTCTACCACCTCGTTGGCACGTTCACCGCAGGCAGCGATGATCACGATATCGGCTTCCGCCTGCTTGGAGATGGCGTGCTGGAGCACCGTCTTGCCGGTACCGAAAGCACCGGGAATGAAGCCGGTACCTCCCTCTACAATTGGGTTGAGCGTGTCAATGGACCGGACGCCGGTCTCCAGGAGCTTGAATGGACGCGGCTTCTCCTTGTAGGTAGTGATGGGTACCTTTACCGGCCATCGCTGTACCATGGTGATGGCATGTTCCCTGCCATCCTGGTCGGTTACTACCGCAATGGTGTGGTGAATGTTGTACGTTCCTTCTTCAGCAATGCTTTTCAGCGTGTACTTCTCTTTCATCACAAAAGGAACCATGATCTTGTGCGGCTGGAAGTTCTCATCCACTTCACCCAGCCAGGATCCACCCGTCACCTTGTCGCCGGGGGCTGCCAGTGGCTTGAATTGCCACAGTTTCTCCTCATCGAGTGGGAAGGTGTACTCACCCCGTTTCAGGAAGACACCCTCCATCTTGTCGAGATCATTTTCCAGTCCGTCCAGGTTGCGTTTCAGCAGTCCCGGCCCGAGTACCACCTCCAGCATGTGACCCTGAAACTCCACAGGGCTGTTTACCCTTAATCCGCGGGTGCTTTCGAACACCTGCACGTAGACATTCTTTCCCACCACCTTGATCACCTCCGACATGAGACGGGTTCCGTCCAGATCGATGTAGGCAATCTCGTTCTGCGCTACGGGTCCATCCACCTCCACAATAACCAGGTTGGAAATGATTCCTTTTACTATTCCTTTTGTTGACATATATGGTTGTTCTTGTTTTCTCGTTGTCAGATATCTTCCGGTTGGTTGATGCCGCTTTTCAGATCCTGTATCAATTCCCGGAAAATCCGTTCACCCTCCTCAGCGTTGAGACTGACCCATCGTTCCAGAATCTCCAGCTTGCAGAGATAGGCGAACAGGTACTCAATGTTGAAATAATCGAGGGTGGTCTGCTCTTCCAGCCAATTCCACCGGAACTTGTCCAGCTTACGCTCCCGTTCGTAGAGGTCATCCTCTTCCGAGAGGCGCTGAAGGGTATCGAACCATTCCAGTTCCAGCCCGATACCAAAGTCGCGTGCATTGGGATTTTCACGGATCGTGGTGGCTATTGCGTTGCTTCCTGCCACCACCTGTGGGATGTCGATATCGTACTTGCGGGCGTAGATAGCCGAGAGAATGTTTCCGATGTTGAGGTTCAGTTCAAACCAACGTGCGATCAGGCTATTTTTTGCATCCAGCCCATAGTCCATGTAGAAGGAGCTGATCAGATCCTCTAAGGTACGAGCTTGTATGATTCCCTCCGCGCTGAGCCATTGTCTGATAACGGATGCAAAGTAACCGGGCGCCAGCTCATGCTCCATGGGGTCATCGCTTTTCACCTTGTTGACCAGTTCTGCAATCTCTTCGTGCGTGAAGTTACCTGCGGGATGCCACGCAGCATCGCTCTTCTTCAGGTAGTGGAAGAGGTTGTGGTTGTCGTAACGGAGAAAGTAGCGGGCAACAAGCATTTTGTCTTCCGGTTTCAGTGTCTCATTGAGCATCTCCCTGAACGTTTTTACAGAAAAGGGGAGTTTCGTACTGTCGAATGAGAAGTCGGGCAGACCGGATACAAAATAATAATACTGATTTTTGAATAACATAGTCGCGATGGGTCAGGGGAGGAGCAAACTCCACCTTTGTGTTAAAAAAGCAGCTTTTGTATTTGCGGGCGCAGGAACTCACGGAAGTAATTGATGAACTCCTCTTCTCCGAAGCGCACTTTGTAGGATCCGTCGCCAGGGGAGAGGATGAATCCGCTACCGATGCCGTTGACTGATTCGATCTTCACACCCTTTTCCAGTAGATGCTTCACATTGGCGGCAATGTAACTTTCCAGTGACGCAGCATCCTCAACGCCGAGGGTGAGGGGCTCATTCTTGGACCAGTTGTCTGCCATGCTGGTGATTAGTTCCTGCATGAACTGCGTATCCTCCAGGGCTGCCCGCACATTCAGGGAGACCAGCTTGTCGGTCACCAGGTTGGTGATCTCACTCCTGAGCGCTTCGACTGCCTGAGCGGCATATAGTCTCAATTCTGCTTCGGTGTGTTCTCTGCGCTCCAATAGCTCCTTCTCTGCCGCAGCAATCATCGCACCGGCTTTGGACTCTGCTTCATCCAGCATCTGTTTTGCTTTTGCCTTGGCTTCTGCAATAATGCGGTCAGCCTCTTCCCTCCCTTTTTCCACCCCTTCGGTGTATAGCTTTGAGGTAAGTTCCTGAATTTTATCCATATGGTATTTCCTAATTGTTGTTTCTTTCAGATCATTTCCTGTTGTTATCCCCGAAATAATGTCCATTCCAAAAAGTCATTATGCGGATATTCTTGCGTATTGTTAGGAGTAAGCAAAGTTACAAAAAAATGAACAATCTCTTCCATGCGATTGTGAAAAAAGGAACATTTCACCACAACAGGACGTTATTCTCTTTTGTATGTTGTCCCGGTCTGCGGGGCGACCGCCCCTCTCAACTGTATGATCTCAATGGACAGGAAAATTTTCAGATTGGCTATACCCAATATCATTACCAACATTACCGTTCCCCTGCTGGGCATGATTGATATTGCGGTAGCGGGCCGACTGGGATCCGCGGTCTATATCGGTGCGATTGCCCTGGGTGCCAATATCTTCAATATGATCTACTGGAATTTCGGTTTTCTACGGATGAGCTCCAGTGGTTTCGCTTCGCAGGCCTACGGCGCACGCGACCTCTCTGAGGCGATGCATGTGCTGATTCGCACACTGCTGATCGGACTGGGCATCGGCACGCTGATCCTGTTGCTGCAGGTTCCCCTGGGGAGACTTGCCTTTGGCCTGATACAATCGGGACCGGAATCGGTGCATCATGTGGAGCGCTATTTCCGTATGGTGGTGTGGGGAGCACCGGCAGTACTGGGGATGTATGCCTTCAAGGGATGGTTCATCGGGATGCAGAACGCACGGATCCCCATGTTCATTGCCATCTTCAACAACATGATGAACATTCTGCTGAGCATATTTTTTGTCTTTGTACTGGGGATGAAGATCGAGGGGATCGCTCTGGGGACATTGCTCTCGCAGATCATTTCTTTCCTGGTGGCGGCCGGTTTCTGGTGGCGCTACTACCGCCGTCTACGTTTTTATGTGCGACGGGAGGCAATCTGGGAGAAAGGATCAATCCGACTCTATTTCCGTGTCAATGCCGATGTGTTTGTCCGCACCTTCCTGCTGACTCTTGTCACCACTTTCTTCACCTTCGTTTCTTCCGGTATGGGAGAGACAATCCTGGCGGTCAACGCGCTGTTGATGCAGTTCTTCATGCTTTTCTCCTATTTTATGGATGGGTTTGCCTATGCAGGTGAGGCGCTCACCGGCCGCTTTATCGGAGCGGGTAACAGGGATGCATTGCAACGCATGCTGCGCCGTCTATTCTTCTGGGGTGCTCTGGTGAGCATCACTGCGATGACACTCTACGCTCTCTTCCCCGACCAGATATTGCAGATACTGACCAACGATCTGCCGGTCATCAGGGCAGCCGAGGATTACCTCTTCTGGATTTTGCTGATACCGCTGACCGGTTTTGCAGCCTTTCTCTGGGACGGTATTTATATCGGTGCTACCGCCTCTGTACACATGCGCAACGCAATGATACTCTCTTCTATTCTCTTTTTTGGAAGCTATCTGATAATGAATCCCCTATGGGGAAACAATGGGCTCTGGCTCGCATTTATCCTCTATCTCTTTTCTCGGGGGGTGACGCAAACCATTTGGGCGAAGAGAGCGTTGAGACTATAAGGGATATTGATGCATGGTCCCAGGTTCATGGTTTGCGAATTTCGAGCCTTGATTAAAAACATCGAACATCGAACATACAAACATTCAAGCCAAATGTATGCAACAATTAGACCAAATTGACGAACTGAAATCTTTTCTGAACCGATTTGTTGGACATCTCAATCGTTTTTCAGGTTGACTCTCTCTAATTGGGGCTTGTTTTTTTGTTCAGATAGGCCGCAACCTTACCGCTGATCTGCAACAGCGATATCTCAAAGAGCTTGGTGTTGTACTGTGCAGATAAAAGGCGCTGCTCCGCTTCCAACAGGCTGTTTTGTGCCTCCCGCAGTTCCAGTCCCGAGAGGTCACCAATCTTGTACCGCTCCATAGCAATCTCATAATTGAGCTCTGCATTCCTGAGGCTCTCTATCTCCAGCTTGGTCAGTTCCAGGTTGTTCTGATAGGAAAGCCACATATTGGCGAAATCGCTTTCCAACGCCAGTCGGTTTTTTTCGATCTCCAACTCCCGGTTTTGAATGGAAATCCGGGCATTCTTTTGTTCTCTTATGCGGTTGAAGCCGTCGAAAAGGGTGTAGCCGAGGGTAACCCCCACGTTGGGTCCCCAATTGCGTTGACGGTCGAGCGTGCCACTGCTGTAGTCATAGTGCGTAAACCCATAGCCGGTGTTGAGTCGCAGATAAGGATAGTTGCGGCTTTGCAGGTTTTTCTGTTCCAGCTCGCTCAACGTTTTGTTTTTCTCGGTTAGCAGCAGGAGCGTGTTGTGCTGCAACGCTGCATCAAACAACATGTTCCTGGAGAGCTTCTCATCGAATGTGATGGTGCTGTCTGCTGCCAGAAAGTGCTGCTCCACATCCGATCCCATCAGTTCATTCAGGCGGATGCGGGAGCGGTGCAGGGTTTCATACTGCTGGATGAGCAGTGAGCTGTCGGCATTGAAATAGACCCTTGCCTGTTGCAGGTCAAGTCGCGAGAGTGATCCCACCTGGTAGCGTGCCTCCACGATGCGCAACCGTTCCCGTGACAGTGAGACGGCATATTTGAGGTTGCCCAAGCGGATCTGCTGTTGTACGTAGTTGTAGTACTCTGCTGTGAGGTTGGCGATAAAGTCTTCGACCGCCAACCGGCTGTTTAGTTCACCGATGGTTTGTAGCTCCTGCAATCGCTTGTAGTTGGTTTGCACGCGGAATCCTTCAAAGAGACTCCAGTTCAGCTGGATACCTGCATCGAGCGTACCGGTACCGGCATTTCGTGTCTGTAGTGCATCCCCACCATCAGCCGGGTACTGATCACTGCTGCTGTTGCGCAGCGCGTAACCGGAGTTGAGGGTCACCTCGGGGAGGAAGCCGGCATTTCCCAGTGTGACATTGTTCCCTGCCCTCCTCTCTTCGTTGCGCGTGATCCTCAGGTCATAATTTTTTTCAAGCCCCATTTCGAGACACTCCTGCAGGTTCATCATCTTTTGTGCGGTTGTGATGGCAGGAGTGAACATCAACAGGATCAGTAGTATATTCTTCATGATCTTACCTATTTCCTTCTATTGCTTCTTTCTTCCTCTTTTTCAACTCCCTGTCGGTGGAGAGATAGATATACATCACCGGAATCACAAAAAGGGTGAGCAGCGTGGAGACCAGTAGTCCACCCACCACTGCGGTGCCCATTGCAATACGGCCATTGGCTCCTTCACCTGTGGCGAACATTAATGGCAGTAAACCCAGAATGGTGGAAATACTGGTCATCAGAATGGGCCGCAGACGCAAAACGGAGGCTTCGATGATTGCTTTGTATTTGTTGAATCCGGCCTGCTGTCGTTGGTTGGCGAACTCAACGATCAGGATCCCGTTCTTGGCCACCAGACCGATCAGCATGATGATGCCAATCTGGCTGTAGATGTTCATTGTTACACCGAACATCCACATGAAGAGAAGTGCGCCGAAGAGGGCCATGGGTACTGTGAACATGATTACAAAGGGATCCTTGAAGCTTTCAAATTGCGCAGCCATTACCAGGAAGATCAGCAGGATGGCGAGTCCGAAGGCGAAAAGGAGGCTCGAAGAGCTCTCCCGGAAGTTGCGTGATTCTCCTTCAAGTGCTGTCCGGAAGCTATCGTCCAACACCTCAGCAGCAATCCTGTCCATCTCCTCCAGTCCCTCACCCAGGGAATAGCCGGGTGCCAGACCAGCCGTGATGGTGGCTGAGTTGAAGCGGTTGTAGCGATATAGCTGCGGGGGAGCAACCGACTCTTCCAGTTTCACCAGGTTGTCCATCTGTATCATCTGACCACTGCCATTTTTGATATTGATTGTCTTCAGATCGACCGGCGTGTTGCGTTGCTGTCGGTTGATCTCACCCAGTATCTGGTACTGCTTGCCGTTCATGTAGAAGTAACCCATCCGCTGGCCGCTCAGTGCGTACTGCAGCGTCTGCCCGATGTCGCGGGTGCTGACCCCCAGCATGGCGGCCTTGTCGCGGTCGATCAGGATACGGGTCTCCGGCTTGGTGAACTTCAGATCCACATCTGCCATCTGGAAGTGGGGACTGGCGTAGACCTTCTCCAGGAAAAGGGGGATAAACTCCTGTAGTTTCCCAATATTGGGAGCCTGTAGTACGTACTGGATGGGCATTCCTGCACGACGGCCTCCAAAGGTGGATTGTTGTTGAACGAATGCACGGGCGGCGGTCTCATCTCTCACTGCAGCAGATAACCTGGCAGCGATCTCCATTTGGCTGCGCTCCCGCTCTTTCATGTCAGGCAGTACGAGACGTACCATGCTGAAGCCGCTGCGGGTGAAAACGATGTTCGACTCCCGTTCGGGTGCTATGGAGTCGGCAATTTCAGAAATGCGATCGGTATAATCCCGCACAAACTCGAAGGTTGCTCCTTCGGGTGCCGAGTTGCGGATGATTACCTGTGACCTGTCTTCCAGCGGCGCCATTTCGGCCGGCACGATATTCCAGAAAAGAACGATCATGAGAGTGGAGATAATCAGGATGGGTAACACCAGCCATTTGCGGTGCAGGAATGACCGCAGCATGCTGCCATAAAAGTTGTTCATCCCGGTAAAGAAAATCTCCGTTTTGTTGTATAGCCGGTTTTGTTTCTGTTTCTTTTTCAGCAGTTTGGAGGAGAGCATCGGCACAAAGGAGAGTGCTACAAAAGAGGAGATGATGACCGCCCCCGATATCACAATGCTGAACTCACGGAACAAACGTCCCGTCATCCCCTCCAAAAAGACGATCGGGAAGAAGATGGCTACCAATGTAATGGTGGTGGAGATCACCGCAAAAAAGATCTCCTTGGAGCCGGTGATGGCTGCCTCCTCCGGATTCATTCCTCCTTCCACCTTTTGGAAAATGTTCTCCGTCACCACGATCGCATCGTCAACCACCAACCCTACTGCCAGTACCACGGCAAGCATGGAGAGTACATTGATAGAGAAACCTGCCAGGTACATCACAAAAAAGATGCCGATCAGCGAGATAGGTATCACCACCACAGGGATCAGCGTCACCCGCCAGTTGCGCAGGAAGACGAAGATGATAAACACTACCAGGATGAAAGCAATCAGCACGGTGGTTTCTACCTCATTGATGGATGCCCTGATAAACTTGGTGTTGTCGAATGCCACATCGAGGATCACATCTTCGGGCAGGTCTTTTCTCATCTGATCCATTCTTGTTCTCACCTCATCGGCGATCTCAATATGGTTGGCACCCGGCTGGGGGATAATGACACAGCTCACCATCGGCACCCCGTTCCGTCGCAGGATATTCTGGCGGTTGGCCGCATCAAGTTCAGCGTAGCCCACATCACGGAAACGAACAATGCGGAAGTTGTCTTCGAGCAGTATCAGGTTGTTGAAATCTTCCGGTGTCTGCATCAGCCCCATTGTACGGATCGACTGTTCAATATGATCTCCCTCGATGCTGCCTGCCGGCAACTCCACATTCTCCCTGTCGAGTGCATTTTTTACATCCATGGGGGTGATGTTGTAGGCTGCCATCTTGATGGGGTCGAGCCAGAGGCGCATGGCATAGCGATATTCTCCCCAGATTTCTACGGCACTCACATTGGAGATAGTCTGCAGCCGTTCCTTCACGGTGAGATCGGCGATCTCGGAGAGCTCCAGCAGGGATCGTAACGGGCTCTGCACGGTGATCTGCATAATCGGGTCGGAGTCGGCATCAGCCTTCGAAACGGTGGGAGGATCAGCATCCCGAGGCAGATAACGCTGGGCAACAGACACCTTGTCGCGTACATCGTTGGCAGCGGTCTCCATATCCACACTCAGCTCGAACTCAACCGTGATACGGGAGCTGCCCTGGCTGCTGCGGCTGACCAGGGATCGGATGCCTGGGATACCGTTGATGTTCTGTTCCAGTGGCTCGGTGATCTGGTTCTCGATCACCTCAGCATTGGCACCCGGATACGAGACGTGCACGGTGATAATGGGGTTGTCCACGCTGGGGTACTCCCGCACGGCGAGGCTGGTGTATCCGATCACACCGAAAATGATGATGATCAGCACCATCACCGTGGCAAGCACCGGTCGTTTGATACTTAATTCGGAAAAATTCATCTCTATTCTGCGCTATTTGGAACCATTTGTGTGATTCTGACCGGCATACCGCTGCGGAGCTGCATCACACCAGTGGTCAGCAGGGTATCACCTACCGTGAGGCCGCTGATTACTTCTACGGCGGATGAGGTGCGCATTCCGGTTACGATCTCCACCTCTTTGGCTCTGCCCTCCTCATAGATATAAGTGATGTCGCGTCCCATTTCTTTTACCGTAGAGATACTGGGGATGACAATGGCATTGTCAATCTGATCGAGCGTGATCCTTATTTTGGCCGACTGTCCCGGTTTCATCTTCATATCACTGTTTGGATAACGTGCCCGGGCAAAGAGGCTGAGGGTCTGTATGTCAAGGCGGGATTCAATGGCATAAACCGTTGCCTGGTATTCCTCCAGGTCGTTCTCAACCGAGAATGTGATCTCAGATCCGGGCCTGATCTTGTTTATGTAATTTTGTGTGAGTGAAAACTCAATCTTTAACGGAGAAATTTTTGTCAGGTTGGTTATGATTACGGAGGGGGAGGCATAGGCTCCCTCACTCACCTGCCGCAGTCCGATCATGCCGCTGAAGGGTGCCCGCAGCTCTGTCTGCCGGATGCGCGCCTTTACCAGTTCGATTTCCGCTTTCAATGTCTCCAGTTGAGTGAATACGGACTGGTAGGTCTCCTGGCTGATGGCATCTTTGTCCAGCAAAGTCTGCTGACGGAAGAGTCGATCCTCTGCCAGTGGCAACTGTGCTTCCAGTTTCTTCAGCTCTGCCTGCAGGGGGGCGTCGTTTACCTTCGCCAGCAGAGCACCCTTCTGGACGAAGCTTCCCTCCTGAAAGTGGATATTGGTGATCTTGCCAGCTGTTTCAAAGGTGAGGTCTACCTCCTCATCCGGGAGAAGGATGCCGGTGATGCGGAAGTAATTGTTCAGCACCTGGGGCTCGAGGAGGGTGGCGTTGACCGCCAGCTCCTGCCTGCCACCACCACTGCTCCTGGCAGACTGAATGGGTGTCTCATTCCGCTGATCAGCAGCAATTGTTCTTTTTATTTTGGGGAAGAGAGCCATCCCCAAAATCAACAGAGCGATACCTGCAAAGAGGATAATCTTTGTTTTTTTGTTCATGCCGTACTGTGAGCTTTTCCTGTTGGAATGTGGTAACCGCACTGATCATCCGGAATGTGCATAGCACCAGAAACGTTCCGGCATAGGATCCGTCGGTGAATTTCCACCAAAATTACCCATTTCACAGGGATAAAGAGGATGTTAGTGGCCCATTTTTTGTTTTTTTAGCGCACTTTATCGACCAATCGCACAAATAAATCGATGAAACGATTGAACAAGACGAAGAGAATAACTATTTTTGACCTTCTTTTCATTATGAAACATACAGATTGAAGTTACAACCTATGAAGAACCTGAAGAGATTTATTATTCTACTGGCATTGATGTGCGCATTTGCCGCGATGGCAGAAGGCCAGGACTGGGCCAATCTGAACCGGTTCAGGGAGGAAAATGCAGCGCTTCCCGCTCCCCGTACCTGTGATGATCGCGTTGTGTTTATGGGTAACTCCATCACCCAGGGGTGGATCAAACAGGTGCCGGAATTTTTTGCAGGACGTCAGTATATCAACCGTGGCATCGGTGGTCAGACCACACCGCAGATGCTGATCCGCTTCCGCCAGGATGTGATCCACCTTCGTCCCAAGGTGGTGGTGATCCTTGCCGGCATCAACGACATTGCCGGTAACACGGGACCCTCCACCCTGGAGATGATCGAGGATAACCTGCGCTCCATGACCGAACTGGCGCAGGCCAACGGTATCCAGGTGGTGCTCTGTTCGGTACTTCCGGCATTCGATTTCCCCTGGCGCCCGGGACAGGAGCCGGCCGCGAAGGTGGTAGAGTTGAACAAACGTATTCAGGCTTATGCTTCTACCAAAGGAGCAGTCTATTGCGACTTCTTCACTGCGATGGCAGACGAGCGCAACGGGCTACCCGGAGAACTCTCCAAAGATGGTGTACATCCCAACAGGGCGGGCTATGATATCATGGCGCCCCTGGTGGAGAAGGCTATTGCCCGTGCCCTGCTGATGTGGAAGAGTGAACGGTAAATCAGAAATAAATGGGTCCGACAAATGTGCCGGACCCAACACCTGTTTCCGCAGATATTTTCTTACGTTATTCAGTCAGAAATTGGTGCTGCTTGGGGTTTTTTATCCCTGGAGCTGAATAATAGGTGGTAAGATCTCCTTTAATCATCACCCGTTTGTGCATGTTACCTGGGTTATCTGCCAGGTTCAGATCATCCCTGATGCTGCCGCTTGGAAGCTCAACAGCCATGATGTTTGCGATCTCCGTTTCATACTGAGTGTCGGCAATCGCAATGCAGCTATTTTTTGCTGTTGATGTGTCGGTAGTGAAAGACCCTACACTGGTGCCGGTAAACCCTCCGACAATGTATCCTTTTACCCATACACCACTGTACCCCTGGTTGATGATTGCTTCCGCCACGGTGTAGGGATTTTCAAAGGATCCCCTGATTGCCGGTGGATCCTCAGGGGTCCGTTCAGCTATCATTTCAATGGAATCGGGAGTGGTTGTATACCAGGGTTTAATGGTGATTTTGTTATCTACGATTTCAACCTCGTCCGAATGCAGCGTAACCCTGAAATTGTATTGGGTGGACTTTGCCAGGATATCGGATGGTACCAGCTCCGCCAGGCTTACCTTGTAAACTTGTGCCCCTTCATCCGCAATGAACCACATATCACTCCCTGCAAGATTTGTCCCGGGCATCAATATCGCCTCGGCAACCGTGCAATCCTTGTTCACGCAACAGGCAACATTGGTTTTTGCCATATCAACAGAGAGTGTACCAGTTGTAAGGTCAAATGATCCGGTAGTCGGGACATCGGTGATGATAAGCGATAGATTTTCCAGCTCCAAACCCCTGTAATGATTTATCTCCATCCACAGTTTGGATAGTTGGTGGGTGAAGGACATGTCTACATTCCTGTTTGTGCTGTCCCTGTTCACGACATTGTCGGCATACATCAGATCGAGGGCACCCTGGTCACCCTGAATCGTCAGATTCAACGGGAATTGAAAGTCTGTCATCTCACCTTTGTAGGGATAATACCCTATAAAATCAACAAGTTGGTTGTTGTATGGGAAATAGATCGCATTCTGTTGATCTTTTGGATGAAATAGGTTTGACTCATTGTAAAGATATTGCATATTACTGGCAAGGGCACCGGCATCAAGTGGGCTTCCTGCCTTCTTCATATAAACCCCGATGGCATCTCCTTTCTCCCAGGAGGAGGCGGAAAGACGCGTTCTCACTCCTTCAATTTCAGCCGTCAGCCGGATGGCTGTTCTCGCTCCCGGCGGGTTGATCTCTTCTCCTTCGCATGCGGGAAGCAACAACCCCATCATCAACACAAAAAACCTCCATTTCATAAAGCGCATCAATTTAAAAATGAAACCAATATTGGTGGTGAAAATGTCGGCGCAATATGGTATAAATGGATTTAGACGGAAAGACGCAATTTTGGATTTATATCATTAATATCCAAATAATTTAAGAAAAAAATATTTAATTGTATGGTATTACCGGATGCGATCTCCTACTTCTGCCACGCATCATATGAACCGTTCATTACCTCCTTTACCGCTTTGAGGTAATTGAATCCATTCAGCATGTCCGGCAGCAGGTAACTTCCTTCCACCCATTCGTTCCAGGCGTTGATGGTGATCAGTTTCGGTTGTTCCGGGTGGGTGTCGGCATACTGTTTGGCAAGCGAAAGTAAAGCAGCGAAGCTCTCCGGTGTATTGTGGAGACGCACCACGTCACTGGCTCCCTTGGCGGGAAACCGGGGGGTGTCATCCCATCCGATGGATACACAGGGAAATACCGGTATATCGAGCCATTCATCCATCTGTTCCCGGATTTTTACGGCCTGTTCGCCATAGCGGAGATAGTCTTCGTTCAGTCCTCCCATATTGTACATTGCCACACTGTTGAACCCCATCTGTTCAACTCTTTCTGCAAACGCTTTCGCAGCATCATCCGACATCACTGATCCTCCCCCCTGGTTCCACTGGATGTGCAGATCGGGGAATCCCGCTTTTTTCACCTCTTCCCGGAAGTAGTCGAGCGCTTCGCGGGTGGCCTCCGGGCTGCCGAACCCCTCCAGCAGATTATGGATGCTGAAGATTGAGAAGACCGGCATGCCATTGATCTTCAAATAGTTCGGTTTTGAAAAATATTGATTGATCACCCGTTCCACGATGTGACTGAACTGCTCCCTGTTAACTGCTCCATCCCAAAGGATCGATTCATCCTCTCCGAATTTGTGCACGTTCCAGTAGTTTTTCTTCACATCGTGGTTGGCCCACATCAGGTAGAAGTTCATCTTCCCGTTGTTGGGAGCCTTCAGGAATCCTTCGTTCAGAGCACTTTCCAGGAATGGACCGTCATTGAACCAGTACCAGTCATAGACAAAGGTGTTTATTCCGTGATCAAGCGCCACGTCGATCCATCGTTCCACCACTTTTGGGTCATTGTCCATCTCGTAGCCCCACAGTGGTTGCCGTGGCTGATAGTGACCCTCGTATCGGGGATTCCCTTTTCTGATCACCTCCCATTCCCCTTCACCCTCCGGCCAGAGCATCTCGCCAAACCGTGCGTCATGGTGGCAGGAGGGCCAGATATAGGCCGCCACGTAATAGTCGTCTGTGCTGTCTCCTTTCTCTTTAATTCTCTCATTACCGGAAT
>JADLKK010000024.1 GCA_016839025.1 Proteiniphilum sp.
GGGCTGTTGGCATCATACACGTCAATCTCCTCACTGCGGTATCCCAGAAAACTAACCGTGAGGGTGAATGGCAATGGCTCCGCTGTGGAGAGGCTGAAGCTTCCGTCGATCTCTGTAACGGTTCCTGAGGATGTTGATTTGACAAGGAGCGCCACACCCGGGATTGGTTCATTCTCTCTGTCTACGACACTGCCCCGGATGATTGTCTGGGCATGGAGGGTGATGCCATTGCAGAGAAGGATTAAAACAATATAAATCTGTCTGTTTCTTCTGAAATAGGAGGGTAAGTTCCTGGAAAAAGGTGATATATTTGTCATATTTTACATTTATTTGGAAGTAAGCGTTCCCGTTTCCGGATGCAATTGGTTTCCGGGAGTGCTTATTTTTTTTGATTAATAACTGGCTGTGAGATGACCCTCTGCGAGTTCCCTGAGCTGTGTTGACAATACTTTTTCATCTGCCCTGAGAAACCCATATTCCCGGTTGAACTCCTGCCCTTCCGTAAGAATCCATTCAATAAAATTCCTCGCCTCTGCATTGTCAGAATCAAAGCCGATGCTGATATCTCCCAGGGGAATCAACGAAACCCGCTCCTTCTCAAGCAGATCGATGAACCCATCGACATCCGGATTGTCAAATAGCTCCCGCTGCTCTTTTTTCAGATCGAGCGGGATGAGCGCCAGACCATCTTTCAATAATCGTGTTTCAGAATCGAAGAGATAGCTGAGGCTGTTGAAGGTGATACCACTTTTGTCTTTCTTGATCGCTTCCAGCAGGAAGAGATCATCTCCCGCTACTTTCTTTCCTCTCAGATCTGTAGCGGCAAAGTCGAAATGGGATGCGAATGTCCCGGCAAAAGAATCGGCATTGTTCCCTGAGTAAATCGTAAGAGAGTGGAACAGCTGATCTTGCTTCGACGGCTCATCAGCTATATCGCTGCTCACAAAAAAGAGTTCCTCGAGTCTCTTTTCGTTCAATCGCTTTTTGATTAGATTGTTCAACCCGCTGTTTTCGTCACTGGTTACAGGGAGTAAGGCATAGCGCCCGATATGTGTCTCTTGCTGCCCGATATCGTGCTGCTTTACCCCCGAACCGGTCAGATGCCTATCCGTTCTCCCAACCGGCGAGGAATCGGTGATGACCTCAATCTTCAGCGGTGATGCATGCTTCACATATTCCGATGCCCATTTTTCAACCAATGGCTTTGCATAGCGCGTACTTGTGACATGAATCACCTTATTTGATTCCTGTTGTGCGGCAAGGTGGGGTGTGAGCAATCCCAAAGCCGCCAATAAATAGATAAATCTGTTTCTTCCCATATTGTACATAGTTTAAAAAAATAGTATAAAAAAAACTCCACCGGTGCTGTACCAGTGGAGTCTCTATCTTCAACTTTTGTCTGATTATTTACCCCGTTTCTGATACGATGCATCTCGTTTGCATAACCATGGCCATGCAGCAACAGATCATCATGCAACAACAGGTATAAGCGTTGTTGCGTGCGGGACTGACAAATTTGTTACTTGTTTCCGTATCCATTTTCTGATAATTTGATCATCCAATTCCCCAAAAAACTCTCCGATTGGACAATGCTGTAATAACCCTCAAAAAAAACTCTCCCGGAAGATGGTTGTCCCGGGAGAGCTTGCAAAATATCTATTGTTTGCTGATAGGCTATTCCATTCCGGCACAACGAGGTCTGACGCAGATACACATCGCCATACAGCAACAGCTCATCACCAAGGGTGCGCCGGCTATCATTGTGTCATACTGAATGTTATTTCTCATTATTGCTGTGATTTTGTAATCTTCAAACAGGTTTTACCGCTGTTTCGGAAGCAAAGGAATGAATTCTTTTTCACTCTGCCAAGAAAAATTCATTTTTTTTTATTTTTGTATCAGCACTACCACCATATCCATCACATTGGTGCGGGTACTGCCGGTGAGAATGTGTCCCCCCGTCTGCTGAAAGAAGTGATAGGCGTCATAACGGGATAGATGATCCATGGCGTCCATTCCATTCCGCCACGCATCGGAAAGGGTACGGCCATCCACCACGGCGCCGGCCGCCTCGGTGGGACCATCCGTGCCGTCCGTACCGGCACAGAGGATAGTGGTCCCTGCCAGGTGCTTGATTTTTGTGGCCAGGTGCAGAGCCAGGTGCTGGTTGCGTCCGCCCAGGCCACTCCCGCGCACCCGTAACGTGGGTTCGCCACCAAAAAGCAGGCAGAGGGGTTCATTCGGCGCCGGCAACCGATGCTCGCCGATGGCGCGAAGAATGAAATCAGCCACATCGGTAAGCTCTCCCTGCAGCCTGTCGGTGATGATCCGGGTTTCAAAGCCGAGCTGTGTGGCCTTATCAGCAGCGCCTTCCAGTGCCAGGAGGTTGTTTCCGATCACCAGATTGTCTACTTTCCCGAAAAGGGGGTCACCCGGCTTGGGTGTCTCCGGCAGGAGACCTTCCGATCCGCGCTGGAGATACACCAACAGTGATGGTGGAAAACGATCCTCCAACCCGATGCGGGCAATTGCATCCAGCGCATCGGCGTAACTGCTCTCATCGGGCGATGTGGGGCCGGAAGCAATCACTCCCGGATCGTCACCCACCACATCCGAAAGGATCAGGCTTACTACTCTGGCCGGTGTGGCCGCAGCAGCAAGCCTGCCCCCTTTTACGGAAGAGAGATGCTTGCGCACACAGTTGATTGTCCGGATGTCGGCACCGCTCTTTACCAGCAGCTCATTGGCCATTGTCAGGTCAGCAAGGCTGGCTCCTTCCGGCAGGTCGGCCATCAGTGAGGAGGCGCCTCCTGACAAAAGGCATATCACCAGGTCGTTCGCTTCTGCTTTTCGGACAATTTCCAGCATCCTGTGGGTTGCCCCCACTCCGGCTGCATCGGGAAGGGGGTGACCCGCCTCGATGAGGGGTAGCCGTTGCAGGGATAACCCGTGCCCATACTTGGTAAGAACCAAGCCGTCCGTGATGAGATCTCCCAGTATCTCTTCCGCAGTCCCGGCCATTAATGCTGCCGCCTTACCGGCTGCCAGCAAAAAGAGGGAGCGGAACGGGGGAATAGGGCGTCCAGCAATCGTCAGTCGTCCCCGCTCAACCTGTAGTTGCGACTGGATCAGTGTGTCGGGCAGTACCTGTTTCACACCGGCAAGAAAGATCTCTTCAGCCGTTTTCCGCATGATGCTGTTATGATTTCAGGATGAATGACAACAACCAGACAGCCAGAAAGGTCACCAGCCCCATTACAACGGTGGCGGATGAGTATACTTTCAGCGTGGTATTGGAGTCGATGCCGGAGAAACGGGAGACCACCCAGAAGTAGGAGTCGTTGGCATGCGAGACCATCATGGAGCCGGCACCCATCGCCAGCATAGTTAACAGTCGACCGGTATCACTCTCAAGTCCCAGTGCCGGCAGCATGGGTAGCACCAGGGAGGAGGCTGTGATGATGGCTACGGTGGAGGATCCCTGGGCTGTCTTCAGCACTGCGGCAATCAGGAAGGGGATAGCCAATCCCAACCCTGTCTGCAGCAGGAATGTGCCGGCATATGCACCGACACCGGTCTCCCGAATCACCAGTCCGAACATTCCACCTGCACCGGTCACGATCAGTATGGGGCCTGCTTTCTCGATGGCCGACTCGAGCAGTTGGTTGATCTCACTGACCTGCTTCCTTTTCAACAGAAGCAGTGAGAGCAGCACCCCCATAAGAAGGGCAACAATGGGTTGACCCAAAAAGGCGAGGATCATTGCAGGCAGGTTGTGTTCGCCAAGCTGCAGTACCTCCAGCAACGAACCAGCAGCGATCAGCAAGAGCGGGATCGTGATGGGTAGCAGCGAGAGAGCTACCGGAGGAAGTTCCCCTTCATCGGTCACCTCTCCTGCTGCTACGGATTCCGATCCGCAGTACGGTTGCCTCCCGGTCTGCCACTTGATCCAGAAAAAGGCGGCCAGTGCTGCCGGGATGGCAAAGAGTGATCCCAGCAGGATCAGCATGCCGATGTGAGCATCCATGATGCCTGCTGCTGCCAGTGCGCCCGGATGGGTAGGGGTGAGGTTGTGTACCGCATAGAGTGCCGTAGCCAGCACAAAGGCAATAAAGGGCAGCGCAATCTTTGCCTTGCTGCTGAATGATTTTGCCAGACCACTCAGGATGATGTATCCCGAATCGCAGAAGATGGGCAGTCCCACAAGATATCCGGTGATCCCCATCGCTGTGGCTCCCCTGCTCTTGCCTGCCCTGGCAAGGATATAACCGGCGATGCTGAGGGCTCCACCGCTCTTCTCAAGCACCACCGCGATGATGGCTCCAAAGATGATGAGGAACCCGATCGAGGTGATGGTGCCTCCGAAACCCTGTTTCAGGATCTCAACAACTCCCTTGTGGGGCAGTGTCGCCACCGCCAGGAGCAGTGATACAATAAAGAGTGAAGCGAAAGCGTTCAGCTTGGTCACCGAAGTGAGCAGTACAATGAGAACGATACTCAGTAGTACCAGCAACGAAATGATTCCGATACCCATGGCATGTGATGGTTGATGTTTGGGTCAATAGGATAACTTCAGGATAGGATCTCAGCAAAATCTTCCAGGTGTTCATCCACATACCGTGCAATCTGCAGGGTCTCCTCCTCCTCGATATAGAAGAACTTCTCCTCCAACTCGTCGAACACCTCAAAGTCAGCATACATCGCCATGAACTCCTCCTCTGTGGTCTCCCGCTCCAACTCCTCGCGGCGGGCATCGTAGATCTCCTTCGCCTTGTAAAGGATCTTCGACATCCCTTTGGCCCCCATCTGCTTCAACGCCTTTGCCACCGGGTTGCCAAACAGGTAACCTCCGTAGCCGTTTTGGATCAGCTGCACGAAGCCCCCCTCATTCACCTCATCGGCGAAAAAACGATATGCCAGCAGGGTGTGCTGGAAACCGTTCAGTATCTCCATCTTCTCTGCCGTGGGATCACCTCCCAGCGCTTCCAGATAGGCATCGGTGAACACCTTCAAAAATGCGTCCATTCCCTTCTCAGCCGCCGCGATGATCTGCTGTTCTTCGATCTGAATCATCCCTCTCCATGTTAATTGGTTTCTGTAGCAAAAGTAGCGGTTTTTTCCCAAATCGGCCCTTTTGGCCGCTTTTATTCGGCAGAAAATGGCTACATTTGCGATCAGAACATTGATAACATTTGAAAGAATGAAGATAAAACCTTTCCGGGGCATGCGTCCCCCAAAAGCGATGGTTCGTGAGGTGGCTTCCCGTCCCTACGATGTGCTCAACTCCGATGAAGCCCGCAGAGAGGCTGCAGGCAATGAGAAATCGCTCTACCACATCATCAAGCCGGAGATTGATTTCCCCGTTGGTAAGGATGAACATGATGAGGATGTATACCTGAAAGCAGCAGAGAACTACCGCATGTTCTGTGAAAAGGGATGGCTCCTGCAGGACGAGAAAGAGCTTTATTACGTCTATGCCCAGACCATGAACGGCAAACGGCAGTATGGTCTGGTGGTGGCCGCAGCCGTGGACGATTACATGAGCGGGAAGATCAAGAAACATGAACTGACCCGCCGCGACAAGGAGGAGGACCGGATGAAGCACGTACGGGTGAACAATGCCAACATTGAGCCGGTATTCTTTGCCTACCCCGATAACAACAAGGTGAACGGTATCGTGGAGAGAATCTCCTCCGGGGTTCCGGAGTATGATTTTGTGTCGGTGGACGGGGTGGGACACCACTTCTGGCTGGTGGCAGAGGATGAGGACATCGGTCGTATCACTGAGCTCTTCGCCGCCATGCCGGCCATGTATATCGCCGATGGTCACCATCGCTCAGCTGCCGCAGCGCTGGTGGGTGCCGAGAAGGCGAAGAACAATCCCAACCACAGGGGCGATGAGGAGTATAACTACTTCATGGCGGTCTGCTTCCCCGACACCCAGCTCACCATCATCGACTACAACCGGGTGGTGAAAGATCTCAACGGCCTCACGCCAGAGCAGTTCCTGGCCCGGCTGGAGAAAAACTTTGTGGTGGAGCCTACCGGTTCGGAAATTGCGAAACCGCATAACCTGCACAACTTCTCTATCTACCTCGACGGACGCTCCTTCAGCGTTACCGCCAAACCGGGAACCTATAACGACAACGATCCCATTGGTCAGCTCGATGTCACCATCACCTCCAATCTTATCCTGGATGAGATCCTGGGTATCACGGATCTGCGCAGCGACAAACGGATCGATTTCGTGGGAGGTATCAGGGGGCTGGGCGAGCTCAAACGACGGGTCGACAGTGGTGAGATGGCACTGGCCATTGCCCTCTACCCGGTATCGATGAAACAGCTGATGGATATCGCCGACACCGGCAACATCATGCCGCCCAAGACTACCTGGTTTGAGCCGAAGCTGCGCTCGGGACTGGTGATCCATAACCTCTACTGATGGAACCCCTGCATCAGATCCGTCAGGAGACGGAACGGATCTACCCCGAACTGGTGCAGCATTACCGGCACCTGCATCGTCATCCCGAGCTCTCATATCGGGAAAGGGAGACTGCTGCCTACATCACCACTTTCCTGCGGCAGGAGGGGATCTCCTTCCGTAGCGGCATAGGAGGTTACGGTATTGTGGCAGAGGTGGCCGGGGATAAGAACCCATCGGGGAGTTGCATCGCCTTCGTTGCCGATATGGATGCGCTGCCAGTACAGGAGGAGAATGCGGTCTCCTACCGGTCGGTAAACGACGGGGTGATGCATGCCTGCGGGCACGATGCCCAGGCTGCCGCACTGATGGGGGCAGCGAAGATGATCCGCTCCCTGCGACAGCATATTGCCGGCAGGGTGTTCTTTGTCTTCCAGCCCGCAGAGGAGCAGTCGCCCGGAGGAGCCAACCTGATGCTGCGCGACAACCTCTTCGGTACGTTTACACCCCAAAGGGTGGTGAAGCAGCATGCCTATATCGATCTGCCTGCCGGCAGCGTTGCCTTCCAAAGCGGAACGGTGATGGCCTCGGCTGACGAGGTGCACCTCACCGTGAAGGGCCAGGGTGGGCATGCTGCTCTTCCGCATGAGCTGAACGATACCGTGCTGGCTGCCTCGCAGATCGTGGTGGCCATGCAGCAACTGGCGAGCCGCAGGAGCAATCCCTTTCACCCCGTTGTCCTCTCTTTCGGGAGATTGATCGCTGCAGGAGCCACCAACGTGATCCCACCCGAAGTGACGCTCAGCGGATCGCTTCGCTGTATGGATGAAGAGGAGCGACACAGGATGCTGCAGCTCATTCCCCGGATTGCTGCCGATATTGCTTCCGCCTATGGCTGTCGCTGTGAAACCAGCCTGCCGGAAGGATATCCCAGTGTGGTCAGTGATGAGGCGGCGACCCGTGAAGTGCGGGCTGCGGCTGTTGAATGGCTGGGAAAAGAGCGGGTGGGGGAGTATCCGAAACGGATGACTGCCGACGACTTCGGCTTTTTCTCTCTGCACTATCCCTGCTGCTATTACCGCTTCGGCGTATCGGCTGCCAACCGGAAATGCGGCCCCCTGCATTCAGGTTCCTTTTTGATCGAAGAGCAGTCACTGGCCACTGCTTCCGGACTGTTTGCTGCCATTGCTTTAAAATGCTTAAAAGTAACCTGAATTGTTTCGCTTGTTGTCTCCCGAACGGATCTTTTTGCTATTTTTGTACAAAACAACCTTTTATTGTAACAGAATTAAACCGGCACTATGGCACAACATGAACTGGACGAACTGGATGAGAAGATTCTCAGACTCATCATTGACAATGCACGCATCCCTTTCCTGGAGGTTGCACGCGAATGTGGCGTGTCGGGTGCCGCCATACACCAGCGGGTGCAGAAGCTGACGCAGCTTGGGGTGGTCAAAGGATCGGAATTCGTGGTCGATGCCGAGAAGATTGGCTTCGAAACCTGTGCCTTCGTTGGTATCTTCCTTACCTCCCCCTCTACTTTCGATTATGTGGTGAAAGAGTTGCAGAAGATACCCGAAGTGGTGGAGTGTTACTATACCACCGGTCAGTATGACCTGTTGATTAAGGTGTATGCCAAAAACAACAAGGATCTCCTGCGCATCATCCACTCTGAACTCCAGCCGCTGGGCCTCTCCCGCACAGAAACACTGATCTGCTTTAAGGATGGTTTCCGCAAGAAACTGCCCATCTCGGTCAATGCGGGAGGATAAACTTGTGTGATCATTGTTTTCTGCTGCTTTTTTTCAATCTTCCTTCCCGACAGCAGATGCTATCGCTGGAATCTTGGCCCGCCACATCTCATCGGTGAGGCTCAATGGGAAGGATGATGCGAAGAATTGCTTTCGTAATGGTGCGGAAGGGCGCGTCGCAGTGCTGTCGGCTCAGTTACCCGTAGAAAGAGCCCGTTGCGGTCGAATGGAATCAGGATGGATTGAAATGGCATAGGGATATGCTCCCGGATCATCACCCGGGTCACCCCCTGCTGCAACATTCCCAGTTGACGGGCAGCCGCGTGAGAGAGGTCGATGATCCGGCTGCGGCTGTATGGGCCGCGATCGGTAACCTCGACGATCACCGATTTGTTGTTGGCGGTGTTGGTCACCTCCAACAGCGTACCGAACGGAAAAGAGCGGTGTGCACAGGTGAGGCTGTCCCTGTGGTAGGGACTGCCATTTGACATCCTGCGGCCGTGAAAACGACCGGAATAGTAGGACGCCTTGCCCTGGTGCAACTCATCCTGCTGTGCATGACCGGGTGGTGAAAGAAGAATGAGCAGCAGAAGCAGCAGGAAGATCGGCATTCGGTTCATCGGTATGCTGTTTCTCGGTTCTCTTCTGCAAATAAACAAAAAAAAGGAAAACATGGCTGCTTTCCTTTGAAAAATGTTGCGGAGGCAAGACTCGAACTTACGACCTTTGGGTTATGAGCCCAACGAGCTACCAACTGCTCCACTCCGCGATCTGTTTCCCTGAAATGGGACTGCAAAGATAGGATAATGTTTTGGGAAAACAAAATTTTTCGCAATCTTTTTTATTTCTGCGTCAAAAGAGGTACATTTGGAGCAAAATTGATCCCAATGACAGACAGCCTTGTAATTATCCCCACCTACAACGAAAAGGAGAATATCGAACAGGTCATCCGGGCCGTTTTCTCCTTGGAGAAATCGTTTCATATCCTGGTGATCGACGACGGATCACCCGACGGAACAGCTGCAATTGTGCAACAGCTGATCGCGGATACCTATGGTGGCCGTCTCTTTCTCGAAGAACGAACAGGCAAGCTGGGACTGGGAACTGCCTATATTCACGGCTTCAAATGGGCACTGCAGCGATCCTACGACTACATCTTCGAGATGGATGCCGACTTCTCCCACAACCCTGATGACCTGCCTCGCCTCTACGCAGCTTGTCACAACGAGGGGTATGATGTGGCGGTGGGCTCCCGGTATGTCACCGGAGTGAATGTGGTCAACTGGCCGATGGGGCGTGTGCTGATGTCTTTCTTTGCCTCGAAGTATGTACGGTTTGTGACGGCACTCCATGTAAAGGACACCACTGCCGGTTTTGTGTGCTACCGCCGCAAGGTGCTGGAGACCATTGACCTGGATCAGATCCGCTTCAAGGGTTATGCTTTCCAGATCGAAATGAAATATTCCGCCAAAGTGTTGGGATTCAGCGTCACAGAGGTGTCGGTTGTCTTCGTGAACCGCCAGCTGGGGACATCCAAGATGAACAGCAGCATCTTTGGAGAGGCTTTTTTTGGGGTGATCAACCTGCGCTGGCGAAAGATGACCGGCAGGATCAGACCCCGCAAACAACCCAAACAATTGCAACCATGATCCTGATAGATAAGGCAACCATCATCAACGAAGGAGAGACCTTCACCGGTTCGCTTTTGCTGGAGGGTGAACGGATTAGCCGGGTCTTCCGGGGCGAGGTGCCAGAACAACAGCTGCAGAGTTGCCGCAAGCGAATAGATGCCAGGGGACTCATTCTGATTCCCGGTGTGATCGATGACCAGGTACACTTCCGCGAACCGGGTCTGACCCATAAGGGAGATCTCTTCACCGAAAGCAGGGCCGCCGTGGCGGGCGGCGTCACCTCCTATATGGAGATGCCCAACACGCAACCGCAAACCATAACCAATGACGCACTCCGACAAAAGCAGGAGCTGGCTGCCGGACGTTCCGCAGCCAACTACTCTTTCTATCTGGGTGCCACCAACAGCAACATCGGGGAGTTGCTGAAAGCTGACCCGCATACCACTTGCGGAGTGAAGGTGTTCATGGGTTCCTCCACCGGGAACATGCTGGTGGATGATCGCCACACACTTCAGCAGATCTTCGCGGAGGTGGAGCTGTTGATTGCCACGCACTGTGAAAGCGAGGAGCTGATCCGTGAGAACCGGGATCGGTTGCTGAAGGTGTACGGGGAGCAGCTCCCTGTTGCAATGCACCCCCTGATCAGAAGTGCTGAGGCCTGCTATCGTTCCTCGGCTGAAGCGGTTGAGTTGGCGGATCGTTACGGCAGCCGGCTGCATGTCTTGCACCTCTCCACCGCACGGGAGATGAGCCTTTTTTCGGAGGATCCCACCGAGCAGAAGCGTATCACTGCCGAGGCGTGTGTGCACCACCTTTGGTTCAGTGACGAGGACTATGCTCGCTTGGGAACACGCATCAAGTGGAATCCGGCTGTGAAGGGTGTGTCCGACCGTGAGGTGTTGCGGGAAGCGTTGCGCAATGGGCGTATCGATGTGGTGGCCACCGACCATGCCCCTCACCTCCTGAAAGAGAAGGAGGGCGGTGCACTCAGTGCTGCCTCCGGGGGGCCGTTGGTGCAGCACTCGCTGCCGGTGATGTGGGAGATGGCTGACAATGGAATCTTCACGCATGCAATGGTGGTGGAGCGGATGTGTCATGCCCCGGCACGTCTCTTCCGTATCCGGGAAAGAGGATTTATCCGGGAGGGGTACTATGCCGATCTGGTGTTGATCGATCCGTCAGATCCTTTCACTGTCACGCCGGAGAACATCCTCTACAAGTGTGGATGGTCGCCCTTCGAGGGGATGACTTTCGGCAGCAGCGTCAGAAAAACCTTTGTCAATGGGGTGCTGGCCTACGATGAGGGTGTTGTTGCTGAACAGGCCGCGGGAGAGTTACTCACCTTCACCCACTGACAGGGCATGTTCCCCCGTAATTATTCCTTACCCAATGAAAGGAGGGTGGTTGCGGTTTATTTTTGTACTTTTGTGGCTGAAACATCAAAAACCTTTTTGTGTGAGATTTTTGTTTACTGTTCAGGGAGAGGGGAGAGGTCACTATACACAGGCGCTTTCCCTGGCTGCCATCCTGCGCAAACAGGGTCACGAGGTGGTCGCCGTACTGGTGGGGAAAAGCGATAACCGGGAGATACCCCCCTTTTTTGCCCAAAAGATCGGCGCACCGGTCACCGCTTTCAGCAGCCCCAATTTCACCTCCTTCTACAAGCAAAAGCGCCCCAATATCCTGATGAGTGTGGCGACCAACTTCTCCCGTCCCTTTATCTTTCGGAAAAGCCTTCAACTCATACGGCATGCGATCGAGGAACATCGCCCCGACAAGGTGATCAATTTTTATGAGATGATTACCGGTATGGCCTACGGCATCTATCGGTTCGACAAGAAAATGGGGGTGGAGATGATCTGTGTGGCGCATCAGTACATCCTCCTCAACCCCAATTACAAGACCAGTCCCGAGCAGGATGTGAAGTACTATTTCCTGCGGATGCTCTCACGCATTACCTCCAACCGTGCCTCCCGCATCCTGGCCCTCTCTTTCCGCGATATGCCCGGTGCGCCGGCTAAGAGGATCGTGACGGTTCCGCCCCTGTTGCGACCTGAGCTTTTCCACATACGGCCTGCCGAAGGCGACTATATCCATGGCTACATGCTCAATGCGGGTTATTACGATGAAATTGTCCGCTGGCATGAGCGGCATCCTGGGGTACCCCTCCGTTTCTTCTGGGATAAAAGTGATGCTCCGGAGGAGCTGCCAGTAGACGATCGATTCACCCTCTTCCGGCTTCACGATGAGAAGTTCCTCACCAGTATGGCGGGATGCAGGGCCTATGCCACCACCTCCGGCTTCGAGTCGCTCTGTGAGGCGCTTTACTTCCGAAAGCCAACCCTGATGATCCCTGTGCATGTAGAGCAGGAATTTAATGCCTATGATGCGGCGCTTTCCGGTGTGGGGATCGCCGGCAAACGGTTCGACCTTGACAGGCTGATTGATTTTATTCCCGGCTATGCACCCGATGAAGGATTTCGGGACTGGGTGTTACAGGCAGAGACCCGTTTTGTAAAGGAGATCTGCTGATCAGGGGGGGTAGACTGGCCTTGCCATCCTTCGGGTCTCTAACACCTGTTGCTCCCCGCCTACAAAGAAACAGCGGGATCTATAACCCTACCGAATCACGATAGAAGTCGAGCGCTTCGAAAAAGAGTTCTTTACCAGCCGTCTGGTCGATCTGTACATTGCCGATCTCGGAAAGCAGGGTGAAGTTGATCACCCCCCCACGGTTCTTTTTGTCGTGTAGCGCGATTGCATAGAGTTGCTCATAATCATCACAGCTGACGGGAAAGGCGCCATACTGTTCCCGGATGAAGCGGACAGTTTTGAGCAGTTTCTCCTTCCGAAAATGACAGATGCGGTGGGAGAGGTAGAGCTCCACAATCAGTCCCCAGGCAACGGCAAAGCCATGGGGTACCGGTTTGCCCGTGGCCAGTGCATGGCTTTCAAAGGCATGGGCGGTAGTATGACCCAGGTTCAGCGCCTTGCGGATATCCTGCTCATAGGGATCTTTCTCCACAATCTGTCGTTTGATGCCCACCGAGCGAAATACCATCTCATTCAGCTGTCCGTAGTCGGGTGGATTGAGTGAGAAAGTCAGAAGCTTCTCCAGGTCTGTTGCCGAGTGTATCAGTGCATGCTTGATCATCTCGGCATACCCCGATAGCAGCGCTTCGGGGGAGAGTGTACGGAAAAAATCGGACGAGATAAGCACAAAATCAGCAGGATAGAATGAACCGATCTCGTTCTTGTAACCTCCGAAGTTGATGCCGGTCTTGCCCCCCACGGCCGCATCCACCGCCCCCAGCAGGGTAGTGGGTATGTTGATATAACGGATGCCACGCTTGAAGGTCGCAGCGGCAAATCCTCCCAGGTCGGTCACCATCCCACCCCCCAGGTTGATGAGCAGTGAGTGGCGGGTGGCTCCCTCGCGGGTGAGTTGTTCCCATACGGTTGAAAGTGTGCCAATGGTCTTGTTGGCATCGTCGGCAGGGATCATGATCTCCTTGGCCTCCCCGGTCTGGGGCACCTCACTGAGCAACGGCAGGCAGTGCCGGTGTGTGTTGGCATCGGTGAGAACAAACAGCTTGTCGTATCGTATGTTGCGGAGGATTTTCTCCGTGTCGTCAGCCAACAGGCTGCTTTTGATAACCTTTTGCATCGTCTTTGGATTACGGTTGGTTTTTGTTGGATGGGTCAGGCTGTATTGCCTGGTAAAGCTCCTCCTGGATCCGTTCGCGGATGCTCAGCACAGAGAAGCGGTTGGGTGAACGCGACGGATTGACCCGGTTGGATAGGAAGATATAGATCATCTCGTTTACCGGGTCAATCCAGAAGCTGGTGCCGGTGAAGCCGGTATGACCATATACCTCGACCGGTGTGCCGGGGCTGGTGGGGCTCCTCTTGCTGTTGCCCGGATCGGGCTTGTCGAAGCCGAGTCCGCGACGGCTGATGCTGCTCTTCATGGTGGTGAAGAGGCGAACCGTCTCACGGCTGAGGAGCTGTTCTCCGCCGTAGCTACCGCCATAGAGCCACATCTGGCTGATTTTCGCCAGGTCATTACTGTTGGAGAAGAGGCCAGCATTGCCCGAAATACCGCCGAAGAGTGCTGCTCCCTCGTCGTGTACATAGCCGCGCAGGTGCTGCCGGCGGAAAAAGGGATCATCCTCGGTAGGGGCAATGCGCTCGCGTGGATGGTGATCCAGCGGCCGGAAGGTGGTTGTGGTGGCTCCCAGTTTTCGGTAGAAATTCTCCTTTACGTAGTTGTCCAGATCGCTGCCTGTGGTGCTCTCCACTGCCTCCTTCAGGAGCATAAAATTGAGGCAGCTGTAGAGGTAACCTCCTTTTTGCCGGAGCGGTGAGGCGATCACGTCCCGAAGCAGTCTCTCTTGCATTTTGTCACTGGCATAGAGTCCCTCGGCAACGGGCAGGTGAAATTGTTCGGTACGTTCTGTGGCGATCAGCTCCGGCAGAAAGGAGTAGTCGGTACGCGCCCAGGCTTCCGCATAGCGGACATGGTAGATTGGGGAACGGCGGCCAAATAGCGGACCTTCATAGCTCGAGGGATCGATCGCGCTGGTGTAGTAGGGGATGAACGATGTGATACCCGTTTCGTGAAAAAGCAGTGAGCGGATGGTAGCAGATGCCTTGTCGCTCCCCCTTGTCTCTGCCACAAACTTGCTGATGGGATCCTGCAAGCGTACCTTTCCCTCATCAAACAGCTTCATCACTGCCGGTAGCGTCGCCGTCGCCTTGGTTACCGATGCCAGGTCGTAGATGGTCTCATTTGTAACCTCTTCCGCATCACCATAGTCCAGCTTGCCGAAAGCTCTTTCGTAAATTACCACTCCGTTTTTGGCCACCAGGATCTGACAACCCGGGTAGGCCTTCTGACGGATCCCCTCGAGCGCGATCTGCTCTATTCCCTCAAGCTTCAACGATGTGATCCCCACCTCTTCTGGCAGGGAGTAGCCCAGTCGCACCTTTTCGGTTTCCACTCCTGTTCCTTCGCGGTATTCGCCCGCGGATACCGGTAAACGCCCTGTGAGGGCGATGCCGCCAAAGAGAGCCTGAGCAGCGCTGATCTGTGCGGCTTCCGTTGCATCGTAGGCCAATAGGAGTGCTGCGGAACCTGATAGTGTGCCTGCAATATGGTTCAACTGTGCGGGTGGGGTGAAGAGCACCACGGCGCACTTTTTCGATTGTGTCAGCTGTTGTAATTTCGCTACATCATTGATCTTGTCGTGATGCAGGGAGAGAAGGATCAAATCGTAGGCTTGTAACTCCTCTAGTTGTGATGCCGCTGCTGCCGTGGGGGCGGTGAAGGTAGCTACCTCCGCATATTTGTTGAGGTAACGCTGAAACAGGTTATCCTTGCGGGCACCGATTGCGACAGATGCGATCCGCATCTTCTCCAGTCCTTTGACAGGTAAGAGGTCATTCTCATTTCTCAGCAGGGTGATTGCCTTGTCGTAAATCCTTCGCTGTACCCACTCTGCGCGGGGAGTGTTTACCCGGCTGTGTACCCGGGCATGATCGATGGGGGGTATGCTATCCAGTCCGAGTATATACTTGTAAGACAAAATCCTCCGCACCTTCTCCTCCAGCATCTCTGCTGACAGGATACCCCTTTCTGTTGCCTGCATCACCTCGGCATACACCTTCGGAAGGTTGGTCACCCCCAGCAGGATGTCGTTACCGGCCAACAGTGCCTTCACGCTGGCATCCGGCTGGTCTGAGACCCCTTTCATGGCCATTGCATCGGTGAAGGTGAGACCGGTGAATCCCATCTCTTTGCGCAACAAACCGATGCCGATCTCCGGCGAAAGCGTGGATGGCAATCCCCTTGTGTCGAGTGCCGGTACATCAAGGTGTCCGGTCATCACACCCGACAGTCCGGCCTGGATATATTCCCGGAAGGGGTGTAGCTCTACCGAGTCGAGTCGTGCTGCATCGTGGGCAATCAATGGCAGGGTATGGTGTGAGTCCTCCCGGGTGTCACCGTGACCGGGGAAATGTTTGGCAACCGCCATTACGCCGTTCTCCTCCAATCCCTTGGCATATGCTATTGCCTGGCGGGCCACCCTCTGTGGGTTCTCGCCGAAGGAGCGGCTCCCGATAACCGGGTTGGAAGGATTGGTATGAACATCGACCGAGGGGGCGAAATTGACATGGATACCCATCTCGCGGCATTGACGTGCCACCTCGTTGCCATAAAGCTGTATCGTCTCCTCATCCTGTATCGCTCCGATCACCTGGTTGCGCGGGTAGGGGGTGGCATCGGTCAGACGCATGGCCAGGCCCCACTCGCCATCGAGGGCGATCATCAGCGGTACCGGTGAGAGACTCTGTGCATAGTTGGTCACGTCGGCCTGGTTGCGTAGTCTCCCTTTGGAAAAAAGCACTCCCCCGATCTTCTGATTGGCGATATATCCTGCAATGCGGTTCTTCCATCCGCTGCCTGTCTCCACAATCGGCATAAAAAGCTGACCGATCTTCTGCTCCGTGGAGAGGATGGCGTAGACCGAGTCCACCCACCGGTTCATCTCCTGGTTATCTGCCTGCTCGAAGAGAGTGGTTGGCACCTGTGCCGGGATCTTCAGCAGGGTGGCGGACAGTATGGAAAGAAGTAGAAGTCTTTTGCTCATCGTTGGTTGGGTAAGCCGACGCGTTTGTTACGCAGCCCAAAAATAGGCTTTTTTCCTCATTGCATCAAGGGTGAGACAAAAAATGTGGATTAATTGGTTATTTGTATGGTGTTTTCATTTGAATTTGTTACCTTTGCGTCCGCTTTGCGTAATCTCTGTCGGTCACTGTACCGTTACATTGCGTTTACACCGGTTAATTATTAACATAAAGCTTATCATACGATGGACTTAATCAAAGTAGCGGAAGCCTCTTTTGCGCAGCAAAAGAAGGAATTTCCCAATTTCAAGAGCGGTGACACCATTACGGTGGCCTATCGCATTGCCGAAGGAAACAAAGAGCGTATCCAGCTCTATCGCGGCGTGGTGATCAAGATTTCCGGCCACGGTGATGCGAAACGATTCACTGTTCGCAAAATGTCGGATAACATTGGGGTGGAGCGTATCTTTCCGATGAACTCTCCCTTTATCGAGGAGATCACCCTCAACAGCCAGGGTAAGGTGCGCAGAACCAAGCTCTACTATCTGCGCAAACTGCGTGGGAAAGCTGCCCGTATTAAAAAGAAACTCTATTAATCATCGGGTGCATTATAATAGATGTAACAACGCTCCGGTTCATTCCGGGGCGTTTTTTTGTCAGGATACACGGAATTGGTTATTTTTGTTTTTGGTTCATGGTTCACAGTGTCGGGACATGGTATGCAACATCGAACTTCAAACCGTGAATGTCAAACGTCAAACCGAAAGCATGCTTCATAAAACCGAAGGCATCGTTCTATCGACCATCCCCTATAGCGACACCTATGCCATCACGCAGCTTTTCACGCTGGATTTCGGGAAGGTCTCTTATCTTCTGCCGCGGTCGAGGGGGAGAAGGCCACGGTTCACCCCTTCACTGTTCACCCCGCTGACGGTGCTCTGGCTGGAGGTGGAACATAAGCCGTTGCGTGACCTGCAACGCATCCGGGACGCCTCGAGGCAGTTTCCCCTTAACAACCTTAGCAGCCAGATGACCAGGATCTCGCTCACCTTCTTTCTGGCGGAGTTGCTCAGCCGTTTGCTGCATGAGTCGGATCATAATGGCCTGTTGTTCGAATACCTGAAGAACTCGGTAGAGACCCTTGATGCGGCCAACCGGGGGGTGGCAAATTTTCACCTGGCCTTTATGATTGGGTTGAACCGTTACCTGGGTATTCTTCCTAATATGAACGGTGCAGGTCACTGCGGATATTTTGATCTGATGCAGGGTGAGTTCACCACTCATGCACCGCTGCATACCCACTACCTGAACAGGGAGCAGAGTGCGTTTCTGTTACAGTTGCAGCGGATGCATTATGGCAATATGCACCTCTTTCGTCTGACACGCTCCCAGCGGAACGTGATCGTCGATTATCTGCTGGAATATTATCGGCTGCACACCTACGACTTTCCTCCCCTCAAATCGCTCGATATTCTGCGGGAGCTGAGCTGATGCGTGGATCCTGTTTGAAATGGTTGCCAGCCGGATCATGCAAACGCCTGAAAAACAATGATCCTTCCTTCTGTTTCAATTGTAAAACGATCTCCCAGCGATTCGTTGAGAGAGCCTTCCCACCAGTTTGTCAGCACTCTCTGCTGCAATGGGTACTTCAGTCCATGGGTGGTCAGTGCGACCCGATCGATGGCGAAGAGCGACACCTGCTCCCCTTGAAAGCTATGAAAGGTGGTGTTTTCGGCAATGGGGGTGAATAGACCCCAGTTGGTGACCATCACCACCCGGGCAATCTGCCGGTATTCTGCCAGCAGGGAGATGTTGCCCAGGGTGTGATCCTCCCGCTTACCGGTACCACCCACGATCACGATCTCCTCTCGTCCCCGGGCTACACAGTAGTGCACCGACTTGGTGAGGTCGTTGGTCTCTTGGTCGGAGTTGGGATGAATGATCGCTGCGAAGCGTTTCCTGTTCTCCGGTGAGATGGAATCGCAGTCGCCCACGATGGCATCGGGTAGCCCACCACGTGCAATAAAGTCGTTGGCTGCCCCGTCGGTGCAGACGACAAAGGCCGCCTTGCTGATCAGGGAGAGCGGCAGGGGATGCTCCGGGTAACGACCGTTGGCGATGATCAGGGCGGATAGGGGTTCTGGATCGTTCATCGATGCGCTGTTTTGTGGCAAAGGTACGAAAGATGCAGCAACCGGCCTGCAATCGCACGCCTGAATTTATCTCTGGCAGTCAATCAATGGGTAGCCGCTCTTCCAACTCCACCGATTTGGGGAAGAGAATGTTGTTCTCCAGGTGGATGTGACGGTGCAGATCTTCCTCAAACTCCTCCAGCATACGAAAGGTGACTCGGTAGGTGCCACAGGCATCTTCCGGAGGGGTATACTGACCGGTCAGGGCGCTGATGGTGCGAAACCGCTCTCCCTCAGCGTCATGCTCCTTCTCCATTTCGGCGATATAGCCTGCAGCCGTGCCGATCACACTTTTCGGCCTGCTGCTACCACTGAGGGCAGCCTTTACCAAACCGCGGATGTAGGGGAAGAGCATCAGCTCCTCCTTCTTCAGATGCGCCGACAGGTCACCTGCCGATTCCAGGAAGAGTCGTTCCACCTCCATCAGCTCGGGGTGATTCATTCCATGTACCTGCACAATCTTGTGCAGGAAGGGGGTGATCTCGCCGATCTTTTGTGCTACGTATCGGTGGTGGGTCTTCTCGATGTAGTCGGCCAGCAGGTCGAGCGGGAATGACTGGAAGTCGATCCCGTCGTTGCTTTTTTCCGTCACCACCTCCTCCAGTTCCCGGATAAGCTGTTCCGGGCCGCTCTGCTTCTTGCTGCAGGCATTCCCGATGGTGCGGTTGCCATTACAGCAGAAGTCGATTCCATACTTTTTGAATACCGCGGCTGTCTTGTAGTTCGCTGCCACGATAGCTCCGATATTGCTTTCTGTGTTGATTTCCATTGTTGTCAGTGTTTGTGGGAGGGATGCTTCGCTGCACTGTCGGCTGAAGCAGCCCCCCCGGTGAATTACTCATCTGTATCATTTTGCATGTTCGTAAAATCTGGCTGTCTACAAAACAGGGAAAACGCGAATGGCTATTTTTTCAGTATGGTAAGCCGGTAGACGAACCAGAAGAGAGTCAGCGTACCCACCGCGAAGATGGTGTCACCGATGGTGCGCATCCACTTGAAGGTGTTGACCAGCGGCTCCTGCATGAACTCGGCCGAGCGGGCATACCACATTCCCTCCTTCACGCTGGCCACCGTCTGCATCAGGCCCACCGGCAACAGGCTCAGCACCACCATCAGCAACAACCCGATGTTGAGCGACCAGAAGGTGAAGCTGATCAGCTTGTTGTTCCACTGCTGCTTGCGATACATGCTGCGCAGCACGAAGAGGATCAGGCCGATGCCGAGCATGCCGTAGACGCCGAAGAGAGCCGCATGGCCATGTACCGGTGTCGTGTTCAACCCCTGCATGTAGAAGAGGGCGATGGGTGGGTTGATGATGAAGCCGAAGATGCCGGCACCCAGGAAGTTCCAGAAGGAGACCGAGAGCAGGAAGTAGATGGGCCACTTGTAATCCTTGAGCCACTCGGTGGCTCTGCTCAGCCGGTAGTTGTGGTAGGCTTCGAAGCCGATCAGCACCAGCGGAACCACCTCCAGTGCGCTGAAGGTTGCGCCCAGTGCCATGACTCCGGTGGGTGTGCCGGTGAAGTAGAGGTGGTGGAAGGTGCCCAGGATACCGCCGGTGAGGAAGATGATGGTGGCGAACAGCACGTTGTTGGTGGCAGAACGGATCCCCAGCAGCCCCATGCGGGTGAAGAGGAAGGCAGCCACCACCGTGGCAAACACCTCGAAGAAGCCTTCCACCCAGAGGTGCACCACCCACCAGCGCCAGTACTCGGCAACTGCCAGATTGGTGGTGCGGCCCCACATCAGCCCTGCCCCGTAGAAGAGGGCTATGGCGGCACAGGAGATAAGAAAGAGAATCAGCAGTCCCCGTTCGGAGGTTCCCTTGCGGATGATCGGCAGAATGGGACGTACCATCAGTGTCAGCCAGAGAAAGAGTCCCACTACCAGCAGGATCTGCCAGAAACGGCCCAGATCCACATATTCGTATCCCTGGTGTCCAAACCAGAAGTTGTTGACCAGGTTGAGCCGCTGCATCACACCGAACCACTGTCCAATCAGGGAGCCGGCCACTACGATCAGCAGAGCACCGAAGAGGATGTTGACTCCCAGTTTTTGGTACTTCGGATCCCTGCCACTCAGTGACGGGGCGATGTAGAGTCCGGTGGCCAGCCAGGCGGTGGCGATCCAGAAGATGGCTAGCTGGATGTGCCAGGTGCGGGTGATGGAGTAGGGGATGAAGGAGGCGATGTCGATGCCGTAAAATCCGTCACCCTCCACGCCGTAGTGTGCAGTGATCACCCCCAGCAGTACCTGGGCCAGAATCAGCAGGTTCACCACCCAGAAGTATTTCTTAACCGCCCACATGGAGGGGGTGATGGTCTGGTTCATCAGTGGGTCGGTGACAGGCTTGAGGATCTCCTCCTCGCGTGTGCGTGCCTGCAGGAAGATCATGATGCCGATACCCACCAGCAGCATGATGATGCTGAAGCCGGTCCACAACACCAGATCACTGGTAGCTACGTTGCCGATCTGTTCGTCGGGTGGCCAGTTGTGGGTATAGGTGACCTCCGACCCGGGCCGCTCGGTAACACAGGCCCAGGAGGCCCAAAAGAAGAACTGCGCCATCTTCTCCATCCGCTCTTCCGAGCGGATGCTGTTGCGCGCGATGGCATAGTCGGCACGCAGCTCATCGAGTGCCGGGTCATTCATGAAGAGACCGGCATAGTGGTTGTAGAGCTCCCGGAAGGCGTCATACCGCTGGCTGTGAATCACCAGGGTTGAGGTCGCCTCGTCGTAGCTGTTCTTGCGCAGAAACTCCTGCAGGCGACGTTCCATGGCTGCCTGCTCCACCTTGGAGAGCTGGTCGAATGTTTTTCCCTGCTCCTCCTGTGACCAGCGGTTGAGCAGGTACTGTGCCTCGCGGTGCAGGTAGTCGGCTGTCCAGTCGGGTGCCACATAGGCGCCATGTCCCCAGACGCTGCCCACCTCCTGGCCACCGATGCTCTGCCAGATGTTCTGGCCCTCCTTGATCTCCTGACCGGTGAAGAGCAGTTCTCCCTTCTCATTGGTGACCCGCTCCGGTACGGGCGGTGCCTGCTGATAGATCTGGTTGCCATAATAGAGCAGGACGGCAAAGGAGATGCCGACCACCAAGCTGAATGCAATCCAAAGTTTTTTCTGTGTCATAGGTCGTTTTTTGTTAATGGATGATTGATTGGTTTATCTCGCTTCTTTCTGAAATCCGATCCAGAGAAAGGTGACCGGCAGGGTGGCTTGTTTGATGGTTTGCTGCAATGGGTACATATATATCGTTTGTTTATGGTTTACATCCGACCAATCCGTATTTTCTAATTACGATAAAAAAGTCGTAAATGAAGGCAAAAAATTAACGCTTCAATATCAACTCCAAATTTTCCTGTTTGGTTACCAGGTCATAAAGAGTGGTATGTTTCAACACCTGGAACATGTTCTCCCGGATCTTCACCACCGAGTGGTGCATGGGGCAGGGGTTTTTCTCGTCGCAATGGGAAAGTCCCATGGCACATCCTTCAAAAAACTGATCTCCGTCGATAGCCCGTACGATCTGCTCGATGGAGATGAGCCGTATCTGTTCTTTTTTGATCTCGAAGCCTCCGGCCGGCCCCGTATAGGAGTCTACCAGTCCCTGCCTTGAGAGCAGACCCAGGATCTTGCCGGTGAACGCTTCAGGCGAACCGGTCTGCTGTACGATATCTCCGATCTTTACCCTTTTTTCTCTAAGGGATTGGGCCGCAATGTAGAGCACCGCACGGATTCCGTATTCACACGCCTTTGAAAACATTTTTTTGCTTTTGTCGCACCAAAGATAGGCAATCTTTTTTATTTCCGATAAAAATATCGCAAATAATGTATACCTTTGTACCACATTTTTTCTACCCTCTCCTTCTTCTCTCATCTGAAAGTGAGGGGAAAGGGTTTGCATGTTTAAAATTTAATAAAGTATAAAAATCACGCTCATTCAAACAATAAGTTTGAAAAATCGTTGTTATGTAGACTCATTCTAATTATGTAGAAAACTACAACAAAATATATTTAAGGAAGCTGCTATGGCGAAAACAAAATCAACTAAGAGGAATTTGTCGAAAGGAAAGATGTTGCATATGCATCGGCTGATGCTGGATATCCGCAATTTTGACAGCAAGGTAAATAAACTGGTGAAAAAAGGCATGATTCCCGGAATGACCCACTTCTCCATTGGCGAGGAGGCGGCTAACGTGGGGGCGGTAGCCGCCATTGAGAAGGGTTTTGACCTGATCACCTCCAACCACCGGGGGCACGGTCAGAGCATTGCCCTGGAGATTGACCTCAACGGGATGATGGCCGAGATCATGGGTAAGGCTACCGGTACCTGTAAGGGGAAGGGTGGTTCCATGCACATTGCCGACCTGGACAATGGCAACCTGGGTGCCAACGGCATCGTGGGGGGGGGGATGGGTATGGCTATTGGCGCGGCGCTCACACAAAAGATGAAGAAGACCGGTAAGATTGTGGTCTGTTTCTTCGGCGACGGTGCTGTCAATGAGGGCACTTTTCATGAGACCATGAACATGGCCTCGATCTGGAACTTGCCGGTGATCTTCTACTCCATCAACAACATGTATGGAATCAGTACCCCCATCAAGGATGTGATCAACATCGACTACAACTACCAGCGCGCAGCTTCCTATGGTATTCCCGGGCACTTCATTGAAGATGGCAATGACCTGCTTGCCGTCTACCACAAATTTGAGGAGATCGTGAAGTATGTGCGTGAGGGCAACGGTCCGGTACTGGTGGAGGCGGTCACCTACCGTTGGCTGGGGCACTCCACATCCGACCCGGGCAAATACCGCACCAAGGAGGAGGTGGATGAGTGGAAGAAGAAGGATCCGATTGCCCGTTTCCGCGATTACCTGATCGAGAGCGAGATTGCCACAGCAGCGGAACTGGATGGGCTAAACGACGCATCCCTGGAAGCGGTGGAGGAGTCGGTGAAATTCGCACTAAGCAGTCCCGAACCCACTCTGGAGTCGGCTTTCGAAGATATTTATGCAGATTAAAACAACAGCACACGATAATCAATCAATGGAAAAAGAAACGAAAATCATGTCCGTACGCGACGCCATCATCATGGCCATGTCGGAAGAGATGCGGCGCGACGAAAACGTATTCCTCATGGGTGAGGATGTGGGGATCTTCGGAGGGGACTTCGGGACCTCGGTCGGGATGCTCGAAGAGTTTGGCAAGGAACGGGTGCGCGACACCCCCATCTCGGAGAATGCCATCTCCGGTGCCGCCATCGGTGCTGCCATGACCGGCATGCGTCCCATTGTGGATGTCACCTTCATGGATTTCATTGTCTACATGATGGACAACATTGTCAACCAGGCTGCCAAAACAAGATATATGTTCGGTGGCAAGGGACAGATTCCTGTCGTCTTTCGCTGTGCCGCCGGTGGGGGGGTAGGTTCTGCCGCACAACACTCACAGTCGCTTGAGGCATGGTTTACCCATATCCCCGGGCTGAAGGTGGTGGCCCCGGGTACTCCGGCAGATGTGAAGGGAATCTTGAAAGCTTCCATCCGTGACAACAACCCGGTGATCTTTCTCGAGTACAAGGCACAATTCAACATGAAGGGGGAGGTGCCTCTTGATCCCGACTTCGTGTTGCCCCTCGGCAAGGCCGACATCAAGAAGGAGGGAAAGGATGTCTCGGTGATCACCTACGGTCGTATGCTCGAGAGGGTGATGCAGGCTGCGAAAGAGGTGGAGGAAACCGAGGGTGTGAGTGTGGAGGTGGTTGACCTGCGCACGCTCAAGCCACTTGATAAGGAGGCGGTGCTGGAGTCGGTGAAGAAGACCGGCAAGGTGCTGCTGGTGAACGATGCCCACAAAACGGGCGGTTTTATCGGTGAAGTGGCTGCCATGATCGCTGAGAGCGATGCCTTTGACTACCTCGACGGACGCATCCTGCGCCTGGCAGGCGAGGATGTGCCCATCCCCTACAACCAGACCCTTGAGGCAGCCATGATTCCCAGTGTGGAACGCATCAAGAAATACATTCTTAAGCTAGTCAACAACCGGTAAACAGGGATGGCATGGAAACAGTCAAACTAAGGGCAACACCGGCGGCAAGAGCACTGGCGAGACGGCTCGGGGTGAAGCTGACCAACGTGACCGGTTCCGGTTACAAGGGACGCATTCATCGCGACGACATCGCAGGCTTCAACTACGAGGAGAAGATTCATGTCTCCCCGCTGGCCCGCCGCATTGCCGACGAACATCATATTGAACTGAAAGGCATTAAAGGAAGTGGTCACAATCATAAGATCATGAAGGAGGATGTGCTACAGCTGATCGCCGATCCGCAGATCAAGGAGATGCTGACGCGCGACAATCTTGCTGTGGCAGCCGCACCACCCAAGCCGGCGGCAGTGGTACCACAGGCCGCTGTACCGGAACCATCCAAGGGTGTCGCTACGGCAGCTGCTGCCGTATCTGCGGGCAGCAGCGAGACCGTGCCGATGACGCAGATGCGGAAGATCATCTCCAAGCGGATGATGGAGAGCTACTTCGGCATCCCCTCCTTCATCCAAACTTGGGAGGTGGATATGACCAATCTGTTGGCCCTGCGCAAGCAGCTCATCGAACCTGTCAAGGAGAAAACGGGGAAGAAACTGACAGTGACCGACCTGATCTCCGTGGCGGTGGTGAAGACGCTGATGAAACACAAGCAGATCAACGCCAGCCTCAACAGGGAGGGGACCGAGATTACCTACCACAACTATGTGAACCTGGGGATGGCGGTTGGTATGGATGAGGGTCTGCTGGTACCGGTAGTGAAGAATGCCGACAGGATGAGCCTGAGCGAGTTCGTGGTGGCCATCAAGGATCTCACGGAACGCACCCTCTCCAAGAAGCTGCTGCCCGATGAACAGGCGGGGAGTACCTTCTCGATCAGCAACCTGGGGATGTATGGCGTGGATGAGTTCACTGCCATCATCAACCAGCCCAATGCTGCCATCCTGAGTGTGGCTTCCACACAGGAGCGGATTGTACCCGTAAATGGTGAGGCGGCGATTCGTCCCATCATGAAGATGAGCCTCACCAGCGACCACCGGATCATTGACGGCCTCACCGCCGCCAAATTCATGACCGACCTGAAAGCGTTGCTGGAGAACCCGATGACCCTTTTGATATAAACAAGAAAAAACAGAAATATGGCTTTTGAAATCATCATGCCCAAGGCTGGTATCGACATGACCGAGGGGCAAATAGTAAAATGGTTGAAGAAAGAGGGCGATCCCGTCAAAGAGGGGGAGATCATCCTTGAGATCATGACCGACAAGACCAGTATGGAGCTCGAGGCTGAGGCAACCGGTATCCTGCTGAAGATCGTACACCAGGACGGTGAAACCGTGCCGGTGACCGAGGTGATTGGCTATATCGGTTCGGAGAACGAATCGGTAGAGACACTGATGCCGGAGGTAATTGAAGATACCGGAGCGAAGGAGAGCGATGAGGAGAAGCGGATGATCCGCCTGGAAGACAACTATCAGGTGGTAGTGATCGGTGGCGGTCCCGCCGGTTATGTGGCTGCCATCCGGGCGGCGCAGCTGGGTGCCAAGGTGGCCATCGTGGAAAAGGGTACTTTTGGTGGCACCTGCCTCAATGTGGGCTGTATCCCCACCAAGACCTACCTGAAGAATGCCGAGATCATCGAGCATATCCAGGCAGCGGCATCGAGGGGTATCATCATCGATAGCACCATGATCAGAATCGATATGGAAAAGGTGCAGGAGTACAAGAACGGCGTGGTGAAAAAGCTCACCAGCGGCGTCGTTTCCCTGCTCAAAAGCAACGGCGTGGATATCTACCAGGGTGTGGGACGCATCAACAAGAACCACGACGTGGTGGTGAACGACTCGCAGATCATCAAGGCGGATAAGATCATTCTGGCGGGCGGTTCAAAAGCCTCCAGGATCAACATCCCGGGCATCGAGAGCAAAAAGGTACTCACCAGCGATGAACTGCTGGCCGTCAAAGAGGTACCCGGTACACTTGCCGTGATCGGTGGAGGCGTGATCGGTACCGAGATGGGACAGTCGTTCGCGGGTCTGGGATCGAAGGTGATCATCATCGAGATGATGGATCGCATCGTACCCACGCTCGACCAGGAGGTGTCGGCAGAGTTGCTCCGCCACATGAAGAAGAAAGGGATAGAGGTGATGACCTCCACCCGCATCACCGAGATCGTGGACAAGGGTGACAAGCTGGAGATTCGTATCGAGGGCAAGGATCCGGTGATCGCCGACAAGGCGCTCATCTCCATTGGTCGTACACCCGATCTGGAGGGACTGGGTGAGGTGAAGCCCGAGATTGAACGGGGTAAGATCAAGGTGAACGAGTATATGGAGACCAGTGTAAAGGGCATCTACGCCCCCGGCGATGTGAACGGCATCAAGATGCTGGCACACGTCGCCTTCCGCATGGGTGAGGTGGCTGCCGAGAATGCGGTGAAAGGCAATCACCGCAAGGTGAACCTGCTTTCGGCACCCTCCGTGGTCTACACCTCTCCCGAGGTGGCCCAGGTGGGTATGACCGAGGAGCAGGCACGGGAGAAATACGAAGATATCCGTATCGGCAAGTTCCATTTTGCCGCCAATGGGCGGGCACTCGCCTCGGGTGACGCGGTTGGTTTCGTGAAGGTGATTGCCGACAATCGTTATGGTGAAGTGCTGGGTGTCCATATCATTGGTCCTTCTGCAGCGGAAATCATTACCCAGGCATCGCTTATCATGGAGATGGAGATTACCGTGAATGAGGCGGTGAATACCATCTACGGACACCCCACCTACTCGGAAGCGCTGATTGAAGCGTTCAATGATGTACTGGGTGAAGCGGTCCATATTCCAAAGAAAAAGAAATGATTCCTTCACCCGCAGAGACTTGATTGATCAAATATATTTGGAAGAAGACCGGTTGGCACTTTTGTAGGGTGGATAATCGGTCTTCTTTTTCATCTTTGCAGGTATAACCGTTTTTAGGTGTATAGCTCTCCCGCTTTCGAAATTTCGGGATTAACCTAACAACGTAATAACATACTAACATAACGATGATCTATATCGTCAGCAACAGCCACAAACCGGATTACAACATTGCGCAGGAGGAGTATTGTTTCAAGCAGCTGCGACAGTTTGACAAGATCTTTATCCTCTGGATCAACGAGCCGGCTATCATTGTAGGCAAGAACCAGAACACCCTGGCCGAGATCAACAGTCATTATGTGAGGGAACAGGGGATACACGTAGTGAGGCGCATTACCGGAGGAGGTGCGGTCTACCACGACCTGAACAACCTCAACTACACCATCATCTCCGACGAAGGGGAGGGGGAGGAGTCGTTCGACTTCAAAACCTTCTCGCAACCGGTGATCGAGACATTGGGCACACTGGGGGTGAGGGCCGAGTTCTCCGGCCGCAACGACATCACCATTGACGGGAAGAAGATTTGTGGCAATGCTCAGGCTTATCACGAAGGGCGGGTGATGCACCATGGCTGCCTGCTGTTCGACACCGACCTGAGCGTGCTCTCTCGGGCACTGGATGGCTCACGGGAGGGGGTGGAGGCGAAAGGGGTGAAGTCGGTACGGAGCCGTGTGGACAACATCTTGCCCAACCTGCCGGAGAGGATCACCGTGCGGCAGTTCGCCGACAGGATCCTGGCTCACATGAAACAACGCTACCCCGAGATGGTGGAGTATCATTTCAGTGACGGGGAGCTGCAGGCCATCGAGCAGGTACGCCGTGAGAAGTTCGGTAACTGGGAATGGAACTTCGGATCCAACCCGGTGGCTGAGGTGGTTCGCGAGCGTCGTTTTGCAGGGGGTAAAGTGCAGGTATTCCTGAACCTGCGGAAGGGGCGCATTGCTGATATTCGTTTCTTTGGCACTTTCTTCGGCCGGGAGGCTGACCTGGGGCCGCTGGAGGAGCAGCTTCAGGGTGTAAGGTATGCGCCCGGTGAAGTGATGGCAGCGCTCTCGGGGATGGATACCAGCCGGTTCTTTGCGGGCTTTACCAGGGAGGAGCTGACGGAGGCGATTGTCGGCAGTTAGTCCAATATTTTTTCCTGTTCCTGCGGAACCGAGAGCGGCCCTCCCCGCTTGCCTGCCCTGATGTTTCCGATCAGATCTACCCCCCAGATGGCAAGAGCGGTCACCTCGATAAAACCGGAGAATCCGATGATGTCAAAGGCTGCCGGCTGAAAATCAGTGGTGATTTGTGAGGTGATGCGCAGCAGGTTGCCCAGGTTGAGCAGGATGAAGACCAGCCATAGTGACCGGGTTTTTGCGGAATCGATTCCCGAGAAATGGGGTACCACGCGGGCAGAAACTCCTACGATCATCATGGTGATGAAACCGACGGTAAGGGCATGGCGATAGGCCCCGAAATAGGCATGGGAAAAAGGATTTTCTCCTCCTGTCATGGGAAGATAGATCCCAAACATGTAAAAGGGTCCGAAGGCAAGCAACAACATTGCCACGATCAGCCAGACATAAGCCGCACGGATGAATTTCAGGCCCCTGTCGCTGTTGTTTCCCCTGTTTTTTCCAAAAAGACGGTACTGGAGGGGGGTACCGATGGCAATCGTCAGCAACAGCAGATAGGAGATGACACTGGCCGCGTGCCACCAGTGATTCCCCGTGAGCATACCGCCCAGAAAGGTAGCGATTCCCAGGATAATGGCTCCATTTGTTCCCCACAGGATGAATTTCCGCCAGCGGGCGGAGGGTTGTCTGAGTCCATAGCCATGGGGCAGGATTTGCAGTGATATACCCAGTATCATTACCACAGCAACTCCGAGCATCTGGATATCCCGGTAGGGGATATTGAAAGAGGAGACGCGAAACAGGAAGGAGTCCTGGTCGGGTGCCGACTCAAAGAGAGTGAAGATCAGCGGATTGAGGATCACTGCCAGCAGGAGCCACCCCAGTGCTGCCTTGAGAAATGGGTCGAACGGATGCTGCACCTTGCTCTTCCCCAGGGTGCGTTGAAGGACCTGCACGAAGATCAGTACCGCAGCCACCTGGATCGTTCCAGCAAGGATACCGAGTGGCAGATAGGGAGGCCTTGGAGCGATCACGTGGGCTACAGCCTGTAGCAACATACCCACTGCCATCAGGGGCAATACTGAGAAGGCGAGGGTGGGATTCCAGAGAGAGGTTTCCTTGAAGCGGGGTAGGGCATGGTAGCTGAATCCCATGATGAAAAAGCCCACGAAGCCGAAAACCATGGCATGGCCATGTGCCAGTACCCAGGAGTAGTCGATACCGTGAAACGTATGTTCCCGTCCGATCAGCAGGAGATTGATGGCGCCCCACATGCACCCCAGGGTGAGGACCGTAACAATGCCGCCGATAAAAAAATATCGATAGAGTTTGTCGCCCATGACGACCGTCTGTTTCTGTTCCATATCGTTTTTTTTTGATTTACCCTGCTGATCCCCCGGAAGATAGGTTTATCCCTCCAACGACAGGCAAGCCGCAGTATTTGCTCTCCTGCAGAGCAGTATGAAGTAAACTGTGATTCGTAACCGACTGCGAAAATAATCAAAAAATGTGAAATTCAACCCCTTTGGTAAGCTGTTTTATGGCCATCCTTCATTTTTTTTGTTTGTGGGATGAAAAAAGAGAAGATTTTATTTGCATAATGAACATATGATCATTACATTTGCTGTGTAATTTTGTATGTCGCCGTTGAAGGCGATCTCTGTCATCAACCAAGAAAAAGATCATCACCGGACATCTGGGCGACAAGGCAGCATCGGTTGCGAGACAGCTCGGTATTGAGATGACCCCGCTCGATGACCGGCAGAGAAGTGTGGAAGAGGTGATTCAAATGATCAGACAAAACAAGTAAAAAAAGGAAATTATGCCAGGAATGAACAGGAGAGGCCCCGAAGGCGAGGGCCCGATGAGTGGAAGAGGACGGGGACGTTGTAACCCGTCGAACAGAGAGTCCAACAACCTTGATGCTCCTGCAGGAGCCGAGATGAATGCTCCTTTTCGGCAGGGTGCCGGCAGAGGCATGGGCCAGGGCCAGGGTCAAGGCGAGAGAATGAGAAGAAGAGACGGATCCGGTAGAAGACGAATGGGATGAAGCAGGTGATCGATGGGTTTGGCATTCCGTCGGTCGTGGAGGCGATGCTACAATGTCGTACGGTGGTTGAGTGGGCTCCCCGCTCGGCAGCAGCCGGTGGGATTGCTGCCATTCACCGGCGATGCCAGGGAGGATATCCTCAATATGAGTGCTGTGCATCCCATCCGTGAGGAGACCATGGGTGAGATCTTGCGCAAGAACAGGGCTGATAGCAGTCTGCCGGATCAAAAAGAGAGGTTGTCACCTGTTTTTACTGTTTGAATCTGACAACTCTCCGCAAAAGCCACAAGCGCAGGCAAAGCGGTACAATGTGAGGGGATGATATGCTCCACTCTGTTTTCTTTGAGGTAGTGAATGGTCTCGATGGTTTGTTGATCCCGCTTCTTCAGATGAAAACCACCCATGATACCGAAGATCTTCTGCTCACCAGTGACGTTTCTTGCATGCTCCAGGGTGTTGACCACCCCGGCATGTCCGCAGCCGGTGATCACAAACAATCCTTTCTCTGTCTGCAATGCGACGGCACTGTCATCTGCCATAAAATCGGGACTCCCATCTTCAAAAGAGAAGGAGGTTTGTTGTGATTCAAAATCGGTTATGCGGGGGATCTCTCCCAGAAACAGAATGGTGTCATTGACACGGAGAGGTGCTTTGCTGGTGGTGAGATCAAATTTTTGAGCAATTTCATCCCGACTGTTCTTTAGACCGATGAAGGTGTGATCAATGGTTCTATATCGCTTCACAAAACAGCCCGGATGGCAGATCAGCTTGCCGCCAGGGAGATGTGGCAGTCCGTTACCGTGATCAAAGTGACCGTGACTCAGGATAATCAGATCCCTCTCCTCCAGATTGATTCCGATGATGGATGCGTTCTGCAGGAAGAGATCGCTCTGTCCGGTATCAAACAGGATCTTTGTGCCTTCATGCTCGATGAAGTAGGATAGCCCATGCTCAGCACCGGTATTACCTCCGGGATTGTTGTCGGTAAGAATCGATATTTTCATCTCTTTTTTTTACAAATATAGCCAATAGTATTTTATTATGAACAAATGTTCATTTTTGATTTGCAATCGAGATGAAAATATCAGGATAATGATCGATCAGTTAAAGGATCATTTGTTTTTTGCCATTTTTGCCCATTTGAAGTATCCGAACAGCGAGATCACCGTGTAGATGGCAAAGAGCAGTGCGGTAGGGTAAAGCCCTTTCCAGAGGTAGAGCCCGCAGGAGACGATATTCACCACAAACCAGAACGCCCACTGCTCCACATATTTGCGTGCCAGCATCCACATGCCGAGAATGCTCAGTGCGGTGGTGAAGCTGTCACCGATGGAAACGGGGCTGTCGGTGAATCGTACGAGCACAAATGCAATCAAGGCAAACAGAATCACTCCGGCAGTGACAAGGGGCAAAACATAGCTGCGTGGCGTGTGGGTCACTGGCAGCTCCTGTTCTGTCTCCTTTTTGTGACGGGTCCAGTGGATCCAGCCATAGATGCTGGCCAGGAAGTAGTAGATGTTGACTCCCATATCGGCATAAAACTTGCTCTGGTAGAAGATCCATATGTACACCACCGGCATCAGCACCCCTACCGGCCAAAGCCATTTGTCGGCTTTATACTCCAGGTACAGATAAACCAGGCCGATAACGGCGCCAATGATTTCGATGGTTAGCATATCAGTTCTGTTTGATTATGGAAAAGCAATTTATTTCGAAATATCAGCTTCTCTTCGGGGTACCCACCCGGTGCAGCGAGCGTGATTTGATTTGTTATCTGAGCGCAGCGAGTTTCAAATCAAATAGCGAGAAAACCGGGAGTGGGTCGAAGAGAAGATGCCAATGAGAAATAAATTGCTGGATCATTCTTGATTTAAAACGAAATTGAGAGGCGTCCCATGATGTTTCGCGTGGCCTGGGGGTAATAGCCGATCCAGTGGATGCTGCTGCCGTCGGCAAAGGTGTCGGTGGCAGCCCATCCGTTTGCCACATATTCCTTGTTGAAAAGGTTGTTCACGAACAGCTGCAGGTTGA